>DATNBD010000026.1:0-10240 GCA_035572155.1 Rhodoferax sp.
ACGTCGTGCCGATCCACACGGTAGTGCGCATGCGTGCGAAATTCGACTTCCAGGTACAGATCCCCGGCGCCGCCCTGGCCGATGCCGGGCGAGCCCTGACCCGCCAGACGAATGTGCTGGCCGGCCCGGATGCCGCGCGGAATGGTGAATTCAATCTGGTGCTCGCGCGTTGATACATGCCCCTGGGCATCCACCTGCGGCATTTGCAGCGAGATGATGCGCGTGGCGCCGTGGTAAGCGTCCTCCAGGTCGATCTGGATTTTGGCGTGGCGGTCCTCGCCCTGCGCATGGAACGAGGCCTGGGCGCCGCGCGCGCCGCGTCCGCTGCCAAAGCTGCGCCCGAAAAGCGACTCGAAGAAATCGCTGTAGTCTTCCGAACCGGCGCCATCGGCACCGGCGCCCGCGGATTCGAAACCCGCGTTCCAGTCGGGCGGCGGGCGGAAATCCTGCCCGGCCTGGTAGTTGGGTCCGAGCCGGTCGTAGGCCGCACGCTTTTCCGGGTCGCGCAGCACCTCGTAGGCCTCGCCGACCTCCTTGAATTGCTTCTCGGCGTTGTGCTCCTTGCTGACGTCCGGATGGTATTTGCGCGCCAGCCGCCGGTGTGCGCGCTTGATGTCCTCCTGAGTCGCGTCGCGCGCCAGCCCCATGACCTTGTAGTAATCCTTGAATTCCATTCGCGCCTCCGTGGAGTTGCCCATCATAGGCCGCATGCCAGGCCGGGTGTGTTCAAATTCCGGCAAAGGAATCCACTGTGTCTGATCCGATTGCCGCGGTTATCCGCTTTGTGTTGCGCGTGGTTTTACTGCTCATGGCGCTGGTTTTCATCGCCAGCCTGTTGCTGGCGGCGACGGTGCTGCTGGCGCTGTGGGGTGTGCGCCGGCTCTGGGCACGACTGACCGGCCGGCCCGTGAGTCCCTGGGTCTTTCGCGTCGATCCGCGCGCGCAGTGGAGCCGCTTCTATCACGCGGCGGATCGCTGGCCGCGCGGCTCGACCCGTTTCGGGCAGGGTACCCCGACGCAACGCAAGCCACAGGATGTGCAGGACGTGGAAGTCAAGGAACTCAAGAATCCTGCTGATCCCTGATGCCCGGATGCCGCGTTGCTTGGTCGCTGCGATGTCGGCAGTAGGTAGTATTTAGCGGGGCAGCGCTGGCGCAAATTGACAACCCGAATCCGCACAGCGGAAATGTGGGCGCGCCACCGCATCAGATGCACGGCCCGATGAATGCCCATCGCGGGCGCGGCGCCGGTCCGGACCATAACTTCTACCGTGGCGGCCATCTGTCCCGGGAATACCGCAACCGCCAGTACGTTGTGGATGACTGGCACGGTCACCACCTCAGTGCTCCGCCGCGAGGTTACCAGTGAGTGCAAACCGGAGGCGACTATGTGCTGGTCGTGATTTCGACGGGCATCATTGCGCAGGTGTTTTTGGGTCAGCGATCGGGACGGCCGACTGGGTGCCGGCACGCTTGACCGCTGCTCAGACTGCGCTGCGGTGCCGCGCGATGCAGGTGTCCAGCACCTCTGCGCCGGGCCGCTGCCACCAGTCGAGCTCCGAGAAGATTTCCACCTCGCTGAAACCCTGGTAGCCGGCCTGCTCGACCCAGCCCCGGATCTTTTTCAATTCGACGACACCGTCGCCCATCATGCCGCGGTCGTTGAGCAGGTCGCGTGTCGGCGCGAGCCAGTCGCAGACGTGGTAGGCCAGCAGGCGTGAGCTTTGGCGCTGCTGCCGGCCGGCCCCGGCGCGTGCGATCTGCTGCTCGAGTTTCGGGTCCCACCAGACGTGGTAGATGTCGAGTGCCACGCCCAGCATGCCCGTGCGCTCGGGGTCCAGCTCATCGCACAGGTCCAGCGCATGCTCCAGCGTGTTGACGCAGGCGCGTTCGGCCGCCTGCATCGGGTGCAGCGGCTCGATGGCCAGCGGCATGCCGCACGAGCGCGCGTATTCGAGTGAGGCCGCAATGCCGTCGCGCACCTCGCTGCGGGCGCGGGCCATGTCCTTGTACTGCGGCTTGCCTTCGAGCGCGCCGGGCAGGGCGCCGACCACCAGCACCAGGCAGGGCGCATCCAGCATCTTCGCTTCGTCGATGGCGCGGCGGTTGTCATCAAGCGCCGCCTGGCGCCCTGCCGCATCGGCTGCCGGGAAGAAGCCGCCGCGGCAGTAGCCCGACAAACCCATGCCATGGGCCTTGAGCTGCTTTGCCACGTGGTCGATGCCGACGGCCGCGACCTGGTCGCGCCAGGGGCTGATGGCGCGGATGCCGCGCCGGGCGCATTCGTCGATGATGCGGTCGAGCGGCCACTGCTTGCGCACGGTGGCGGTGTTGATGGACAGCCAGTGGTGGTCCTGCGAGAAATCACGCATGGTCAGTGCCCGCCCGGCCGCCCGAAGGGCACTGAGTGCCACCTCGGGGGGCAGCGATACACAAAGTGATGAGCGTGGGGGCTCATGACTAGCCCTCCACGCCGTGCAGGGCGAGCAGCGTCTTCATGCGGTGCACCGCGAGTTCGGGCTGCTCCAGCAGATTGGCCGCGTCGGCCAGGCGCAGCAGTTCGGCAAAATGCACGAGCGAGCGCGTGCTCTGCTGGCCGCCGACCATGCTGAAGTGGCTTTGGTGGCCGTTGAGCCAGGCCATGAACACGACGCCGGTCTTGTAGAAGCGCGTGGGCGCGGCAAAGATGTGGCGCGACAGCGCGACCGTGGGGCCGAGGATAGCGTGAAACTTCTCGACATGGCCTTGCGCCAGTTCACCGAGTGCGGCGCTCGCAGCGGGCGCGATGGCGTCAAAGATGCCGAGCAGCGCGTCGCTTTTCCCATGCGTCGGTTCGCCGCCGAAGCCGTCGCCGGCGATCAGTTCGGCGTAGTTGAAGTCGTCGCCCGTGTACATGCGAACGCCTTTTCCGTCAGCCCCTCCGGTAGCCGGTAGGCGCCGGCGCATGGCGATTTCCTTGTCCTTGTCGAGCAGCGAAATCTTGATGCCATCGACCTTGCCCGCGTTCGCCGCGATGATGCCCAGCGCCGTGTCCATCGCGGCGTCAACGTCCTTCGCTCCCCAGTAGCCGGAGAGTGCGGGGTCGAACATGTCGCCGAGCCAGTGCAGCACCACAGGCCGCTTCGCCTGCCGGAGCACGCGGTCGTACACGCGCTCGTAGTCGGCCGGGCTCTTCGCGACGCGCGCGAGCGCGCGGCTGGCCATGACGATCAGCTTTCCGCCGAGCGCTTCGATGGCTTCCATCTGCTCCTCGTAGCCGCGGATCACGTCATCGACGCTCTTGACATCGTCGATGTTCAGGTGGTCGGTGCCGCAGCCGGAAGCGACCAGCGCGCCGGGTACGTCCTTCGCCGCATCGAGCGAGCGGCGGATCAGCTCCAGCGAGGTGGCCCAGTCCAGGCCCATGCCGCGCTGGGCCGTGTCCATCGCTTCGGCCACGCCCAGGCTGAGCGACCAGAGGTGGCGCCGGTAGCGAATAGTCGCGTCCCAGTCGACGGCGGCCTGCAGCCACGGGTCAACGGCCGCGAGCGGGTCGGCCACGACGTGCGCGGCGGAGTAGGCGATGCGGTTGAAGGCTGTGCCAGGCGCCGGCTTCACTGGCACGCTGCCGTGCAGGGTGTAGGGCGCGAGCTTGCCGCTCGCGGTGGGGAGGGTGAGGGTCAGTGCCATGCAGTGGTCCGCAGAAATTTCAAGTCAAATGAGGCTGTAGCCCATATGGGGCGCTGACATGCAGCTATCAAATCTGTAGTTCCGGGACATCGACCCAGCGACGCTCGCGCCACGACTCCAGCGCCACTTCGACCAGCTGTACCCCTTTGGCGCCTTCGGGCAAGGTCCATTTGTAGGGGGCGTTCTCCACCACGTGGCGGATGAAATGCTCCCACTGGATCTTGAAGCCGTTGTCATAGACCTGCGAGTCGGGCACTTCCTGCCACTGGTCAAAGAAGTTCATTGACTGCTTCTCGTCGGGGTTCCACACCGGACGCGGCGTGGTCACGCGCGACTGGGCGCGGCAGCTGGACAGGCCGGCCACGGCCGAGCCGTGCGTGCCGTCCACATGGAAGGTCACGAGGTCGTCGCGGCGCACGCGCGTGGCCCACGACATGTTGAGCTGTGCGATCACCGGCTCGCCATTGTGGCCGGTCAACTCCGCCGTGGCGTAGGCTGCGTCGTCGGCGGTGGCGGTGTAGGGCTTGCCGGCCTCGTCCCAACGCTGCGGAATATGCGTGGCGCCGATGCAGGAGACGGATTTCACCTCGCCGAACAGGTTGTCCAGCACGTAGCGCCAGTGGCACATCATGTCCAGGATCATGCCGCCGCCATCCTCCTTGCGGTAGTTCCAGCTCGGGCGCTGGATCGGCTGCAGATCGCCCTCGAACACCCAGTAGCCGAACTCCAGCCGCACCGAGAGCATCTTGCCGAAGAAGCCCGCGCGGCGCAGCATGTCGAGCTTGCGCAGGCCGGGCAGGAACAGCTTGTCCTGCACCGCGCCGTGCTTGAGGCCCGAGTTCTGCGCGAGGCGGGCGATCTCGACGGCTTCGTTGAGGTTGGTGGCGATTGGTTTTTCGCAGTACACGTGCTTGCCGGCACGAATGGCTTTGGCGAGCAGGGTGGGGCGCATCTGTGTGGTGCCGGCGTCGAAGAAGATGGTGTCATCCTTGTTCGCGAGCGCGGCGTCGAGGTCGGTGCCCCAGCGCGCGATGCCGTGCGCCTTGGCCAGCGCCTCGATCTTCTCGGCGTTGCGCCCGATCAGGATCGGGTCGGGCATCACCTTGTCCCCGTTGGACAGAGTCACGCCGCCCTGCGCGCGAATCGCGCAGATGGATCGGATCAGGTGCTGGTTCATGCCCATGCGGCCGGTGACGCCGTGCATGATGAGGCCGAGTCGTTGAGTAGCCATGGTGGACTCCTTTCTTGAATCAATACGCGGAACGCATGGCGTCCCAGGAAATACCGGCTCCGGGTTTCGCGGTGGCGAAGCCGGGGCAGGCGAGTGAGTGCAGGTCGATCAGACCGTCGCGAAGTGCCAAGCGCACCGCGCCGGCCGAGGTTTCGTAAAGCGTGGGGTGATCGGCCTGGAATGCGAGCTGTTCCTGCGCCGGCAGCGCCGCCATGCCGTTGACATAGTGGTGGCCGTTGCGTTCCACATGCGGCAGGCCGAGCCAGCCGACCAGCGCGAGGTCCTGCTGCACGCCGACACCGGCTTGCATCGTCAGGTCCTCGCCCGACTGGAAGTAGGTTTTGCCTTCGGCGGCGCTCCAGAGCGCGCAGCGGGCCGCGTTGAGGATGGACTTGTAGACGCCCTTGCAGCTCTTGCTGGAGATGCCGGTGTAGCCCACGGCGCGCGCCTGCACGAAAGAGCGCAAGGTGCTGTCGGACTCGTCCACCAGCAGCGGCATGCGCCGGGCCAGGGCCGACACATCGCATTGCAGTGTCTGGTCGCGCCGGATCGGCTGCTCCACAAACGCGACCCTGGCGCGCAGCGGCGCCAGCGCCGGCGCAGCTTCGAACCGGTCGAGGAAATCGGCGAAGGCTGCGGCATCGGCATATTGTTCGTTGCCGTCGAGCGTGACGACTTCGGCGCGCGTGCTGATGAGATTTGAAATTTCGCGCAGCCGCGCCAGATCGGCCGCGGCATCGCCGCCGAGCTTGAGCTTGAAGTGGCGGTGGCCGTAGCGCGCCACCACTTCTGCCAGGGTACAGGGCAGGCCGTCGTTGGGCGCATCAAGGGGCCGGTCGGCCTGGCCGATGGCGTCGAGCAAGCCCACGGTATGGCGCGCGGCGATCTGCGTCACGGGCATGCGGCGCGCCAGGAAAGCGTCGATGTCGAAGCTCGCGAGATCGCGCGTGGCGTCCAGGTCGCGCGGCGCCGCGCCCGCGGCATTGGCGGCCATGGCCTGCGCGAAGCTGCATTGCAAGTGCAGGCACAGCGCGTCGAGCACGGCACGGTCGATCAGGGCCGGACCGTAGCTTGCCACCAGCGGGTTGAGACCGGCCTGTGCGCCAGCCGCAAGCACCGCGTCGTAGTGCGCGGCAAAGTGGCCCCACGCCGTGCGCGCGACGGGCTCGGCGGTGTAGGCGCTGCGTGCGAGCTTGAGCGCCGTGCGCAACTGCTCAAAATTGTTTTCATTGGACAGTGCCGTGTTCTTGTCGAACCACTTGGGCACCATCATCTCGGCCGCGCAACCCGGCATCGTACTGCCGTCGGCAAACCGGATGCGCGCCTGCACGTGGACCTGCGGACATGACGTGAGCGTGGCCACCCCGAAGCGGAACGGCAGGCGCAGCGCCACGTCGCGCTCGAAAAAGCGGATGTCGTCGATAAAAAAGCGAAGCGCTGCCATGGCCGTCATCTGCGTCCAGGTTAAAAGAAAGATGTTGTCGCGGTCTAGTGGTCGAGAATGCCGTGCGAGTAAAAGTGCGCGCGCACCTTTTTCGCGTACTCGGAAAACTCGGGCGAGCCCATCATGTCCAGCGTGCGCTGGCGCGGCAAATCGATGTCGTAGACGGCGGCGATCGAGCCCGGGCGCTCACTCATCACAATCACGTGGTCCGACAGGAAGATCGCCTCGGGGATGCTGTGGGTGATCAGCAGCACGGTCTTCTTCGACTGCGACCAGATGCGCTGCAGTTCCAGGTTCATCTTCTCGCGCGTCATCGCGTCGAGGGCGCCGAACGGCTCGTCCATCAGCAGCACGGCCGGGTCGTGCAGCAGGGCTCGGCAGATGGAGGCGCGCTGTTGCATGCCGCCCGACAGTTGCCACGGATACTTGCCCTCGAAGCCCGCAAGGCCGGCCATGTCCATGAGCTGCCTGGCCTTTTCACGCGCCTGTTGCATCGGCATGTGGCGCATTTCCGCCTGTAGCAGGATATTGTCGAGCACGCTGCGCCAGGCCAGCAACACCGCGTTCTGGAACACGATCCCCACGTCCCTCTGAGGTCCTTTGATGGGTTTGCCGGCGAGGGTCAACATACCACCCGATGTGGGCAGCAGACCCGCCACCATTTTGAGCAAGGTGCTCTTCCCGCAGCCCGAGGGCCCCACGACCGAGATGAATTCGCCTTCGCGAATGGAGAAATCCAGGGGCTTGAGAGATTCAACCGGACCGTCCTTGGTCTGGTAAATCTTGGTGACGCCACGGGCTTCGATCAGTGTGTCGTTGGGCATGATGGGGGAAGAAAACGGAGAGATAGACGGCGGATCACTCAATGCCCGTCGGCAGGAGGCAGGTAGTCGAGCGTCACATAGTCTTGCGGCTTGCCGCGCGTGGCGGGGTCCATGCCGCCGTATTTCACCAGCAGGTCGAGCGTGTTGTTCACGTTGTCCATGCTCACGCGGAAGGGGCGCTGGTGCGCGGTTTCCGGGGTGTGGTAAAGCGCGATGCTTTGCTTCAGGCCCACCAGCAGAGTCTTGCGCACACCGGCCGTGGGCTTGGCCTTGAGCATGGCATCGACGGCGGCCTCAGGGTCTTTTTCCGCCGCTTCCACGGCCCTGGTGGACGCGAGCATGAAGCGCCGGACCAGATCGGGGTTCTCGGTCAGCAGGTCCTTGTTGACGATGATGCCGGAACTGATCTGGTTCACGCCGGAGTCGGCGAATCGAATGGGCGTGACGGGCTTGCCGGTCGCGTCCTGCAGCTTGATGGCCTGATCCATCACGTAGCCCAGCAGCATGTCGGCCCGGCCGCTGATGACGGCATTGAGTTTGGTCTGGGCGTCGCCCGAAACGGTCTTGATCTGATCAGGCTGGATGTGATTGACCTTCAGGAACAGGGGCCACATTTGCGACATCGAGTCGCCGGGGGTGATGGCGACGGTCTTGCCGATGATGTCCTTGGGCGTTTTGATGTTCTTGTCGGAAAAAGCCATGACCGACATGGGACTGACCTGGAACAGTACACCGACACACATGAGCGGCGCGCCCTTGGCGGCCGCCTTGATCATCGTGGTGACGTCGATGTAGCCGAAGGTGGCCGACTTGGCCGCCACGGCCTGTGCCGTCACGGCGGAACCCCGGCCTTCCTGGATGTCCAGGTCGATACCTTCGTCGGCATAGAAGCCGCGCTCCTTGCCAAGGAAGAAGGGCGCGTGCTCGCTATACAGGTACCAGTTCAGCATCAGCGTCACTTTGTCATGGGGTTTGCTTTGGGTCTGAGCCTGGGTCTGGAGCGGGGTTACGGCAAACGCCACAGCGGCGATGCCCGCGAGCAGGGTGGGAAAGAGTTTTTTCACCGTTTGTCTCCTTGAGTTGAAATTGAGATTGATGGAAAGGGAACTATCAAAACACCTGGCGCTGCGAGGCGTGCCACGGGACCATCAGGCGCTCGGCCACGTCGACCACCAGGAACAACAGCACGCCGATGGTCGAAAGCACCAGGAGTCCGGCGAACATCAATGGCAGGTCGAAGTTGCCGTTGGCCACCTGCAGTACGTAGCCGATGCCGGAGTTGGAGCCGACGAATTCACCGACGACCGCGCCGACGACGGCCAGCGTGACCGACACCTTAAGGCCACTGAAGATGGCCGGCATTGCCTGTGGCAAGCTGATCTTGAAGAAGGTCTGCAGGCGGCTGGCGCCCATCGAGCGCGCCAGATCCAGCATGTCGGGCTCGACCGACTTGAAGCCCATGACCGTCGACACCACGATCGGAAAAAAGCCCAGCAGGAAGGCGCAGATCACCTTGGGGAAGATACCAAAACCGAACCACACGACGAACAGCGGCGCGATCGCGACCTTCGGGATGCTTTGTGAGAACACCAGCAGCGGATAGACGAATGACTCGACCAGGCGCGAGTAGGCGATCACCATCGCGAGCGGGATGCCGATCAGGATCGACAGGCCGAAGCCGCCCACCGTGGCCAATGTTGTCTTGTAGCTTTCCTGGAGCAGGTAGCTCCACTGGGCGACAAGTTGCTGCACCACCTTCTCGGGCTGCGGGATCAGGTAGGGCGGGATCTTGAACAGGCGGATGGCCAGGTCCCACAACGCCAGCAGGATGAGGATCAGGACAAAGGGCCTCAAGGCCGGTGACAGCAGGAATCTGCGCAGCATCGAACGGATCTCCAGAAGGTTCATGCAATCAAACTTCGCATGTAACTAATTGGTGAATTATTTGCCTCGAACTGGCCGGCTGTCAACAAGACTCTGAACAATCGAGGGTAACTACGGGGGTCCCTGCCGCGTTTGCTACACGCTAGCGCAGAGCGTAACCAAGCACCAATTCGGTCATGTGCGAGAGCCGCTCCGCCAGCGCCTTGGGCGCGCGCAGATCGCGCCCGAAGATGGTGGACAGTGTGTGGTTGTTCGACAGGTAGAAGTAGCACAGTGACGCGATGGAGACGTAGAGCTGAACCGGATCGATGCCGGCGCGGAACAGGCCGTCGCGCCGCCCGCGCTCAAGCACGGTATCCAGCAACTGCACCAGCGGAGAGTTCATTTCGCGGATGCGCGAGGAACGTTTCAGGTGTTCTGCGCGCAGCAGGTTCTCGCTGCTGAGCAGGCTGATGAACTCGGGGTGATCGAGGTGGTAATGCCAAGTAAAGGACACCAGCTGGCGGATCGCCTCCACCGGGTCGATCTCGGTGAGGTGCAGTTTTTGCTCGGCCGCGCGGATGTCGGCGTAGGTGCCCTCGAGCACAGCCAGGAACAGGTCGTCCTTGTTGCCGAAGTAATAGTAGATCAGCCGCTTGTTCATGTCGGCCCGCTCGGCGATCCGGTCGATCCTCCCGCCTGCGAACCCGTGTTGGGAAAACTCCTCGCGCGCCGCAGCCAGAATGGCGAGTTGCGAGCGGTCGGCGTCGCGCGAGCGCGGTAATACGGGAGAAGGAGTTTTCGGGGGCGTCATGCCTCGTGATTTAACCACGTGGTGAATTAAATTGGCAATACGAAGTTTCCAGAGCATCCGTCATTCGCGCCGCGGTGGCTAGCAGGGATAATCAAAACAGCATCGTTTCACCAACCATTTCCACGAACTAACCATGACCCAACAAATGGCGGGACATCTGCTGATCGAGTGCCTGATCGCGCAGGGCACCGAATTCGCCTTCGGCGTGCCGGGCGAGAGCTACCTGGCCGTGCTGGACGGTTTTCACGCGTACCAGGACAAAATCAAATTCGTCATCTGCCGCCAGGAGGGCGGGGCCGCCTTCATGGCCGAGGCACACGGGAAGCTCACGGGCCGCCCGGGCATCTGTTGTGTGACGCGCGGGCCGGGGGCCACCAACGCCTCGATCGGTGTGCA
>DATNBD010000027.1:0-2848 GCA_035572155.1 Rhodoferax sp.
GCCCTGTGCCAGAATCAAACGCAATCAACGCCCCGTCCCAAGGATCACACCATGACGACCCCTTCCCCACGCACCGGACTGCAGCTTCGCTCCCTCGTGAAAGCCAGCGGCGAGCTGGAAATATCGCTGCTCAGCGTCGCAACCCCCGACCCCGCGCCGGATGAAGTGGTGGTGCGCATCGAAGCCACGCCCATCAATCCGTCCGACATCGGGCTGCTCTTTGGCGCCGCCGACCTGGGCACGGCGACGGTCTCCGGCACGCCGGACAGCCCCGTCGTCACAGCCCGGATTCCGCAGCAGCTGATGAAAGGCATGGCCGCACGGTTGGGCCAGCCCCTGCCGGTAGGCAACGAAGGTGCCGGCGTGGTCGTCGCGGCCGGGTCATCCAGCGCGGCACAGGCGCTGCTGGGCCAGACCGTGGCCGCGCTGGGCGGCGCGATGTACGCGCAGTACCGCTGCGTCCAGGCCGATCAATGCCTGGTGCTGCCGGAGGGCACGACGCCGGCCGAGGGCGCCTCCTGCTTCGTCAACCCGCTGACCGCGCTCGGCATGGTGGAGACCATGCGGCGTGAGGGCCACAAAGCCCTGGTTCATACGGCGGCGGCCTCCAACCTCGGCCAGATGCTCAACAAGATTTGCATCAAGGATCAGATCGGCCTGGTGAACATCGTGCGCAAGCCCGAGCAGGCGGCGCTGCTCAAAGGCAGCGGTGCCAGGCATGTCTGCGATACCTCGCTGCCCACGTTCATGGAAGACCTCACGCAGGCGTTGGTGGATACCGGCGCCACCATTGCCTTCGATGCCACCGGCGGCGGCAAGCTGGGCGGACACATCCTGAGCTGCATGGAGGCCGCGCTGAATCGCACTGCCAAAGAGTACAGCCGCTACGGCTCCGCCACCCACAAACAGGTTTACCTCTATGGGGGTCTGGACACCAGCCCGACGGAGTTCAACCGCAACTTCGGCATGGCCTGGGGCATGGGCGGCTGGCTGCTGTTTCCGTTCCTGCAGCGCATCGGCGCCGCCGCAACGCAGACCCTCAAGCAGCGCGTGGCGGCGGAGCTGAAGACCACCTTTGCCAGCAGCTATTCGAAAGAGATCTCGCTGGTCGAGGCGCTGCAGCCAGAAGTGATCGCCGTTTATGGTCGGCGTGCTACCGGCACCAAGTACCTGATCAATCCGAACAAGGCATAACCCGGCTGCGGCCAACAACGTGCCCAATACAGACATTGGGCCTGCCCGAAAACAGCGCCTACCATCCGCAGTCACAGGACGTTCGCTGTCGTTACGCAGAAATTTCCGGGAGGTTTGCATTTTGTTTATATTTCTAGTATTCTCGAAATATGGAATCTAATGAAGTTGTTCAAGCCCTTGCGGCGCTTGCCCACCCGTTGCGGCTTGAGATCTTCCGTGCCTTGGTGGTCACGGGTCAAAGTGGCCTCACGCCGGGCGTCATTCAGGAGGCACTGGATGTACCCCCTGCCACCTTGTCATTCCACCTCAAAGAATTGATGGGCTCGGGGTTGGTAACCCAGGAGCGCGCGAGCCGCAACCTCATCTACCGGGCCGCCTACGACAACATGAACGCGCTGCTCGGCTACCTGACCACCAACTGCTGCCAGGGTGCAGCTTGTGCTGTCGAAGCAACCGCAGACGCTTGCAAATGCTGATTCTTCCCTCTACCACCAGGAGCCATTCATGAAACGCTTCCACGTTCATGCTCATGTTGAAAATCTCGCCGCGAGCATCGCTTTCTACTCAGAGCTGTTTGCCGCCGGGACGAACTGCTGCTGAAGAAAAAAATGGTGTCCAAGTCATGCCCTCCGACGTGACAACGCCTGCTGTGTTTGGGCTACGGCAGAAACTGGCGGCGGAGTTTTTGGGGACCGCACTGCTGCTGTGCGCGGTCATTGGCTCGGGCATCATGGCGCAGCGCCTGAGTGGCGGCAATGGGGCCATCGCCTTGCTCGCCAACACGCTCGCCACCGTCTTCATCCTCTACGTGCTGATTGAGACGCTGGCTCCCATCAGTGGCGCCCACTTCAACCCCGTGGTGTCGCTGGTCATGCTGGCCAGGGGCGGCATGGAGTCGGCCACGCCGGCGAAGGCGGCCGCCCTGTTCATTGGGGTGCAGTTGCTGGGCGCCGTGGCCGGTGCCTGGCTGGCGAACGCCATGTTCGACCTGCCGGTCCTGCAACTCAGCAGCAAGGTTCGCGGGGGCGGGGGCTTGTGGCTGGCGGAAGCCGTGGCGACCGCCGGACTGATATTCGTCATCCTGCGCTCGCCCCAGGGCAAGGCCGGTGCCCTGGTCGCTTGCTACATCGGTGCGGCGTATTGGTTCACGTCCAGCACGTCCTTTGCCAACCCGGCGGCCGTCGTGGGGCGGATGCTCAGCGATACTTTCACCGGGATTGCACCTGCAAACGCCCTGGCCTTTGTCGTCGCTCAGTGCATCGGTGGCATGGCGGGTCTGGGCCTCGCCAGATGTTTCGAGCATGATGAAATCCCGAACCCAATCGACGACTGTAAAACCTCCACGATCCACCGAACACATGGCTGAAATCACTATCTATCACAACCCCGCCTGTGGCACCTCCCGAAACACCCTGGCGATGATTCGCAGCAGTGGGGTCGAGCCCGAGGTCATCGAGTACCTGAAAACGCCGCCAACCCGGGCAAAGCTCAAGGAGCTCATCGCGGCGATGGGCATCCCGGTTCGGGCGCTGCTGCGCGAAAAAGGCACTCCGTATACCGAGTTGCACCTGGACGACCCGAAATGGACCGATGACGAACTGCTCGATTGCATGCTGGCGCATCCCATCCTCATCAATCGGCCCATCGTCGTCAC
>DATNBD010000028.1:0-3167 GCA_035572155.1 Rhodoferax sp.
TTGGCCCTGCTGGGCTGAAGCGGGGTTGATATACTTTGCGGCATTCACCCACGCGCCGATTTGTTCCAGATTGCGGGCGCCGGAATCAGCGAGTTCCGAAATTCTGCTAAAGACGGCTTGTGCCTCCGATCAGATGACCCGGCCCGCTTTTTCAGCTGCGCCGGGTTTTCGTTTTGATTGATCCATGCTGATTGCCACGCCTCTGTCGATGCATTTTGACGACGTCCTGCCGCTGCAAAGCGGTGCGTCTATTCGCGACTACGACCTGAGCTACGAGACCTACGGCACCCTGAACGCCGACAAATCCAACGCGGTGCTGATCTGCCACGCACTGAATGCCTCGCACCATGTCGCCGGCAGCTACGCCGGGCAGGACAAGAGCGAAGGCTGGTGGGACAACATGATCGGCCCGGGCAAGCCGGTGGACACCGACAAATTCTTCGTCATCGGCGTCAACAACCTCGGCTCCTGCTTTGGTTCCACCGGCCCGATGCAGCCCGACCCGGATGCGCCCGCGGGCTCCGGCAAGGTCTATGGCGCCGACTTTCCGGTGGTGACCGTGGAAGATTGGGTCGATGCCCAGGCCCGGCTGCTGGAGCGGCTGGGCATCGAGGTGCTGGCCGCCGTCATGGGTGGCAGCCTGGGCGGCATGCAGGCGCTCTCCTGGACGCTGCAATACCCGCAGCGTGTGCGCCACGCCGTGGTGGTGGCCAGCGCGCCGAACCTCACGGCCGAGAACATCGCCTTCAACGAGGTGGCGCGTCGTGCCATCGTGACCGATCCGGACTTTCACGGCGGCAATTTCTACGAACACGGCGTGATTCCCAGGCGCGGGCTGCGCATTGCCCGCATGATCGGTCACATCACCTACCTCTCCGACGACGTGATGAACCAGAAATTCGGGCGCAGTCTCAGAGCCCCCACGCTCCCCGCTTCGCGAGGTTCGCTGCCCCCCGAGGGGGCCGGTCCGGCTAGGGGCGGCCCGTCGCCGGACCTGCGCGACTCCTACCAATACACGACGCAGGACGTCGAGTTCCAGATCGAGAGCTACCTGCGCCACCAGGGCAACAAGTTCGCCGAATATTTCGATGCCAACAGCTACCTGCTGATCACGCGCGCGCTCGATTATTTCGATCCCGCGCGGCGCTGCGGCGGCGACCTGAGCGCGGCGCTGGCCCGCGCCCGCGCCGGCTTTCTGGTGATCAGCTTCACGACCGACTGGCGCTTCTCGCCCCAGCGCAGCCGCGAGACCGTCAAGGCGCTGCTCGACAACCACTGCGAGGTCAGCTACGCGGAGATCGATGCGCCCCATGGGCACGATGCTTTTTTGCTTGATGACCCACGCTACATTGGAATTGTTCGCTCTTATTTTGATAGTAAAGTGGCCAATCCGATGCGCCCCTCGGAGGTCGCGCAATGAGCGATGTGCCCACCATGTCGTCGATCGCCCGCCTGGTACCCGAAGGGGCGCGCGTGCTGGACCTGGGCTGTGGCGATGGCGCGCTGCTCGCGCACCTGCAGGCCGAGCGCGGCTGCAGCGGCTACGGCATCGAGATTGCCGATGCCAATGTGCAGGCCTGCGTCAAGCGCGGCGTCAACGTGATCCAGCTCAACCTGGATGAAGGGCTGGCCATGTTCGACGACGCCTCGTTCGACGTGGTGCTGCAGATCGACACCTTGCAGCACCTGCGCAATGCCGAAGTCATGCTGCGCGAAACGGCGCGGGTGGGGCGCATCGGCATCGTCGCCTTCCCCAATTTCGCGCATTGGCCAAACCGCCTGAGCGTGCTGCGGGGGCGCATGCCCGTGACGCGCCGCCTGCCCTACCAGTGGTACGACACGCCCAACATCCGAGTCGGTACCTATCGAGACTTCGACGCGTTGGCGCGGAAAAACAGCCTGCAGATTCTGGACGCATTCGGTTTGCAGGATGGGCGCGAACTGCATTTTCTGGCCAATGCGCGTGCCGGCACGGCCGTGTTCCGGTTCCGGCGCGGTGCGAACGCTTCGGGGTAGCCCCGGGGCCGCCGCGCGCGCACTCACGGAAAGTGATAGCGCAAGCCCAGGCTGAGTTCGTTCAACCCGGTGCCACCGGTACTGGCGGCGTCGCCTAAGCGGGTGTAGTGGATCAGCTCCGCGGTGGCGTCCACATTGAGCGTCAGCGCATAGCTGACGCCGGCGCCCAGCGCCAGCGAGGTGTTTTCGTCGCTGCTGGACACGCGGGTCGGCCCGCCCGCGTTCGATGTCAGGCTCAGGCTGGTGTGCCACTGTTCGACACCAAGGCGGCCGTACACCGACCACTTCGAGCCGAGCGGCAGGATGCCCAGCGCATGCAGGCCGAGCCCCCAGGATTTCCAGTTGCCCGCGGCGGTGTCCGGCGCCGGCGCGGAAAAGGCCGACTGCAGACCCAGGCTGCCCACGCGGTCATAGCTGCCTTCCAGAGCGAAGTTCGGGCTGAACCGGTAGCCCAGGCGCAGGCCGGGGTTGGCGCTCCAGGAATCGGCCGTGCTGTTGCTGCGATAGCCCTGGCCGGCCAGCGCCGCGTCTATTTTGGGGCCGAGGTCGCCGGTCTGGTCAAGGGAAACCACGCCGCCCAGGTACAGTCCGGTGCCGTCTGGGGTCTGCTGCGCGTCTGCCGCCGGGGCCATCAGACCGGCCGCGAGCGCCAGCGTCGCGACGCATGGGTAGAAGGTACGCGGGTTCATGGGCCCTCCTTTCGCCGCAACGCCGGCGCGCGGCAGCACACGCTTGCATTAAAGCGCTTTTCGGGCTGCAGCGGGTAAATCCGGCGTAAAGGCCAGACACGGCCTGTGCAGGCACAATGCAGATTCTTCGCTCAAGAGTGACCCATGAAGCCCCTGTTTCGCTGGCTCGCCGTTGTCGCATTCAGCGCATCGCTCGCTGTCTGCGCGAAGCCGCTGCTGGGCCTCGGTCCGATCCGCTACACCATTTCGCAAGCCCAGCTGCAGCAGGCCGTTGCCAAGCGCTTTCCGTACAGCCAAAGCCTGGGTGACCTGCTGGAACTGCAGTTGCAGACGCCACGCCTGTCGCTGCTGCCCGAGCGCAACCGCATCGCGACGGCGCTGGATCTGACGCTGTCGGGGCAGCTCCTGAGCGATGTCTATTCCGGCACCATCGCGATGGATTACAGCCTGCGCTTCGAGCCG
>DATNBD010000029.1:0-10817 GCA_035572155.1 Rhodoferax sp.
CAGGGAACAGGTGCTGGACGAAGCGCTGCGCGTGGCCGGCGTGATCGCCACCGGCTCGCAACCTGCGATCCGGCTCACCAAGCGTGCGCTGAACAGCTGGATCCGCAACGCTGGCCCGATCTTCGATCAATCGGCGGCCTACGAAATGCTTTGCTTCCTGGGCCCTGACGTGATTGAAGGCTACACGGCGCTGCGGGAAAAGCGCGCGCCCCGGTTTCCTTCGACGGCGCAGCGTTCAGCCTGAACGGGCTTCATCGGGTAGGGGCAGCTCCCCCTCCATCGACGAAGACCTTGCGGCACTGGCCGAGCACGCGCGCAGATCTGTCCATCAGCTATATCAACCTGCTGGCCTCGCTGAACGGCCAGATCCTGTCGCAGCATGGCCGGCCCGAGGTGGCGCGGCCGTGGCTGGCGAAACTAACGCAGGGCGAGGCGCTGTTCGCGATCGCGCTGACCGAGCCGCGCGGCGGTTCCGATGCGGGCAATCTGCGCCTGTGCTTCGAACGGATCGGCAACAAGTACGTCGTGAACGGCGAGAAAACCTCGATTTCGGCCGCCGACCAGGCCGATGCGGCGATCGTGTACGGCCGCACCGGGTCGGTGGAATCAGCAGCTCACGGCGTCACGGCCCTGCTGGTTCCGATGAACCTGCCGGGCATCACCACGAACCGGTTCGACTGCCGCGGCCAGCGCGCCATCGGGCGCGGCTCGATCTTCTTCGAGAACGTGCGCGTGCCGGCGAGTCACCGGCTCGGCGACGAGAACCAGGGCTTTGCCCAGGTGATGCAGGGTTTCGATTTCTCTCGCGCGCTGATCGGCCTGCAGGTGCTCGCCGTGGCCCGCGTGGCATTGGAAGAAGCCTGGGACTACGTGGCGCAGCGCGAGGCCTTCGGCAAGCCGCTATCGGCGTTCCAGGAGGTGTCTCATCCACTGGCCGAACTCGACACCCAGGCCGAGGCGGCACGCCTGTTGTGCCTCCAGACCCTGTGGCTCAAGGACCACGGTGCGCCGCACAGTACCCCGACAAACATGCCCGAGCGCGTTGCTGAAAGACGCGATGCCCACGACGCCGTCGGGCAAGATTCAGAAACTCAAGCTGCGCGAAATGGTTCTGGGCAACCCGTCCTGAACGTGCGCTACCGTCCCCACGTGGGCGAGTGGGTCAGCGCCACGCCCACGATATAGCCCACGCAGCACAGCGCCGCGACGAACGCCGCCAGGCGTTGTCCCTTTGCGGTGTTCCGCCCCAGGGCCATCCGTCCCAGCAGGATATAGGCCACCAGTGCCAATACCTTGGCCGTGAGCCAACCCTGCACGAAAGGATATTGCCCGATGATCCAGCAGAGCCACAGCGCCGACCCCAGCAGCACCGTGTCCACGACGTGCGGGGCAATTCGCAGCACACGCCAGCGGCGCCACGCCACGTTCTGCCACTGCAGGGCCGCGCGCAAGGTAAACAGGCTGATGCTGAGGGCCACGCAGCTAATGTGCAGCGACTTCACGACTTCATAGTTCATTCGGTTCTGGCGTCCTTTTCAAGCATCCGTCGGCCGGCGGCACCAGCGCCGACAGGTCCATAAAACTTCTTTTCGGGCATTGCCTTGAAGTACAATTCACTATAACATTCATTTAAAATAGTTCTTATAGAGACGCTGGCGATCCAGCCGCCCAAGGTCATGAAACTGCCTTCCATTCCGCTGCGACCTGACGCGACCGGGAGCACGCCACCCGTGCGGGGGCTGCCCTTGCTGCGCCTCGGTTTTCGGCCTTTTTACCTTGGCGCAGCACTGTTCGCTGCGCTGGCTGTCCCCTGGTGGGCTGCCGTGTATCTCGGGCAAATCCCTTTCCAACCGTCGTTGCCTGCTATTTTGTGGCATGCCCACGAGATGCTCTTCGGGTTTGCCGCGACCGTGATCGTTGGCTTTCTGCTGACCGCCGTCAAGGCATGGACCGGATTGGCGACGCCACGCGGAATCGTGCTCGGCGCGCTTGGGCTTCTTTGGCTGGCCGCTCGCATCACGGCTGTGACCGGACCCTATCCCGTCTATGCGGTGTTCGACCTGGCGCTCCTGCCTCTGGTCGCCATCGCCCTGGCCGATGTCCTGGTACGCGCCCGGAATCGGCGCAACCTGCCTCTGATCATGCTGTTGATCTTGATGGCGCTGGCCAACCTCGCTTTCCATCTGGCCGTCATGGGGTTCCTTGTCATTTCACCGATGCAGCCGCTGCTGGCCTGCCTTGCGCTGATCGTGATGATTGAATGCGTGATCACGGGGCGCGTCATCCCTGCATTCATGAATAATGCGACTCCGGGGCTGAAGCTGGTGACGGGCCGAAAGCTGGAGATGGCGACACTGGCAACCACCGCATTGGGCCTGACACTGTGGGTCTGCATACCCGCAGGCGCTGTCGCATTGACGGTGCTGTTGCTGGCCACAGCGCTGCATGTCGTGCGTCAATGGCGCTGGCGGCCGCGCGCTGCCGGCAACCGGCCCATCCTGTGGATACTTCATGCATCCTATGCGTGGATTCCGCTGGGATTGGGCCTTCTGGCGCTGTCCGGGATCGGGATGCTGCCCGTGTCCGCCGGGGTGCATGCGCTTGCGGTGGGCGCGACCGGCGGCCTCATCATCGGGATGATCACGCGGACCGCGCGCGGCCATACAGGCCGTCCCCTGAAGGCATCCAGGCCGGAAGTGCTGGCTTACTTACTGGTAATGACGGCAGCGCTCCTGCGAGTGTTTTTGCCATTGCTGTCGGCCCACCTGCTGATGATCTCGCTGGCAGGCGCCGCGCTGGCGTGGGCTGCCGCTTTCGGGATCTACCTGGCCATTTACACGCCATGGCTGCTACAGACCCGACTGGACGGGAAGGATGGCTAATGCTCCAACTTTCGCCTACCATGAGCCAAAAAGAAGGCGTTTCGTCGCATTCCAGAACGAATCCAACCTGAGGAGGTCTCCATGAACCCAGCTGCCATTTTGCTGTCGGCGTTCGTCATTTCGTTCGTCGCGCTGGTGGTCTTCATCTGGTCGCAACGCGCCGGCCTGTTTGATCGCACCAGCGCCGGCGCCGAGGTCATCTTTGCACCCGGCGAAATTGGCCGGATCGAGGAG
Organism: Rhodoferax sp.; assembly: GCA_035572155.1. Classification (GTDB taxonomy): domain Bacteria; phylum Pseudomonadota; class Gammaproteobacteria; order Burkholderiales; family Burkholderiaceae_C; genus Rhodoferax_A. The sequence continues at coordinate 3,117 of DATNBD010000029.1, forward strand.
CCAGCGGGAACGGCCAGTTCCCAGCGTGCGTTGCAAGGCGCCGTCGACACCGCGGGTACCGGAACCGCCGCGCATGGCGACCCGCAGGAAATTGCCGAGCGAGCCAGCGCGGATGCATCCACCGGCCCGTTGATATTTTTCTTCTACTGCTGTGCCATGGTCTGGCTGCTGGTGGCATCGGCCGCGGGTCTGACTGCCTCGATCAAGCTGCACGACCCGGACTGGCTCACCTCGCAGCAGTGGTTGACGTTCGGGATCATCCGGACCCTCCACCTCAATTCAGTCGCTTACGGCTGGGCGCCGATGGCTGGTCTGGGAACGGTATTGTTCGTCATTCCGCGCGTACTCAAAACGCCGCTGATAGGCATGCGCTTCGCATTTTTGGGTGCCATTTTGTGGAACGCCGGCCTGATTGCAGGCCTCGGGGCCATTGCCGCGGGATTCAACGCGGGCCTCATGTGGCTTGAAATGCCGTGGCAGGTGTCCATTCTGATGGCAGTCGGCGGAGCCTTGATTGGCATGCCACTGGTGTTGACGCTGGTGAACCGCCGAGTCGAACACCTTTATGTGTCCGTCTGGTACATGGGGGCCGCGTTGTTCTGGTTCCCTGTGCTGTTCATCACGGCCAAACTCCCGTTCCTCTACCACGGCGTGCAGGCTGCCACCATGAACTGGTGGTTTGGCCACAACGTGCTGGGGTTGTTCTACACGCCCCTGGCACTGGCTTCCATCTACTACTTCCTGCCCAAAATCATCGGACGCCCCATCCGGTCCTACAACCTGTCCCTGCTCGGGTTCTGGGCATTGGCTTTTTTCTACGGCCAGGTCGGTGGCCACCACCTGATCGGCGGCCCGGTTCCGGAATGGATGATCACTTTGTCGATCGTGCAAAGCATGATGATGATCATCCCGGTGGCGGCGTTCTCCGTGAACATGTATCAGACCCTGGAGGGGCATCTGTCCACCTTCCGCTACTCGCCGACGCTGCGCTTCATCGGTGTCGGTGGTTTGATGTATGCCGCCAGTTCGCTGCAAGGCTCGTTCGAGGCGTTGCGCAGCGTGAATCGCATCACCCACTTCACGCATTTCACCGTTGCTCACGCGCATCTGGGTTTGTACGGTTTCGTCACGCTGGTGTTTTTTGGCGCCATGTATTTCGTGATGCCGCGCATCACGGGGCGCGAGTGGCCCTACCCCCGATTGATTTCCGCCCACTTCTGGCTGGTCAGCGGCGGTTTCGCCCTGTACTTCATCAGCTTGACGATCGGCGGCTGGCTGCAGGGTGAAGCCATGCTGGATGCAACCCGTCCCTTCATGGACTCAGTAGCGCTGACGATACCGTACCTCAAGGCCCGCAGTTGGGGGGGGGCCATCATGGGTATTGGGCACCTGATATTCGCAGCGCACTTCATTGCAATGGTGCTCAATTACGGTCCGAATCGCAACCAGCCTGCGCTGTTTCCGGGCGTTCTTGGAAAGAAGGCCGCATCATGAAAAGCGAGACCAAGCTCCTTGGCGGTGCCATGGTCATGCTGGCACTGTCGGTCAGTGCTCTCGTGGTGCTGCCTTACCTCGAACTCCATGACGTCACCCCCACGCCGGGCCTGAAACCTTACACCAGCGCCGAACTGCGCGGGCGACAGGTGTACATCAGCAATGGCTGCGTCTATTGCCATACCCAACAGCCGCGCTCGAAGGGGTTCGCCCCCGCAGATTTCGCGCGCGGCTGGGGCCGTGCCACGGTTGCCGGTGACTACGCCTACGACACGCCGCCCTTGCTTGGCGACATGCGCACCGGTCCCGACCTGATGAACGTCGGGGTGCGCCAACCGAGCGAGCAATGGAACCTGGGTCACCTGTACGAACCTCGGGCCTACGTGCCCGGCAGCATCATGCCGGCGTTTCCATTCCTGTTCGAGGCCAAGGCAAAGGCAGAGACCGACGACGTGGTCGTGACACTGCCGCCAGGCTATGCGCCGGCCGGCAAGGTGGTCGTGGCACGCCCGGAAGCGGTTGACCTGGTGAAATACCTGCTGTCCCTGAACCGCAGTTTTCCGGCCATCGATCCCGCCACGACATCGACCGAACCCATCGCACCGGCTCCGGCCAAGCCCTGAGCAACACTGGAGCCGAACACCATGACGACGCCTGAAATCCTGCCGCAGCAAGAGCGCGAAAATCCAGAGCCGGTCGAAGGTGCGAACCCGACCCCCTGGTTCATCATCTTGCTGGTCATTGCGCTGTTCGTCTTTGGCGTGGTGTATATCATGCGCACCACGCTGAACACGCCGTCTGCCTGGGGCGATGACCGCACGGCATCCGATCTGCAAGGCGCGCCAAAGCTCGCGGCCGGCGCAGCCGTCGACGGCGCGGCCGTGTTCGCGTCGCACTGTGCCGCATGCCACCAAGCGACCGGCATGGGACTTCCGGGGGTATTCCCACCGCTCGCGGGTTCGGATTGGGTCGCGGGAAAAGAGACCACGCTGGTCGCCATCGTGCTCCACGGGATCAGCGGCCCGCTGACCGTCAAGGGCAGCCCCTTCAACGGCACCATGCCGACGTTCCAGGGTCAATTGCAGGATCCCGAGATTGCGGCCGTATTGACGTACGTTCGCAGCCATTGGGGCAACACGGGCGGCCCCATCACATCGGAAGCGGTTGCAGCAGTGCGCAAGGATACGGCAGCGCGTACCGCGCCGTTCAAGGGTGACTCCGAGCTCGATTCGATGAAGTAATCCACGACCCGACTGAAAATAGATCGTGCCGGACTCTGTCCTTCTCGCCGACACACCGCTGGCACGACGCCTGACGGTGGTGCTGAGCATTACCGTGGTGGTGGTTTTTCTGGCTGGGCTCTACCGATATACGCGCAACTTCGAGCTATGGACATTCGAGGGCCATCGGCAAATGCAAATCCAGGCCGGAGAACTGCGCGCCGCACAGGTGCCGCTGCGCCAGATGGGCACGGCACCCGTGACTCTCTGGCGCAGTACGAGCAGCGGCGCGCCCGCCGCCTATCTGGTCGATTTCATCTATACCCGCTGCCCCACGATTTGCCGCGCGCTGGGCGACGAATACCGGCAGATGCAAGCGCGGCTGGAAACGCAGCGAGGCGTGAATCCTGCATTGAAAGCCGTGCACCTGGTCTCCATTTCGTTCGATGCAAAGCACGACGACCCGGATAGCTTGCGCACGTACGCCCATGAGCATCGGATCAATCCCGCGCTTTGGACGCTCGCGATACCGGCCACGGCCTCGGACACTCGTACGCTGATGCGGTCGCTGAAAGTGATTGCGATTCCAGACGGCCAGGGCGGTTTTATCCATAACGGAGCCATCCATCTTCTCGACGCCTCGGGGAGACTGCGCGGTCTGTACGACTTCGACCAGTGGCCCCTGGCCCTTGCCGCCGCCGAGAAGCTCGCGGCAACACCACCCAAAGCGCCATGACGCAGAGACTGCCCATGCGAAAGACTGTCCGCGTTCTGATGACAGGGCTCGCCATTGCGCCACTGATACTTTTGTGGCCTATGTTGCGCCACCGCCTCGAAAGCGAAATGCTGCTGCACATGCTTGTCGAGTTCCCGACGCTACTTGCAGCAGGCTGGGCAGCACGCGATCTGATCCTGCCGGCGGCGACGCGGCGATTCCCTCGCATTGGCCACGTACTGGTCCTGCTGGACTGGGGCGGCCTGACGTGCGCAAGCATCGTCACCTGTGTCGCCATGTTCTGGATGATTCCTGCTGCGCTCGATGCCACGCTGTTGGCCCCTTCCGTCGCGGCAGTGAAGTACGCCAGCTGGTGGCTGTGCGGATTCATGCTGGCGAGCAGTTGGCGACGCATGGCGCCAGAGGTCTTGTTGTTTTTTGTTGGTAACCTGTCGTGGACAACCGCTACCGCCGGCCTGCTTTACATGGACACCACGTCACGCTTGTGCGCGAATTATCTGACCGACGACCAGAGCAATACAGGGACCGGCCTGGTCCTGCTGGCGCTGGTCCTGGGTGTGCTGGCGTTCCGCCAGATGATGCGGCTGGGCGCAACGCCAGCCACACCCACCGCAATTACGCCGCCAGTTGCACCCGCGCCGACGAGGGTTGCACGGTAAAGGCCCGGATCGTTCCCTCGGCCCGCGCAATGGCTTGCAAGGTGGGCGTATCCAGTGGCGCGCTCAGGTCGATTGCCGCCACCCCGATCCCGCCCTGCGTCTCCAGGTGCAGTTGCGACACATTGAGGCCGGCCGTGGACAGGAGCCCATTGAGCCTTGACATGACGCCCGGACGGTCATGATGGATATGCACCAGGCGGCATGGCGCCCGCAGAACGCCCACCGACAGCTCCGGCAGGTTGACGCTGCCACGCACCGCGCCGGACAGCAGGTAGTCGCGCAGTTTCTCCGACACCTCGACCCCCAGGTTGCGCTGCGCCTCGAAGGTGGACCCGCCCACATGCGGCGTCAGGATGACGTTGTCCAGTGTGCGCAGCGGCGATTCAAAGGTATCGGCCCTGGACGCCGGCTCCAGCGGAAACACGTCGATGGCCGCACCGCGCAGCCGCCCGCTGCGCAGCGCTACGTACAGCGCATCGATATCGACCGCCTGGCCGCGCGCCAGATTGATCAGCGCCGCGTCGTCCTTCATCTGCGCCAGCCGGGTCCCGTCAATCAACTGGCGCGTGCGCTCGGTCTCCGGGACGTGCAGCGTGACCACATCCGCTGCGCGCAGAAGCGCTTCGAGTGACGCGGCCGGCGTAGCATTGCCGAGCGGCAGGCAGGCCTCGATGTCGTAATAGATCACGTGCATGCCAATGGCTTCGGCCAGCAGGCCGGTCTGGGTCCCGATCTTGCCGTACCCGACGATTCCCAGCGTCTTGCCACGAAGCTCGTTGGAACCTTTTGCGTCCTTCAGCCACGCACCACGTACGGCAGCGGCGTGGCGCTCGGGGACGCGGCGCAGCAGATGGATGGCGTGGCCGATCACCAGCTCTGCCACTGATCGCGTGTTGGAAAACGGCCCGTTGAAGACGCCGACTCCGCGTTGCGTCAGCTCGTTCAGGTCGAGGTTGTTGGTGCCCGTGCAATACGAGCCCACCGCCTGCAGGCGCGGGGCATGCTCCAACACCTCGCGAGTGAGCCGGGTACGTGAGCGCAGCCCCAGCACGTTCACATCGCCGAGCAGGGTTCGCAACTCCTTGGCGTCCGGCGCGTGTTTGAGCCGGACGATTTCGATGTCGCGAATCGCTTGCAGGACAGGAGTGGCGCTGGCATGTACATCTTCCAGCAACAAAACTTTGAGACTCATTTGAACTCCAGTAAAAACAAATTCGATGCTTCGCGGACGCGGCCCGGTTCATTGGCTACGAGCAAAAATCCTGCGCCGGCAGGGCCGCCGGTTTTCCCGCTCGGGCCGCCTCGCGCGTCTCGGACACGATTGCCGCGAAGTCAGCGCCAGCCCCGAAGTAGCCGCGGTAAAGCATCTTCGCAATGCCCAAGGCGGCCCGTTGCAGCACCACGGCGGCGGCAGGCAAAAAAAACTCGTTCGTACGCGAGAACCAGTACGCGAGCCAGCGGCTGAAATGCCCGGGCGTGACACCCGGCACCGCCATATGTTTGGCAAAAACATTGCCCTTGAAACTGCGCGTCTCCAGCATCACGGTGCACCAGAACTCGACCATGCGCGCCAGATGCGGCTCCCACCGATCCTCAATCACGGCATCGAAGGTAGGTCCAAGAATTCGATCCGACCGGACATCCGCGTAGAACGTGTGAACCAACTGGATGATGAGTGCCCGCCCCGGGCTGGCCGGCTCGATTGCTCCGGCACCGCCAGACTGTGCAATGGCTTCATTCATAACATGCATATTATATGAATGTTATGAAAATGTGCTCGAGAGCCTTTGCGCAGTGTCTTTTCCCGGCCTCCGAGGCCGGGCCGGCTCACTCCTGGTCCAGCACCAGCACGCGTTTGAATTCGCTCGGCTCCTGCATCAGATCGGCGAGCGTATAGCGATCGAGTTCTGCATACAGCGCATTGAACGCGCGCACCAGAACGCCCGGAAGCCGGCACACCGATGCAATACGGCAACACGCGGGCTCGCCGGACAGGCATTCGACAATCGGGCCATCCCCTTCCGCCTGCCGCACCACCTGACCCAAACGAATCTGCTCCGGCTCCAGTGCCAGCCGCAGGCCACCGCCTTTGCCACGTACCGTTTCGACCACGCCGCTGCGCGCGAGCTGATGCACCACCTTCATCAGATGGCTTTCCGAAATGTCATAGGCCGTGGCGATCTCCTGAATCGTTGCGAGGCGATCGTCTTGCAGGGCGAGATACATCAGCACCCGCAGGCTGTAATCGGAAAAGGTCGTCAGCCGCATAAGCTTGAAGATTTATTTAAAATATTGCTTTATCAAAAAGCCAGTGATATATTTAAGCAAGATTCATAATACATCTTCAAAGATTCAGTGTCCAACCTGACCCTCCGAGAAAGATCTTTCATGTCCTCTGAAGTCGCAACCGCCGCCGACCTCCGCAGTTGAGGTGACCGGCATGACTTTTGTCGTTACCGAAGCCTGCATCAAGTGCAAGTACACCGACTGTGTCGATGTGTGCCCGGTCGATGCGTTCCGCGAAGGGCCCAACTTCCTGGCCATCGACCCCGACGATTGCATTGACTGCGCCGTGTGCGTGCCCGAATGCCCGGTCAATGCCATCTATGCCGAAGAAGACGTCCCGGCCGACCAACAGGACTTCACCCCCTTGAATGCCGAACTGGCTCGATTGTGGAAACCCATTACCCGGACCAAGGCGGCGTTGCCGGACGCCGACGAATGGGCGAACGTTACTGACAAGCGGGACAAGCTCGAACGTTAATACCGGGCTGCGCCCTTGCGTAGCCTATTGCGCGCGCTCATTTTTTTAAACCGACTCAATACATGGACCCCATTCAGCCCCACTCGCATCTGTCCCCCGATGCGCTCTATCCCTTTGATGCGCGGGGCATTGCCAAGCGGTTTCGCCATGCCGCCATCTTTGGCGCGCTCGATGCACTGCGCGCGGGTGAGAGCATGCGCTTTGTGAACGACCACGACCCGTTGCCGTTGCTGCAGCAATTGCAGGCACGCTACGCTGACGCGGTGGAGATCGCCTACCGCCAACGCGGACCGGACGGCGTCGTGATCGATTTCATTCGACACTGACGATCTGCGAAACTTCGGCCGGGAGTCAAAATGCAACAAAGCGACCCAATCGGAAATACAGGCCCGGACTTGTGTCGAGCCATCGTCGAGCAGGCACCCGAGGCCATCATCTTCGCCGACCGCAAAGGTCTGATCCGTTTATGGAACGGAGGCGCGGTAAATGTTTTTGGACATACCGCCGATGAAGCGATGGGGCAAAGTCTGGACATCATCATCCCGGAGCGTCTGCGGCGCGCCCACTGGGAGGGCTTCAATCACGCCGTAGATACCGGGCAGCAAAAGTACGTGAATCGTGTGCTGACGACCCGCTCGATGCACAAGAACGGAGCCAAGCTGTACGTGGACCTGAGTTTCGCGCTGGTACGCGACGAGGCCGGTGCCGTCGTCGGCGCACTGGCCGTGGGCCGCGATTGCACCGCACGCTATCTTGCGGACGGTGCTCTTCGTGCGCGATTGAAGGAACTCGAAGAAAAAACCAAAGACGGAGCCTGAGTCCGCCGGG
>DATNBD010000030.1:0-10080 GCA_035572155.1 Rhodoferax sp.
GGAATCGATGCGCCTGGCGCGCAACCTGTGGTGGAGACGAATGAATGCCGGGAATGTCTGTCGAGGACGACCGAGCCGCTAAACTGTACCCCATGATTTTACCCAGCGCGAGCCTGGCGCCCGCCGTCCTGAGTGTGGCGGTAGCGATTGCCTATGCGGTGCCGGCCGCCGCCGCCACGCGCATGCCGGTTGCGGTGGCGCGCGCCTGTCTGGTGCTGGGCTGGCTGCTGCACGCGCTGGTGCTGGGCTGGGGGTTGCTGGTGGGCACACCGCACTTCGGATTTGCACCGGCACTGTCCATGACCGCCTGGCTCGTGCTGACCATTTACGGGGTGGAAAGCCGCCTGTTGCCGCAACTGCCCGTGCGCTGGGCGCTGGCGACGCTGGGGGGCGTAGCCGTGCTGCTGGCGCTCGCATTTCCGGGCGCGCCGCTGCACGACACCTCGCCCTGGCTGCCGCTGCATCTGGCCCTCGGTATCGCGTCCTATGGCCTGTTTGCCACCGCGGTATTGCATGCCTGGCTCATGACGCGCGCCGAAAAGCAGATTCGGCTGGCCGCCGACGCGCACACTGGCGTGCCGCTGCTGATGCTGGAACGGCTGACCTTTCGCTTCGTCACGGTCGGCTTTGTCCTGCTCTCGGCCACCTTGCTGGCGGGATGGCTGTTCGCCGAAGCCCTGTATGGTCCGACCGGTACCGGCCCGGGCTGGCAGTGGGACCGCAAGACCGTTTTTTCCATCCTGTCTTGGCTCACGTTCGCCGTCTTGCTGCTGGGGCGCGCGCGCTTCGGCTGGCGTGGCCGCACGGCGGTCCGTTTTCTGTACGCGGGTTCGGGGCTGCTGCTGCTGGCCTATGTCGGGTCGCGCTTCGTGCTCGAAGTGATTCTCAGGCGCACCCCATGAAGTTGATCCTTCTGCTGGCCGCGCTGGGCATCGCCTGGTTGTGGCGCCAGCGCCGCGATGCCGACCAGGCGCTGCGGCGCGCCGCTCGTTCCGCCGCGCCGCGGCCGTTGCTGCAGGACATGGTGCGCTGCAACGACTGCGCCGTGCACGTACCCAAGACCGACGCGGTGGCGGGTCGGCACGGCGCCTATTACTGCTGCGCCGAGCACCGGCGCCGCGCGGAGGACTGAATGAGCGGTTCGCCAGAGGCCGCATCCTGGTTCGGCCCGCTCGAACCCGAGCGCATCGCCAAATCGGTGCAGCAGAATCTGGCGATCGTGCGCCTTTGGCGCGGCTTCATGACGGCGCGCGTCACGGTCGGCCTGTTGCTACTGCTGCTGCAAGTCTCGATGGTTGGCCTGGGTCAGCCGGTCCACAAATGGCTGATGGCGCTGTGCGCCACCTATCTGGCCGTGACGCTCGCCGTGCGGATTTATGCTCGCCCGCGCTGGCCCGGTCAGAACTTCGATCCCCAGTGGGTATTCACCATCGGCGTGGATGTGCTGGTGTTCACGGCGCTGCAGTTTTCCCAGGGCAATGCGATCAACTACACCCCGTTGTATGCCTTGCCGGTGCTGCTGGCGTCGGTGCTCGGCTCGGTATTGCTCGCGCTGGGCACGGCCGCGGGTGTGACCCTGATACTGCTGATGGACGCCTGGCGGACCTCGTTGCAGGCCACGGGAGACATGGCCTCACATTTCCTGCAGGCCGGGCTGGCCGGCATCGGCCTGTTCATCGTCGCCTATTTGACGCACCAACTCGCCACCCGTCTGGTGCGCGAGGAACTGCGGGCACGCCGCAGCGGGCTCGCGGTGCGAATCCAGACCCATGTCAACGAACTGGTGATCGAAAGTCTGACGGATGGTGTGCTGGTCGCCGATGCCAAGGGCGTGGTGCGTGCCGCCAATCCGGCAGCACGCGGGTTGCTCGGCGCCGGCACCCCGGCCCCGATGGCGCCATTCGTTCTCGATTCGAAGCCGGCCTGGCGCGCGGTGGCCGAACTGGCGCGCCTGACCTTTCGCCAGCGCGGCGACCAGATCGCCGACCTGGTCATTGAACATGCCGGACAGTACGCCTGCCGCGTGCGTGCCCGTACGCGCCTGACGGCGACCCACGACGACGAGGTGGAGAGCCTGTGCGTGATGTTTTTGCAGGATCTGCGCGAGATGGAGGCACGCCTGCGCACCGAAAAGCTGGCCGCGATGGGGCGCATGTCGGCTGCGGTCGCGCACGAAATACGCAACCCGCTCGCCGCCATCACCCAGGCGAATGCGTTGCTCAACGAGGATTTGATCGAGCCGGCGCAACGGCGCCTGGGATTGATGGTGGCGCAGAATGCGCAACGGCTGTCTCGCATCGTGGAGGACGTGCTGGACGTTTCGCGGGCGCAGCAAAAATCCGGCCTGTCCCTGCCCGCCTCGCTGAATCTGGACGCCACGGTTCAGGACATCTGCATGGACTGGGCGCGGCACGCCAGCAGTGGCCGCACCATCGGACTGGCACTGAAGGCGGCGCATATGCAAGTGGCCTTCGACGCCGATCACCTGCGCCGGGTCTTGGTGAACCTGCTGGACAATGCCTTTCGGTACGCCAGCCATGTACCCGAGTCCCTTCAGGTTTCGACCCATTCACCCACGCCTGGTCAGGCGCGGCTGGAGGTCTGGAGCGATGGCTCGCCGCTCGAGCCGAGCGTGGAACGCCATCTGTTCGAACCTTTTTTCTCCTCGGAGAGTCGCTCCAGCGGCCTGGGTCTGTACATTTGCCGCGAGCTGTGCGAACGCCATGGCGCGCTCATCGGATATGAGCGAAACCGTCGAGGCAACGGCGGTGGCGAACGTGAAGGCAATGCGTTTTTTGTCGTTTTCCGTTCTGCCACGCCTCCTATTTGACACAATGCGTGTCTAGCCATGTCAGCCAGCTCCTCTCAGTCCCGGGCGCAGGTCCTGGTCGTCGACGACGAACCCGATCTGCGCGACCTGTACGAACTCACCCTGTCGCGCGAGGGCCATCACGTGGACGCCGCAGGGAATCTGGCCGAGGCCAGGCGCTGGCTGGAAGAGAAGCGCTACGACGCGGTCATCACGGACATGCGCCTGCCGGACGGCCGGGGCATGGAACTGCTGACGGATATGCAGGCCGGGCAGCGTGCCGAGCGCTGCATCGTGATGACGGCCTACGGTTCCGCCGAAAACGCCGTGGAGGCCCTGAAAGCCGGTGCGTTCGACTACCTCACCAAGCCAGTGGACCTGAAGCAGTTCCGTGCCGTGGTGGCATCCGCCATCCAGGACACGGGCCAGATCTACAAAAGCGGGCGCGGCACGCCAGGCCCGGCCAAGCCCGCGAGCCCATCCGATGCAACGGGCGGCGCCCCGGCATCGCTGCAGCGCCTGGTCGGTGACTCCGAGCCGATGCGCCAGGTCAAGCAGCGCATCGTCAAGGTAGCGCGCAGCATGGCGCCGGTGCTGGTGCGCGGCGAGTCCGGCACCGGCAAGGAACTGGTGGCGCGCGCTATTCACGGCTGCAGCCATCGGGCGCAGGCTCCCTTTGTCGCGGTGAACTGCGGCGCCATTCCCGAGAACCTGCTCGAGGCAGAGTTCTTCGGTGCCAAAAAGGGCTCCTACACCGGCGCCACCCAGGACCGGGACGGTTATTTCCAGGCGGCGCGCAAGGGCACGCTGTTTCTCGATGAAATTGGTGATCTGCCGCTGGCCATGCAGTCCAAACTGCTGCGTGCCATCCAGGAGCGCAGCGTGCGCCCGCTGGGCTCGACGCAGGAAGACGCGGTGGATGTGCGCATCGTCAGCGCCACGCATCGGGATCTGACCGCCGACGTGACGGCCGGGCGCTTCCGGCAAGATCTGTTTTTCCGCCTCAACGTGATTGAAATCACGGTGCCGCCGCTGCGTGAGCGGCGCAGCGACCTGCCGGCCCTGTGCGAAGCATTGCTCGGGAAGATCGCACAGGAGTCCGACATGCCGGTGCCCGCGCTTTCAAGCACCCTGCTGGCGCAACTGGCAGCACATCCGCTCGGCGGCAACGTGCGCGAACTCGAAAATCTGCTGCATCGCGCAGTGGCCCTGAGCGACGGCAGCGAACTGCAGGTGGATCTCGTGCCGGGACAGGCTCCTGCCGGTGTACCCGCCGTGCCCGGCGACCTGCAAAGCTATCTGGATCAGCAGGAACGCGAAGTGCTGGTCAAGACGCTCACGGAAACCGGCTTCAACCGCACCGCCGCCGCCGCGCGGCTCGGCCTGAACCTGCGCCAGATACGTTATCGGATCGCCCGCCTGAACATCACCACCCCGTTTGGCGACGACGCCCATGACGACACCGCCTGACAACCATGCCGCCAGCGGCCTGTGGCAGGAGGGCTGGTATCGGTTTGCACGAATGTTGCGCTCGCCCAACGCAGGAGCGCGTCCGGCCGGCGCGCTGATCGACCTGATCGTGCTGCACTCCATCAGCCTGCCGCCCGGGCACTACGGTGGTGGCGAGATACTGCAACTTTTCACCAACACGCTGGACTGGAGCGCGCATCCCTACTTCGAATCGATCCGCGGCATGCAGGTGTCGGCGCACTTTCTGATTCGCCGCGATGGCGCGTTATGGCAGTTCGTCAGTTGCGACGAACGCGCCTGGCACGCCGGGCGCTCGCACTACCGCGGACGGGACAACTGCAACGACGACTCGATCGGCATCGAGCTGGAAGGTCTGGAGGGCAACGCGTTCGAGCCGGCCCAATACGAAACCCTGGCGGGTCTTTGCGCTGCATTGGCACAACGTTACCCGGTCGCGCATGTCGCCGGTCACGAACATATCGCGCCGGGGCGCAAGCAGGATCCGGGCAGCGGCTTTCAATGGGCTTTTTTGCAACGCGCACTGGGTTGGCAGACTCGGTGTTTTCCCGATGGCGCCGCGCCGCCAGCCAATGCCTGATCCTGTTTTTTCGTATGCATTAGTCATGTTCGAAGGCACCCGGCAGGCCGCAGCCAGAATCGGATCGTGAATCCAGAAGCGGCCGGGGACGGAAAATGACTTCGTGAGGCCGATCATTGCTGGATCGGCGGCCACAGCACCTGTTCTGGCAATGCCTTGCAGGCCGATCTCCAGCGGCCGACGACGTCCGCCGGACCCGCGCTGCCGGCGCCTGTTTTCAGAGTCGCACCCGTAACGCGGGTATCGACGGCGATACACTACCTGTAGTGGCTTGAGTTGGCGCCAAACACTAGCTATAGTGTTCCCATCACGCACCGGCCCGAAAAATTCCCCCACAAGAATTGCGAAAGACGAGGAAACAATGCAAGCAATTTCGAATTCATCTTCTCCTGTAGACACCAGCCGCACGGCCGGCGCGTTCCCCGGCAGAGGCGCCGACAGCGCGGGACCCGTGGCATCCAGCCCGCTGGCGCATTACCAGATCATCCGCCGCAACGGCTCGGTCGTTCCATTCGAGCCGAACAAGATTGCCGTCGCCATGATGAAGGCGTTTCTGGCCGTGCATGGTACGCAGGGCGCCGCGTCGGCCAGCGTGCGCGAAGTCGTCGACAACCTGACCCAGGGTGTGGTGCGCGCCATGATGCGCTCGCGCCCGGGCGGCGGAACTTTTCACATTGAAGACGTGCAGGACCAGGTCGAGCTCGGCCTGATGCGCGGCGGTCATCACGAGATCGCGCGCGCCTACGTTCTTTACCGTGAGCGGCGCACCCAGGAGCGCGCCAAGCAGGCGACCCAGGCAGCCCCCAAGGCGGCCACGCTGCACGTCATCGATGGCGGCCGGCGCGTGGCGCTGGACCTGGGCCGGCTTGAGGGATTGATCAAATCGGCCTGCGCCGGTCTGGGCGCCGATGTCAAGCCGGATCCGATCGTGGCGGAAACCATGCGCAACCTGTACGACGGCGTCCCGATGGAGGAAGTCTACAAGGCGTCGATCCTGGCCGCGCGCACGCTGATCGAAAAGGACCCGGACTACACCTACGCCACGGCGCGCCTGCTGTTGCACACCATCAACCGCGAGGTGCTCGGCGTGGAGGCCACGCAGGCCGAGATGGCACAGCAGTACGCGGACTACTTTCCGCTGGCGATCCGAAAGGGCGTGGATGCGGAACTGCTCGACGAGCGGCTGCTGCAGTTCGACCTGAAAAAGCTGGGTGCCGCACTCAAGGCGGAACGCGACCTGAAGTTCGACTATCTGGGTCTGCAAACCCTGTACGACCGCTACTTCCTGCATGTGCGCAAGAGCCGCATCGAGCTGCCGCAGGTGTTCTTCATGCGCGTCGCGATGGGCCTGGCGCTGGGTGAGATCGACCGCGAGGCGCGCGCCATCGAGTTCTACGAAGTGCTGTCCTCGTTCGACTTCATGTCGAGCACGCCGACCCTGTTCAACAGCGGGACCCTGCGTTCGCAGCTCTCGTCCTGCTACCTGACCACGGTGCCGGACGACCTGGACGGCATCTACGAGTCCATCAAGGAAAACGCGCTGCTGTCCAAATTCGCGGGCGGCCTGGGCAACGACTGGACGCGCGTGCGCGCGCTGGGCTCGCACATCAAGGGCACGAATGGTGAATCGCAGGGTGTGGTGCCGTTCCTCAAGGTCGTCAACGACACCGCCGTGGCCGTGAACCAGGGCGGCAAACGCAAGGGGGCCGTCTGCACCTACCTGGAATCCTGGCACCTGGATATCGAGGAATTCCTGGAGTTGCGCAAGAACACGGGCGACGACCGCCGCCGCACACACGATATGAATACCGCGAACTGGGTGCCCGACCTGTTCATGCGACGCGTCATGGAAAAGGGTGAATGGACGCTGTTTTCCCCCAACAGCGTGCCGGATCTGCACGACAAGTTCGGCGCTGATTTCGAGTGCGCCTATGTCGCCTACGAGGAAAAGGCCGGGCGCGGCGAGATCAAGCCCTGCCGCAAGGTGCAGGCCACCGACTTGTGGCGCAAGATGCTGAGCATGCTGTTCGAGACCGGCCATCCGTGGATCACGTTCAAGGATGCCTGCAACGTGCGCAACCCGCAGCAGCACGTCGGCGTGGTGCATTCGTCCAACCTGTGCACCGAGATCACGCTCAATACCAGCGATACCGAAACCGCGGTGTGCAATCTGGGCTCAGTCAATCTGCTGCAGCATCTGAAGAAATCATCCGATGGTGCGACCGATGGTGCCCAGGTGCTCGATCACGACAAGCTCAAGAAAACCATCGTGACCGCGATGCGCATGCTCGACAACGTGATCGACATCAATTACTACGCCGTCAAGAAGGCCCGCGACTCCAATCTTCGCCACCGTCCGGTTGGCCTGGGCGTGATGGGATTCCAGGACAGCCTGTACGAGTTGCGCATCCCCTACGCCAGCCAGGCCGCGGTCGAGTTCGCCGATCGATCCATGGAAGCGATCTGCTATTACGCGTACTGGGCCTCCACCGAGCTCGCGAAGGAGCGCGGCAAATATTCAAGCTACAAAGGGTCGCTGTGGGACAAGGGCGTTTTGCCGCTGGACACGCTGGAATTGCTGGCGCAGGCACGTGGCGGCTATGTGGAAGTGGACCGCACGGCCAGCCTGGACTGGGAGGCCTTGCGCCAGAAGATTGCGCAAGATGGCATGCGCAACTCCAATTGCGTGGCGATCGCGCCGACCGCCACCATCTCCAACATCATTGGCGTGGATGCCTCGATCGAACCCTGCTTCGGCAACCTGTCGGTCAAGTCCAACCTGTCGGGCGAGTTCACCGTCATCAACCACTACCTGGTGCGCGACCTCAAGCGACTGAACCTGTGGGATGACGTCATGGTCATGGACCTCAAGCACTTCGATGGCTCGCTGCGCCCGATCGACCGCGTGCCACAGGAAGTCAAGGCGCTGTACTCAACCGCGTTCGAGGTCGAGGCCACCTGGCTGGTGGAAGCGGCGGCGCGGCGTCAGAAGTGGATCGACCAGGCACAGTCGCTCAACATCTACATGGCCGGCGCTTCGGGGAAAAGGCTCGATGACACCTACAAGCTCGCGTGGCTGCGCGGCCTCAAGACCACCTATTACCTGCGCACAATGAGCGCTACACACGCCGAAAAATCAACGGTCGCGGCGGGTCGCCTGAATGCCGTTTCCTCGAGCGGTCCGGCGAAAGAGAGCGTTGGCATAAGCGCACTCGATGCGGCGGCCGCAGCCGCGCGATCACAGTTGAGCGCGATGCCCGCGACCGACATCCAGTTCTGCGGCGTCGATGATCCGACATGCGAGTCGTGTCAATAAATCGAAGCGCGCCGCATCCCGAAAATGCGATGCAATTGAGCAACACTCCATGATGGCGATGTGAATGAACACTTTGCATTTCACATGGCTGCTTTCATAATTCGAGCATTGGAAAATCTATGTTGACCTGGGACGAAGAAGTCAAGCCCTCATTGCCTGCCATGCCAAACAGCGGTTTGCGAAACGACCGCGTGGCCGAACTCCCGCCTCTTTTTTCACCCTCTCCGGACATCCGCCAGCAGCCCGCGCTGCGCACCTTGAATGATGGCGCCGCGCTGCCGGCATCGGCAACGCACGCGAGCACCGCCGCAGTTGTGCCGGCCGCAAGCGGTGAACGCCGCCGCGTCAACGCCTCGGACAAGCGCATCATCAACGGCAAGACCGACGTGAACCAGCTGGTTCCGTTCAAGTACAAGTGGGCCTGGGAAAAATACCTGGCGACCTGCTCGAATCACTGGATGCCGCAGGAAATCAACATGACGCGCGACATCGCGTTATGGAAGGACCCGAACGGGCTGACGGAGGACGAGCGCCGCATCGTCAAGCGCAACCTGGGCTTCTTCGTGACCGCGGACTCGCTGGCGGCCAACAACATCGTGCTCGGCACTTATCGGCATATTACGGCGCCGGAATGCCGCCAGTTCCTGCTGCGCCAGGCTTTTGAAGAAGCGATCCATACCCACGCCTACCAGTACATCGTGGAGTCGCTGGGTCTGGACGAGAGCGAAATCTTCAATGCCTACAACGAAGTCCAGTCGATCCGCGCCAAGGATCAGTTCCTGATCCCGTTCATCGAGGCGATCATGGATCCGGACTTCCACACGGGCACACCCGAGACCGACCGAACCCTGCTCAAGTCGCTGATCGTGTTCGCCTGCCTGATGGAAGGCCTGTTCTTCTATGTCGGCTTCACGCAAATTCTCGCCTTGGGCCGCCAGAACAAGATGACCGGCGCGGCCGAGCAGTACCAATACATCCTGCGCGACGAATCGATGCACTGCAACTTCGGTATCGATCTGATCAACCAGCTCAAGCTGGAGAACCCGCAGCTGTGGACGGCCGAATTCAAAACCGAGATCCGCGCCTTGTTCATGAAGGCGGTTGAACTCGAATACCAGTACGCCGAAGACACCATGCCGCGCGGCGTGCTCGGCATGAATGCCTCCATGTTCAAGGGCTATCTGCGTTATATCGCGAATCGGCGCGCGACGCAGATCGGGCTCGAAGAGCTGTTCCCGAACGAGACCAATCCGTTTCCGTGGATGAGCGAAATGATCGACCTGAAGAAAGAGCGCAACTTCTTCGAAACCCGGGTGATCGAGTATCAATCGGGTGGCGCGCTTTCGTGGGATTGAAGCATTCCTATAACAACAATGAAATCAAGAATCGCACAGACTGCTGATCACGCCGAAGAGTGTGGCTGCAGCCCGTGTTCCCGTGTTCATGGTGCTGGGCATAGCCCCAACACCATGGATCGCTTCATGCCAACCAACAAACATGAAGTGCTCTTTGCAATTTGATCAAGGAGAAGATGATGGCAACTGCGAAAAAACCGGCCGCAAAAAAGGCCGCGGCGAAGAAGGCCCCTGCTAAAAAAGTAGCGGCCAAGAAAGCTCCGGCCAGGAAGGCCGCAGCGAAGAAGGCCCCCGCCAAAAAGGTAGCGGCCAAGAAAGCTCCGGCCAGGAAGGCCGCAGCGAAGAAGGCCCCTGCCAGAAAGGCAGCGGCCAAGAAGGCGCCTGCCAAGAAAAAAGCCGCGGCGAAAAAGGCGCCTGCCAAGAAAAAAGCGGCTGCCAAGAAGGCGCCCGCGAAAAAGGCGGCCGCCAAAAAAGCAGCGAAAAAACCCGCTGCGAAGAAAGCAGCGAAAAAACCCGCTGCAAAGAAACCCGC
>DATNBD010000031.1:0-12184 GCA_035572155.1 Rhodoferax sp.
CCAACCCGGCGGCTTGAACCAGACACGCAGCTTGTCGCGCCAGCGCCGCGTGTGCCATGAATCTTTCAGCAGACCCCAGTAGACCTCGAAGTTGGCCCACAGCGGGTCCCAGCTGTTCAGGCCCGAGCGCGTGCCGTACACGCACTTTTCGCCTTCCTCCTGGAAGCTGCCGAACAGACGATCCCAGACGATCAGGATGCCGCCGTAATTCTTGTCCACGTACTGGTCATTTACGGCGTGGTGCACGCGGTGGTTCGAGGGCGAGCAGAACCAGCGGTCGAACCAGCCCAGCTTGGGCACATGCTCGGTATGAACCCAGAACTGGTAGAGCAGGTCGATCAGCGCGACCACGGCGAACATCTGCGGCGGCACGCCGGCCAGCGCCATCGGCAGATAAAAAATCCAGCGCAGCAGTTCGTAGGTGCTGGGCTGGCGCAGCGCGGTCGAGAGGTTGTAGTCCTGGCTCTGGTGGTGCACCACGTGCGCGGCCCACAGCACGGCGCTCTCGTGGCCCATACGGTGCAGCCAGTAATAGCACAGGTCGTAGAACAGCAGCGCCAGCAGCCAGCCGTACCAGGTGTTCCAGAACTCCGGGTTCGGGTAGAGCGCGACGGCGGCGTAGATGGCGCTGTAGATGCCGATCTGCAGCAGCCGCGTGAACACCGCGCTGAGCTGGCTCAGCACGCCCAGGCTGATGCTGTTGATGGCGTCATTGAGCCGGTAGGTGTTGCGGCCCTTCGCCCAGCCCCAGGCGAATTCGAGGGCGATCAGCAGCAGGAATACCGGCGTCGCGAGGACGATCACTTGGCTGGGGGTCATGGCGCTATTGTGGACTGCCGACAGCCGGTGACGCAGACTCCATGCTGGCACGGGCCACGTTACCTTAGCATCCCCTTTAGTACCATGCCTGTGACTGCGAGCTCACTGGGCCAATAGCCCGAGTAGGTGGGGAGTCCGTCCAGAGCGTCAGCCAAGCGCCGATGATAAAAGATGTGTGCAGCGGCTCTCGGTAAGGCGTCAATGGCCTTCAAATTCCTCGTTGGGACGAATGCCAGACGCACAAAAGGGGCGAGCCACATGAACCCGACAACTGGCTCGCTGCACGTTGCACACGTGCAACGTTGAAGCGCTGGCGGGGGACGGTAGCGGCGGTAGCTGACGGACTCAGGAGTGGCTACGCTGACGGAACTGCTCCAGAGCGCTGTGACATCGGCAAACGGCGCTTTGTAGAGACTTTGGCAGATGGTGCAGTGGCAGAAGAAGCGAGCGAGCACTTTTCCTGCCACCTGGAAGCGCGATTGCCCGCAACGACAGGCGCCAGCAGATTCGAAGACTGTCGATGACTGCATCGTAGTGGCTCCTCTTGACGCCTAACGCTGAAGCTCAGCCGCCGACAGACGGCGTGGCGGGATGGTAGCCGGCTGCAGCGCCTTGTTAGGCCAGCTTAAGCTATGGATGGATCTTTTCGCCGTTGTTGAGCATATCAATGAATTGAGAGATTTTCCTTGCACGCGTTTCGGCCTTTTTTACATTCTGAATTCTGAACAGAATTGCGTACCGGTTTTGGCTATTGAGGGTTGCAAAGAACCGCTTTGCCTTCGGATTTCTGTTTAGCGCTTGCTGTAAATCATCAGGCACCGTTGATGTGCTGGCAGATGAATAGGCGGCTTCCCAACGCCCATCCTGCTTGGCACGATTGATTTCGCGAAGCCCAGTTGGGTGCATCCTTCCGGCTGATATCAATGCCTCAGCTCTTGCCTTGTTGATCTTTGACCAGATGCTTTTAGTCGTTCTAGGGGTGAACCGCTGCAGCCAATAGTGCTCACTTTCTGCTTGCTTTTGGCCATCTATCCAGCCATAGCAAAGAGCGCCTTCGAGCGCCTGCGCATAAGTAAGGGTTGGCTGCTCCGCAGATTTCTTCGCTATGCGCAGCCAAACGCCGGTGACAACCTCCCCATTTGAGCCAAGCCATGCTTCCCAGTCTTCCTGATTAGCGAACGTGATTTTGCGGTCGTTCATGCCATACCCGTGTGAGGCCTAACTAGAAATGGGCGACGGCGATCTTACGTTGAGCCGTCGCATAAGCCAATGCATCTGGCAACACTCACAGTAATCTCTCCATCTTCCATGTGATTAGGCAAACCTAAAATCAAGCGGATGCGACTGCCTGCCCCGCAGTCTTCTGTCACGCCCCAGCCGCCCCAGCCGCCCAGGCTGCTGGGGCATCTACGCAGCGATTTTGCATGTGCAATTGCAGCGTCTACGCATCAATCAGAACACCCCCATCGCCAGCCCCGCCGCGATCGTGGCGCCGTATTCCTCGGCGCGCTGCAGTTCGTCAACGGCAATCTGCTTGGGCGCGAGGATCGCCTCCGGTGTCTGCGCGTGGGTGCAGACGATCAACGCCGGCGCGGCGGCCTTGAGCCGCCAGCCGGTGGCGATGCGCTCGATCTGGCGCGCGGCGTTACTGCCGTCACTGCCGGCGCAGATCAGCGTGGCGTACGGCCGGCCCTGGATGCGGTCGAGCGCGGGGTAGTAACAGCGGTCGAAGAAGTCCTTCATCAGGCCGGCCATCGCGGCCAGGTTCTCGGGCGTGGCGAACAGGTAGCCGTCGGCGGCCAGTACGTCGTCCGGCCCAGCCTGCGCCGCGTGCAGCAGGCGCACCTGCACCCCGCTTTCGGTGCGGGCGCCGCGGGCGGCGGCCTGCGCGAGTTGCAGCGTGCCACCGGTCATCGAGTGGTAGACGATCAGCAGGGTTTTCATCGGGTCCGAGGGGCGTCGCGGCCTCGATCGCCCGCGCCCTCAGGTCAGCGCGCCGCGCGCATCGACACTGATGACACGCTCGACCCTGCCTTGCGCGAGCCCGCCGCGCACGCCGATCATGACGTCGTGCAGATTCACGGTCGGGTCGCAGTGGCCGGGGATCAGCCACAGTGTCTCGCCCAGCGCCGGCAGGGGGCCGCCGGACACGGCGGCGCGCACGATGCCGTGCTCGTCGCCGCCGTTGGCATAGGTCAGTGCGGCGTCCCCCGGCAGCGCATGCACCCGCGGCATGCCGGAGTCGACGGCATGGCTCTTGTGGCCGGCGTCGCACACCACATGGTTCGCGCTGGTGCTGATGACCTCGGTCTTGATGAACAGCGCATGCTCGAACTGCGGTTGCGCCGGGTCGCGCTCGTTTTGCGCATAGTCCGCGTCCATGAACAGGAACGAGCCGGGCTGCAGTTCGCCATAGACGCCGCTGGCGGCCTCCAGCGCGAAGGTGCCGGTGCCTGCGCCCGTGACCAGCGCCACCGGGATGCCCGTGGCTTCGATCTGCTGGCGCGTGAGCGTTGCTGCGGCCACCGCGCGTGCAATGGCTTCGCGCCGCTCGCGCACTGCGCGCAGATGTTGTGCGCCGCCGTGGTACGCCTGCAGCCCGGCAAAGACCAGTGCGGGGTGCTGGTCGATTTCCTGCGCCAGCGCCACCGCCCGCGCGCCCGGGGCGACGCCGCAGCGGCCCTGGCCAACATCGATTTCCACGAACACGTCGATACTGGCGCCGGCCTGCGGCCGGCTCGCCATCGCGGCGGCCAGGCGCTGCACACCTTCCGCGCTGTCCACCGCGAGCGCCAGCCGCCCCTGCACGTCGTGCAGCGTCTGCGCCAGTGCCGCGATCCGTTCCAGCTTGGCGGGCGCAATCACCTCGTTGCTGATGTAGATGTTGTGCACCCCGCCGGCCGCCAGCAGTTCGGCCTCGGCGGTTTTCTGCACACAGACGCCCACCGCGCCGGCCCGCATCTGCAGCCGCGCCAGCGCCGCGCTCTTGTGCAGCTTGGCGTGCGGACGCCAGCGCACCTTGTGCTTTTGCGCGAATTCGGCCATGCGCGTGAGGTTGCGCTCCATGGCATCGAGGTCGAGCACCAGCGCGGGCGTGTCGATCGCGGCCACGCCCGCACCCACCAGCCGGTGGCTGAGCGCCAGCGCGGGGTGTGCGTCAGGCGGCAGCTTCGTCCAGGGATTCATCATCCAGCAGGTGGTTGGTGTCGGACCAGCCGATCAGCGAGAAGCCTTGCGGCGTCCAGAGCAGGCGGTTGATGGCCGCGTTGCCGAGCGCCCAGGTGCGCGGGGCCTGCAAGTCCTGCCTCGTCGCGGCGCGGTACAACACGTCCATCACGCCGCCGTGGCTCACCAGCGCGATCAGTTCTCCGGGATGGCGCTCGGCCAGGCCCTGCGCGGTGTGGGTCACGCGCTGGCGGAATTGCAGCAGCGACTCGCCACCCTCGGGCGCGAACTCGGGGTCGCGGCGGCGCCAGAGAAGCGAGTGCTCGGGCCACAGGGCCGCGATCTCGGCAAAGGTCTTGCCTTCGAAGATGCCGAACTCGCGCTCGCGCAGGCCCGGCGCACCCAGCACCGGCAGGTCCATGGCGTCGGCCAGCGCGAGCGCGGTTTCGCGGGCGCGCAGCAGGTCGCTGGCATAAATGGCGCGGATCGGCTCGTCCGCCAGCGCCTGCGCCATGCGGCCCGCCTGCCAGCGTCCCGTGTCGTTCAGCGGAATGTCGAGTTGGCCCTGGATGCGCGTGTCCACGTTCCAGTCGGTTTCACCGTGGCGGATGGCGAGGATTCGTGTGGCTTGCATGACCGCGATTTTAGAAGGGCGGCACGGGAGGCGGTCAGCGCGGAATCTGGATGTCCACCCGATGCGGCCCCGGCGGCGGGTTGGGGAAGCCGCGCAGCGCGGCCTCGAACATGGCCGGCAAGATGGCGTCGGTGTTGGCCCACGGGCCGTCTTCGCGGGCGTCGGTTTCGTACACGATGCGGCTGCTCGCCAGGTCGCGCATGGTGAGCCGGATCGAGCGCAGGTACCAGGGCGGGCCATAGAAACCGTCGTAGCCGCCAAAACCGCCGAAGCCGTTCAGCCAGACCACGTTCCCCCGGGGCGTCACGATGTAACGGCCGGGAAAGCCCCAGGCCGGCCAGGGCCCGCTCCAGGGCGGCGGGAGCGGGTGCTGCACATGCACCTCGATCTGCACGCTGTAGGCGGGGTCGGTGTCGTCGAGCTGCATGCCGACGCCGGCCAGCGCCTGGCGGGCGATTGCCTCGATCCGGTCCTGCCGGGCCGCGTCTGCCTGCTGCGACGGCAGGCGCTCGAAGCGGTAGGTGGCCCGCGCCGGTATGGCCGGCAAGTTGGAGTACGCCCGCACGTCGTTTTCCACCGTGATCATGCCGGAGCAACCCGACAGCAGCAGCACCCCGAACAGCAGCGCCGCGATCAAACGCATCATGCACATCTCCTGGTACGGGGCGGTCAGACCTTCACGACCTGCAGGCCCGGCAGGGCGGCGGGCGCAAACTCGGGCGCGTCGAAGGCCTTGTCGCCGTCGCTGTCGGCAACGCCCGTCGCCTTCAGACCCGTGAAGCCGTACAAAGTGCCATCGAGCAGGTGGCTGGGCACGATGTTCTGCAGCGCGTTGAACATGTTCTCCACGCGGCCGGGGAATTTCTTCTCCCACTCGCGCAACATCTCGCCCACCTGCTTGCGCTGCAGGTTCTCCTGGCTGCCGCACAGGTTGCATGGAATGATAGGGAAGTCGCGGTGCGCGGCCCAGCGCGCGGTGTCCTTCTCGGGCACGAAGGCCAGCGGGCGTATCACCACGTGGCGGCCGTCGTCGCTGACCAGCTTGGGCGGCATGCTCTTCATCTTGCCGCCAAAGAACATGTTCAGCAGCAGGGTCTGCAGGATGTCGTCGCGGTGGTGGCCGAGCGCGATCTTGGTCGCGCCCAGCTCGTCCGCCACGCGGTACAGAATGCCGCGGCGCAGGCGCGAACACAGGCTGCAGGTGGTTTTGCCTTCGGGAATGAGGCGCTTGACGATGCTGTAGGTGTCCTCGTTCTCGATGTGGAACGGCACGCCGGTGCTCGTCAGGTAGTCGGGCAGCACATGCTCGGGAAAGCCCGGCTGCTTCTGGTCCAGGTTCACCGCGATCAGATCGAAGTGGATGGGCGCTCGGCGCCTGAGTTTCTGCAGGATGTCGAGCAGCGTGTAACTGTCCTTGCCGCCCGACATGCAGACCATGACCCGGTCGCCGTCCTCGATCATGTTGTATTGCACGATGGCCCGGCCCACCTCGCGGCACAGGCGCTTTTCGAGCTTGTGCGTTTCGCGCTCGATCTTCGGGTTCGGGGTAGCGGGCGCGTCCTCGCGCTCGATCCATTGCGTGCTCATGTCCATGCGGTTCACCACTGTCCTGTCTCGACGCGAATCGCCACTTCGCAGTCGTCGAAAATCTCCAGCTTCGCGATCTTCACGCGCACGCCCAGCACGCCGGGCAGTTGCATCAGCCGGTGCGCGAGCTTGCCGATCAGCGACTCGAGCAGGTTTACATGCTCGGCCGTGCATTCCCGGATGATGATCTGGCGCACCTTGCGGTAGTCCAGCACATGCGTGATCTCGTCGTCATGCGGTAGCAGTGGCTGGGCACCCAGGTTGAGCTCGGCATCGACCTGGATTGGCTGCGGCGCGGTACGCTCATGCTCCAGGATGCCCAGGTTGGCGCGAAAGCGCAGACCCGTGAGCGTGAGGATTTGCAAGCCTTGGGTGTTCAGCATGACGGCAGAAGGAGAACGGCGCTGATTTTCCGCGCAATTTCCGGTTTGCTCCACGGTGTTACATCATCGAGAAATCTTGCGTGAGCGGCATCAGGTGCTGGCCGCCGTCGACGAGCAGGGTGGTGCCCGTGATGGAGGCGTTCTCCAGCGCGAACTTCACGGTCGCCGCGACGTCGGCGGCCGTGGAGGAGCGCCCCAGCGGCGAGAGCCGGTGCAGGGCCTCGAACTGCGCCTCGCTCATCAGGTGGCTGGGAAGCGTCAGCCCCGGCGCCACGCCGACCACGCGCAACTGCGGCGCCAGCGCCATGGCCAGCAGGGTGTTCGCGGACGCCAAAGCCGCCTTGGACAGGGTGTAACTCAAAAAATCGGGATTCGGGTTCCACAGCTTCTGGTCCAGCAGGTTCACCACCACGCCGGACGCGGCCTGGCCTTGTTCGGCCGGGTCGGCGCCCCGGGCCTTCACGTGCTCGTACAGCGCCTGCGCCAGCAGGATCGGGGCGCCGGTGTTGCTGCGCCAGTGCGCCTCCATCGCCGCAAAGCCGAAGCTGGCCGCGCTGTCGTGTTCGAAAGTGGAGGCGCTGTTGACCACGGCATCGACCCCGCCGAAATGCGCCACGACGCGAGGCAGCAGCGCGCGCACCGCCACCTCGTCCGCAAGATCGGCATCAAAAGCACTGCTTGCCACCGCCAATGCTCCACAGTCAGCTACTGTTTTGGTAGCATCCGCCTTGGAGCCGCGATAGTGCACCGCGACCTGCCAGCCGCCCGCGGCCAGGGCGAGCGCGATCTCGCGGCCCAGCCGCTTGGCGGAGCCGGTGACGAGCACGGTGCGGGCGCGGGACGGGGCGGACATTCGGGGACAATCCGGTTCAGATGACAACACAGCGTAGTTTAACGAGCACCCTGGCGGCGCAGATAGAGCAGGCCATCCAGTCAAAGGGTGGCTGGATCGGCTTTGACGAGTACATGGCGCTCGCGCTGTACACGCCGGGCTTGGGCTACTACAGCAACGATTTGCGCAAATTCGGCACCATGCCGGCGGGTGTGAAGGGCGGCGGCAGCGATTTCGTGACGGCGCCCGAGATGACCCCGCTGTTTGGTCAGACGCTGGCCGCGCAGGTGGCGCAGGCGCTCGCCGTCACGCGGACGCGCGAGATCTGGGAGTTCGGCGCGGGCGCGGGCGCGCTCGCGCTGCAGCTGCTGGAGGCGCTCAGTGATGCAGTGCAGACCTACACCATTGTCGATCTGTCGGGCACGTTGCGCGAACGCCAGCAGCAGACGCTGGCCGCGCACCTCGATCGGGTGCGCTGGGTCAGCGCGCTGCCGGGGACTATGCAGGGCGTGGTAATCGGTAACGAGGTGCTGGACGCCATGCCGGTCAAGCTGCTGGTGCGCACGGGCGGGGTGTGGCACGAGCGCGGCGTCGCTTGCGAGGCAGATCCGGCAGGCGGCCTCCCCCGCTTCGTCTGGCAGGACCGCCCCAGCACGCTGCGTCCGCCCGTCGAGATTCCCGGTGCACACGACTATCTGACCGAAATCCACCCGCAGGCCGAAGCCTTCATCCGAACCCTGGCCGGCAAGCTGACCCAAGGGGCCGCGTTCTTCATCGACTATGGCTTTCCCGAGGCCGAGTACTACCACCCGCAGCGCCACATGGGGACCGTGATGTGCCACCGCGCGCACCGGGCCGACCCCGATCCGCTGCAGGATGCGGGTCTCAAAGACATCACCGCGCATGTCAATTTCACCGGCCTGGCCCTGGTGGCGCAGGACGCCGCACCCGACGTGGGAACGCTGGGCTATACGAGCCAGGCGCGCTTCCTGCTGAACGCGGGCCTGGCCTCTGGCCTCGCGCACGCCGGGCTGGCCGAACGCGCGATGGCGCTGCGGCTGATCAACGAGCACGAGATGGGCGAACTGTTCAAGGTGATCGGCTTCTACAAGGGCGAGCCCTGGCAGGCGCTCGGTTTTGCGCAGGGCGACCGCACCCCTACACTGTAGGCATGATCCGCTGGTTCGCCGTCGTCTTCTTCGCGCTGGTGCTGCTCAGTGCGCTCGCGCCCTGGCTGCACAAGCTCGGCTTCGGCAGGCTGCCGGGAGATCTGCGCTTTCGGCTGTTCGGGCGCGATTGGGCCATTCCGCTGGCCAGCACGATCCTGCTGAGCCTGGCACTGAGCGCGCTGGTGCACGTGCTGGGCCGCTGAATCAAGGATAGTGAAAGGCGCGTGACATGACGGTTTCCATCGATTTCGCCGCGATCCGGAGCCTGCCTGTCGCCTGCGTGGATGTGGGCGGCACCAAAGTGGCCGTCAGCGTGGCGGATCGCCACGGCCTGCGCGGCCAGCTCACCGAGCCGACCGAGAAGCGCGGAACCAACGATGCGCTGGCCTGCCAGGTGGTGCGCATGATCGGGCAAAGCTGCCAGTCGGCGGGGCTGGCCTCCGGCGACCTGAGGGCGGTGGGCATTTCGTCATGCGGGCCGTTTGCGTTGCGAGACGGCATGGTCGAGCTGTCGCAGCCGAACATCTGCGGTGGACTGGCCGGCCCGGCGCGCGGCTTGCCGAACGACTGGCAAACGGCGCAGCTCGAGGCGCCGGTGCGCCAGGCCTTTGCCAACGCCGGCTGCACCGTGCGCGTGGAAAACGACGGCATGGCCGCGCTGGAGGCCGAGCGCCGCTGGGGCGCGCTGCGGGGTGTGGCGCACTGCGCGTACGTCACCTGGAGCACCGGGGTCGGCGTGGGGCTGTGCGTGGACGGCCGCGTGCTGCGCGGCAAGAACGGCAATGCCGGCCACGCCGGGCACATGTTCGTGAGCGACGACGAGGAGGCATTGTGCGGCTGCGGCAACCGCGGCGACGTCGAGGCGCTGGTCGCGGGCAACGCCATCGCGCGGCGGTTCGCGGCGCAAGGCTATGCCGATGCTGCTGCAGTATTTGTAGCTGCCAGCGCAGGCGATGCAAGGGCCAAGGCCATTATTGATGAGACATGCCGGGTGCTGGGGCGCATGCTCTACAACCTCGTGATCGTGCTGGACTTGCAGCGCGTTGCGCTGGGCGGCGGCGTGTTCTGGCACCACCGCGATTTCCTGCTGCCGCGCCTGCAGGCGCAACTCAAGGGCCGGTTGACCGCGCTGACCGACGGCGTCGAACTGGTGCCGGCCGGGCTGGGCGAGCAGGTGGGGGACTACGCGGCGCTCGCACTGGTGGCCTGATCGGGGCCGGCGCGGCGCAGGCTCGGCGGCGATTTGTCAGCCGTTTGTATGAACCGGGTAAAACAACCGTAAAGCTGCTTGGCCGTGGCGCAAAAATGCCGCTCGCAAGAGAGCGAACGGGTAGCGGTTTGCTACCATCCCTCGGACCATGAATACACCATTCAACCCGCCTCCCGACGCCAGCCCTCCCGACGAAGCACACGCGGGCGGGCACCGGCGGCGCAGCGGCTGGTTTTGGGCGCTGCTGGTGTTGCTGCTGGCCGTGGCCGCGTGGTACTTTTTCTGGAAACGGCCAGCCCAGGCCATCAACGGCGCTGCCGGGGCGGCTTCGGCGCCCGCAGGTGCGAGCGCGGGTGCGGGGCAGAGCCGGCGCTTCAGCGGTGTGAACGGGGTATTGCCGGTGGGCGTGGCGGTCGCCAAGACCACCGACATCGACGTTTATCTGGACGGGCTGGGCGCGGTCACGCCGATCGCGACCACGGTGGTGCACGCGCGCGTCAGCGGCACGCTCGTGAAGCTGCATTTCACCGAGGGCCAGATGGTGAAGGAAGGCCAACTGCTGGCCGAGCTCGATCCGCGCCCCTACCAGGTGGCGGTGCTGCAGGCGCAGGGGCAGCTCGACCGCGACACCGCGCTGCTGAATGGCGCCCGCGTGGACCTCAAGCGCTACCGCTTGCTGGTCGCGCAGGATTCGATCCAGACCCAGCAACTCGACACCCAGACCGCGCTGGTCAAGCAGTATGAAGGAACGGTCGAAGCCGATCGGGGCAGCCTCGACAGTGCGAAGCTGAACCTGAGCTATTCCAGGGTCACCGCGCCGATCAGCGGGCGCATCGGGTTGCGCCAGGTCGACTTGGGCAACGTGGTGCAGACCAGCGACGCGAACGGCATCGCGACCATCACGCAGCTCGAACCGATGACGGTCGTGTTCTCCCTGCCCGAGGACAACATCCCGGCGGTGATGAAGAAGCTGCGCGCCGGCGCGACGCTGACCGCCGAGGCGTGGAGCCGCGACCAGAAGACCAAGCTTTCGACCGGCCGGCTGCTGACGATGGACAACCAGGTCGACCCCAGCACCGGCACCGTCCGGCTCAAGGCGCAGTTCGACAACGCCGACCACATGCTGTTTCCGCAGCAGTTCGTGAACGTGCACATGCTGCTCGACGTGGTGCGCGGCGCGACCGCGATACCCGCGGCGGCAATCCAGCTCAGCAGTACCGGCCAGTTCGTCTACGTCGTGAAGGCAGACAACACGGTGACGGTGCGCAATGTCAGCACCGGCCCGACGCAGGGCGATCTCACCGCGATCACCTCGGGCCTTGCGCCTGGCGAGACCGTGGTGGTCGATGGTATCGACAAACTGCGCGAAGGCGCGAAGGTCGCGCCGGTGGTGCGCGGCGGGCCGAACGATCCGGCGCTGCAGCCGGTTGTGCCCGGCGCGGCGCGATCGGGCCGCCGCCACGCCAGCGCGCCGGCCAACGCAGCCTCGGGTGCGGCGCCCCACGCAGCGCCGGCTTCCACGCCAGCCGCCAGCGGCGCGCGCTGAGATCTTTTCGATGAACCCGTCGCGCCTCTTCATCCTGCGGCCGGTCGCGACCTCGCTGCTGATGCTGGCGATCCTGCTCGCCGGGCTGGTCGCGTTCCGCCAGCTGCCGCTGTCGGCGCTGCCGGAGGTCGACTACCCGACGATCCAGATCATCACGCTGTACCCCGGCGCGAGTCCGGACGTGATGACCTCGTCGGTCACCGCCCCGCTGGAGCGTACCTTCGGCCAGATGCCGGGGCTGAACCAGATGTCGTCGAGCAGTTCGGGCGGCGCCTCGGTGATCACGCTGCAGTTCAGCCTGGATCTCAGCCTGGACATCGCCGAGCAGGAGGTGCAGGCGGCGATCAACGCGGCCGGCAACCTGCTGCCGTCGGACCTGCCGACCCCGCCGATCTACAACAAGGTGAATCCGGCCGACACCCCGATCATGACGCTGGCGATCACCTCGGCCACGCTGCCGCTGCCCAAGGTGTACGACCTGGTGGACACGCGCATGGCGCAGAAGCTGTCGCAGGTGGCGGGCGTCGGCCTGGTCACGCTCTCCGGCGGGCAGCGCCCGGCGGTACGCGTTCAGGTGAATCCGAAGGCGGTGGCCGCACTCGGGCTGAACCTGGACGACATTCGCACCGCAATAGCCAACGCCAACGTGAATCAGGCCAAGGGCAGCTTCGATGGTCCGAAGCAGGCATCGACGATCGACGCGAACGACCAGCTGCAGTCGGCGGACGATTACCGCAACCTGGTGATCGCTTACAAGAGCGGCGCGCCGGTGCGGCTCTCGGACGTGGCCGACGTGGTCGATTCGGCCGAGAACACGCGCCTGGGCGCCTGGGCCGACA
>DATNBD010000032.1:0-27944 GCA_035572155.1 Rhodoferax sp.
AACACCAGCGCCAAGCCGCTGAATGCGCTGGGCAGAAAGGAACTCTGTCCGGGCGCCCAGGCGCTGGCTGGCCTGAATGCCGCGCTGCGTTGACAGGGAAAGCGCGTTCTTGATACGCTGTGCACGGTCGGCGCGCGAAATTTTTCGCCCACGGGAACGTCAGAATGGAATCCGCAGAAGACTTGATGGATCAGATCAATCGCGAGGCCTGGCGCGCACGCGATTCCATCCAATGGTACCGCAAGCTTGAGGGCTGGACCGATCCCGGAGAGCAGGTTGCGATGCAGCGCGTCGCTGCCTGGGTGAAAGATCAACCCATCCTGGATCTTGGCGTCGGGGCCGGGCGTACCGTGCCCTTGCTGCGCGAGATCAGCCAAGACTACACCGCCATAGACTACACGCCGGAACTGGTCGACGCCTGTCGCGCGAAATATCCGGATGCCCGGGTGTTCGCGGGGGATGCGCGGGATCTGTCCCGGTTCGCCGACGCGTCGTTTGCGCTGGTCGTGTTCAGCTTCAATGGGATCGACGCGGTGAGTCCGAAAGACCGGATGAAGGTCTTGCGGCAGGTACATCGGGTGTTGCGGCCCGGAGGCATCTTTTTATTTTCCGCGCATAACCAGTGCGGACCGGGACACGGCGAGCGTTTGAAGTTGGGTTTTGATTTCACGCGCAACCCGCTCAAGCTGGTCCGGGGTTTTTTGCGCATGCTGAAGAACGCTCCTCGCACCATCGCCAACTACCGGCGCTACTCGCACCTGAACCGGCGGGCCGATGGCTATTCGATCATGAATGCGGCCGCGCACCATCATGGCATCGTCATTCACTACGTCACGATCGCGAAGCAATGTGAGCAGCTTGTGGCGGCGAGGTTCCGCGCCGATCCGGAGATTTACGCCGAACTCGATGGCCGGCGGATTGGGCCAGATGAAGACACCGGCCGCTATAGGTGGTTTCACTTCATCGCACGTAAATGAGGTTTCCGCAGTGCCGATGGCGGGATGGCTGGATTCGTCCGGTGCGAATGTCTGCGCTAATCGGAAGAGTCCGGTTCACGGCGTGCGCGTGCGCGTGCCAGCGCGGCCTCAATCACGGCGCGCTTTGGGACGTGCGCTTCCGGGGCGGTGATTTGCGAACGAGCGGGCAGGTCGGCTAGTTTGGTCTGGGCTTTTTCTTCAAGCCTTTTGTCGCTTTCGCCCTTGTCCCGGCTTCGCTTATAGCTATGAAGCTCATAGCGTGCGCGGGCTTCGTCCGCCTGAGCCTGCGACCAGGCGTCCCAGCCGGTACGCGCCTGCGTGACGTTCTCCAGGCTGATGCAGTCCACCGGGCAGACCGGGACGCACAGCTCGCAGCCGGTGCAGTAGGGCTCGATCACGGTATGCATCAGCTTGTTGCTGCCCATGATGGCGTCGGTCGGGCAGGCCGCTATGCACAGGGTGCAGCCGATGCACCAGGTCTCGTCGATGACGGCGACGGTGCGTGGGCCTTCGACTCCATTCGCGGGGTTCAGCGCCTGCGCGGGCCGCCCGGCCAAGCGGGCGAGCCGGGCAATGCCTTCAGCGCCACCTGGCGGGCATTGGTTGATTTCTGCTTCGCCGCTGGCAATGGCTCGGGCATAGCCAGCGCAATCCGGGTAGCCACAGCGTGTGCACTGGGTCTGCGGCAGCAAGGCATTGATGCGGTCGGCCAGCGCATCCACCATGCTTGCTTATCTCTGGTGGGTCACTTTTCGGGCCGCCACCTTGGCCGTCGGCTGAGCATGGTGGCGAGTGCCAGTTTTAACAGCCGGCCGCAAGGCGGTTTTTGCTACTATTTTAGTAGCCATCTTCCCAGTGCTGAAAACAACTTCAGCCTTGTTGTACTCGTGAATAAAGCGCTTCACCTCGGGATACACCACTTCGCGCCAGCGCCGGCCGCTGAAGATGCCGTAGTGGCCCGCACCCTTGGCCAGCAAGTGGCGCTGCCGCGATGCAGGCACGCCGCTGCACAGGCCGTGCACGGCCTGGGTTTGGCCCAGGCCGGAAATATCGTCCAGTTCGCCTTCGACCGATAGCAGGGCGGTTGCCTTGATGTCTTGTGGCCGCACGCGCTCCAGTTTGCCGTTCACGCCCCGCACGTCCCAGGTCCCGTGCACAAGGCAGAAATCCTGAAATACCACCTTGATGGTCTCCAGGTAATAGTCGGCGTCCATGTCGAGCACGGCGTTGTATTCGTCGTAGAACCTGCGATGCGCTTCAGAACTCACGTCGTCGCCCTTGAGCAGGTCCTTGAAATAATCGTAGTGACTCTTGGCATGGTTGCTCGGGTTCATCGCGACAAAGCCGGCGTGCTGCAAGAAGCCCGGATACACGCGCCGTCCGGCACCCGGGTAGTTGGACGGCACGCGGTAAATGACGTTGTTTTCAAACCAGTCGTGGCTTTTGGTAGTGGCCAGATTGTTCACCGACGTGGGCGCCTTGCGCGCGTCGATGGGGCCGCCCATCATGGTCATGGTCAGCGGCGCGGTCTCGCCGCGGCTGGCCATCAGCGAGACCGCAGCCAACACCGGCACGGTGGGCTGGCACACGCTCACGACGTGGCAGTTGCCATAGCGGGCCTGCAGATGACGGATGAACTCCTGCACGTAGTTGACGTAATCGTCCAGATGAAACTCACCCTCCGACAACGGCACCAGGCGGGCATTTTTCCAGTCGGTGATATACACCTTGTGGTCTTTCAGCATCGTTTTGACGGTGTCACGCAGCAACGTGGCGTGGTGGCCCGACAGTGGGGCCACGATCAGCACCGCAGGCTGGCCCTTGAGCCGGACCAGCGTGGCCGGGTCGTCGGTAAAGCGCTTAAAGCGGCGCAGCTCGCAAAACGGCTTGTCAACTTCGACACGCTCGTGGATTGCGACCTCAACGCCGTCCGACAGCACCGTCTGCACCCCAAACACCGGCTTTTCATAGTCCTTGCCCAGGCGGTGCAACAGGCTGAAACCGGCGGAGATGCGCTGTGCATAGGGGTTTTGTCCCAGCGGCGACAGCGGGTTGCCATACATCTTGGCTGCCGCCTGCGCAAAGTCGGAAAAGGGCTCTATCAGCGAGCGCTGCGTTTCGTAGAGCTGGTACATCATGCTGGGCGACTACTTTTGTAATATGTTGCATTGCAATATACCAGTGTCTCGCCCATTTCAGTAGGGAGCAATCCCCAACACTCGCTCCGAAGCGCCAGTTTTTTTGGGGGGGGAAACCCGCGTTCCCGCTGACCCATAGGCGACAGTGCGGCGAGTCAAATGTGCCCGTCGCCCGTCGTGAGGCCGCCGCCGGCTACGATTTGGCCGGCGTGCGCTCGCTCCACAGCACGCCGCCCGTCGCCCAATCATGCTTTTTGACGTCCGTGAACAGGATGTCGACGCTGTCCGCGGAGCCGCCGAGCGTGCGCACGGTCGCTTCGGTGACGGCCTGCGCAAACGCCTGCTTTTGCTCGACGGTGCGTCCTTCAAACAATTCGACGTGGATCGTGGGCATCTGATCTCCTTGATAAACATTGCTGGAGCCGCCTTTATAGCGGGAATCGTCAAATGCTCAGGCCACAGCGACGCGCATCAGATTGGTGGTGCCAGGAGTGCCGAACGGCATACCGGCAATCGCGACGATCGCCTGGCCCGCCTCGGCGAAGCGTTCGCGCCGCGCCACCTCGCACGCGACATCGGCCATCTGGTTTACGTCGGTCACGTCCTCGCTGTGCACCGAGTGGACGCCCCAGACCATCGATAGCTGGCGGGCAGCCGCCAGGTTCGGTGTCAGGCTGAGAATGGCGGACTCGGGCCGTTCGCGCGCCGCGCGCAGACTGGTATGGCCGGAGCTTGTGTAGCAGACGATTGCGGCTGCCCGCACAAGCGTCACCGTGCTTCGCATGGCGCAGCACACCGCCTCGGCGACGTCGCAGCCCGGCTGCGCGGGCGCGTGCGAAGCATTGATCAGTTGGCGATACAGCGGATCGGCCTCGACCTGTTCGATGATGCGATGCATCATGTCCACTGCCTCGACGGGATGTTTGCCCGAGGCCGATTCCGCCGAGAGCATCACGGCGTCCGCGCCATCGTATATCGCGGTTGCCACATCAGATGCCTCGGCACGGGTCGGCACCGGGCTTTCAATCATCGACTCCAGCATCTGCGTGGCCACCACGACGGGTTTGCCAAGGCGGCGGCAAGTCCCGACGATGCGTTTTTGAATCGCGGGCACGCGTTCTGCGGGAAGTTCCACGCCGAGGTCGCCCCGCGCCACCATCACCGCATCGGACGCGGCAACGATGGGATCGAGTTGGTCGACCGCAGCGGGCTTTTCCAGTTTGGTAATGATCAATGCGCGGTTGCCGATGATGTCGCGGGCCTCCGTCACGTCCTGCGGCCGCTGCACGAAGGACAGCGCAATCCAGTCGGCGCCAAGTTCCAGCGCCAGCGCAAGGTCGCGCCGGTCCTTGGAGGTCAGCGCGGTGAT
The DNA here is from genome assembly GCA_035572155.1 of Rhodoferax sp. Taxonomy (GTDB): domain Bacteria; phylum Pseudomonadota; class Gammaproteobacteria; order Burkholderiales; family Burkholderiaceae_C; genus Rhodoferax_A. Next base: position 4,485 of record DATNBD010000032.1, read on the forward strand.
CGGCAACACGACACCAGGCACGTTGACGCCCTTGCGTTCGGACAGCCGCCCGCCCACGACGACCCGCGTTTGCGCGAAGTCGGCACCGCAATGCTCGACCACCAGGCGCAGCTTGCCGTCGTCGAGCAAAAGTTCGGCGCCCGGCACCAGTGCCGCGAAGATCTCCGGATGCGGCAGCGAAGCGCGTTCGGCGCTCCCCGGGGCGGGATCGAGGTCGAGCCGGAAGGTTTGCCCCGGCTTCAACATGATCGCCCCGTCGACGAAGGTTCCGACCCGCAGCTTGGGGCCTTGCAGGTCCGCCAGGATACCGATGGGGCGCCCCGTTTCCTTTTCCAGCTCACGCAGAACGGCGAAGCGCGCGCGGTGATCGTCCGCGTTGCCATGACTGAAGTTCAGCCGAAAGACATCGACGCCGGCCATGAACAGGCGCCGCACGACGTCCTTGTCCGAACTGGCGGGGCCGAGGGTGGCGACGATTTTTGCATTACGGGTTCTGCGCATGGTTCAGTTCTCGGCGGGCGCCTCGATGAGGAGAGCGCGAAAGTCATTCACATTGGTCAGCGTGGGGCCGGTGATCACCGAATCCCCCAACGCTTCGAAGAAGCCGTGGCCATCGTTGTTGGCGAGAGAATCCCGTGGCTTGATGCCCAACGCCCAGGCGCGCGCCAGGGAATCGGGCGCGAGATAGGCCCCGGCGATCTCTTCCTGGCCGTCCACGCCGTCGGTGTCGCCCGCCAGCGCGTGGATGCGCGAATGGCCGCCCAACGCAATGCCGATCGACAGCAGACATTCCACGTTGCGGCCGCCCCGTCCGTTGCCGCGCACCGTGACCGTGGTCTCCCCGCCGGACAGCAGCACACAGGGCGCCGGCATCGGCTGGTTCCGCTTCGCCACCTGCAGGGCAATGCCGGCCAGTACCTTGCCTACATCGCGCGCTTCGCCTTCCAGCGCGTCGCCCAGGATACAGGGGGTGTAGCCGGCTTCGCGCGCGACCACGGCGGCCGCCTCCAGCGCCATTTGCGGCGTCGCGATGATGCGCGCTGTGGCGCGCGCCAGTCGCGGGTCGCCCGGCTTGATGGATTCGCCGCGGCCACTTTCCAGCACCTCGAGCACCGCGGCGGGAACCTGGAGACCATAGCGGCGAATGATGGCCAGCGCATCGTCGCAGGTGGTCGAGTCCGCCACGGTGGGGCCGGAGGCGATGTCGATCGGGTTGTCGCCCGGCACGTCCGACAGCAGCAGCGTCAGCACGCGTGCGGGATGGCAGGCCGCAGCCAGCCGTCCACCCTTGATGGCCGACAGGTGGCGCCGCACGCAGTTCATCTCGCTGATGGTGGCGCCCGACTTGAGCAGTTCGCGATTCACATCCTGCTTGTGATCCAGCGTCAGGCCGGGCGCGGGCAGCGGCAGCAGCGAGGACCCGCCGCCCGAGATCAGGCACAACACCATATCCTGCGGTTTCAGGCCTTGCACGAGCCGGAGCATGCGCTCCGCGGCGGCCAGACCGGCAGCATCCGGCACGGGGTGGGCTGCCTCGACGATTTCGATACGTTGGCACGGTACCGCGTAGCCGTAGCGCGTGACCACCAGCCCCGACAGCGGTCCGTGCCACTGATTTTCGACGGCTCGGGCCATCGCGGCCGACGCCTTGCCGGCACCGATCACAATCAGCCGGCCTGTGCCCAGATCGTCGGGAGAGGGCATGTGTGGCGGTATGCACAGTGCCGGCTGGGCGCTGGCGACGGCCGCGTCGAACAGCCGCCGCAACAGGGCCTGGGGCGTTTCTTGGGCCATCTTCAGGCTCCTCGGGGACGGCGCGGCGGTTCGGCTCAGGCGGGTTTTTGGCCGATTTCGAAGTTGGATAATTTTTCCAGCGCGCGCACCATGCCCGAATGATCCCAGGCCACACCACCATGAGAGACGCAGGCGCTGAACAACTGCTGGGCATTCGACGTGGCGGGCAGCGCCAAGCCCAATTGCTTCGCTGCGCCCAATGCGAGGTTCAAATCTTTCTGGTGCAGTGCAATCCGAAAGCCCGGATCGAAATTGCGCTTGATCATGCGCTCGCCCAGGATGTCGAGGATGCGTGAAGTGGCCAGGCCACCCATCAGGGCCTGGCGCACCTTGGCCGGATCGGCGCCGGCCTTGGCGGCAAACAGCAAGCCCTCGGCGACCGCACCGATGGTCAATGCGACTACGATCTGGTTCGCCACCTTGGTGGTCTGGCCGTCGCCATTGCCGCCCACCAGCGTGATGTTCTTGCCCATCAGCTCGAACACCGGCTTGACGCGATCGAACACGGCCTGTTCCCCGCCGACCATGATGGACAACGTCGCGTTCTTTGCGCCCACGTCGCCGCCGCTCACGGGCGCATCGAGGTAGTCGCAGCCGAGGGCATTGATCTTTTTGGCAAATTCCTTGGTCTCCACGGGCGAGATGGACGACATGTCGACCACCACCTTGCCCTTGGACAGGCCGGTGGCGACGCCGTTCTCACCAAACAGAACCGCCGCCACGTCGGGCGTGTCGGGCACCATGATGATGATGAGGTCGGCGTTTTGCGCGACTTCCTTGCCGTTCGCGCAGACCTTCGCCGCTGCGGCGATATCGGCGGGCAACGGCCCGACCGTGTTCACGAACAGCGAATGGCCACCCTTGATGAGGTGGCCGGCCATTGGGGTGCCCATGATGCCCAGGCCGATGAAACCGATCTTGCGGGATGGTGTGGTCATGTTGATGATCCTTGCTCGATAAAGAGAGGTTACTTCAGGAATTGCTGGCGCCAGCCAAGGCCTGCTTCGGTGGTCGCGGCCGGCTTGTATTCGCAGCCGATCCAGCCGGCATAGCCGATGCGGTCCAGGTGCGCGAACAAAAACGCGTAGTTGATTTCACCCGTGCCGGGTTCGTTGCGTCCGGGGTTGTCGGCCAACTGGACATGACCGATGCGCGGCAGATACTTTTGCACCGTTGCGGCCAGCTCGCCTTCCATGCGCTGGGCATGATAGATGTCGTACTGGACATACGCATTGTCGGCCCCGACTTCCACCAGGATGGAAACGGCTTGCGTGGTGTGGTTCAGGTAAAAGCCGGGAATATCAAAGGTATTGATCGGCTCGATCAGCAGTCGCAGGCCGGCCTTCTTCAGCTCGGCGGCCGCATAGCGCAGGTTCTCGACAAATGTCACTCGCAACACGTCCTCTGTCACGCCGGCCGGTGCCTTGCCCGCCAGGCAATTGAGCTGACCCACGCCCAACGCCTTGGCGTAGGTGATGGCCGTGGCAACGCCTGCGCGAAACTCTTCCACGCGGTCAGGATGGCAGGCGATGCCACGCTCGCCTGCATCCCAGTCGCCTGCCGGCAAATTGTGCAGCACCAGCGCCAAACCGTGGGCGTCCAGGCGCTTTTTGATGTCGGCGGCGTCGAACGCGTACGGAAACAGGAATTCGACGGCCGTAAAGCCAGCCTTGGCGGCGCGCTCGAACCGATCGAGGAAAGGAACCTCGGTGAACAGCATCGTGAGGTTGGCGGCAATCTTTGGCATTTCTCTCTCCTCAATCGAGCATGGACACGGCGGTGGGCGCGTCGGCCTTGCTGGTGGCCAGTTCCTCGAACTCGGTCACATTATCAATCTCGGTGCCCATCGCGATGTTGGTCACGCGCTCGAGGATCATCTCGATCACTACCGGCACCTGGAATTCAACCATCCAGGCCTCGGCCTGCCTGATCGCGGGCGCAATTTCCTCCTGCCGATGCACCCGGATTGCCTTGCAGCCCAGGCCCTCGACCACCTTCACGTGGTCGATGCCGTAGCCGTGCGCCGGCTCGGCCGGCGGCGTGTTGATGTTGTCGAAACCCAGTTGCACGCAGTAGTCCATGGAGAAGCCGCGCTGGCTCTGCCGAATCAGGCCCAGGTAGCTGTTGTTGACCACGATATGGATGTACGGCAGCTTGAACTGCGCGCCGACCGCCAGTTCTTCCAGCATGAACTGGAAGTCGTAGTCGCCCGACAGGGCCACGATCTTGCGTTTCGGGTCGGCCACGCGCACGCCCAGCGCTGCTGGCACGGTCCAGCCGAGCGGGCCGGCCTGGCCGGCGTTGATCCAGTGGCGCGGCTTGAACACGTGCAGGAACTGGCCACCGGCGATCTGCGACAGGCCAATGGTCGAGACGTAGCAGGTGTCCTTGCTGAACGCGTTGTTCATGCATTGGTACACACGCTGAGGCTTCATCGGCACGTTGTTGAAATTGGTCTTGCGCAGGTATTGGAGGTCGGCCTTGCGCGCCTGGCATTCCCTGGCCCAACCCGAGAAGTCGCGCAGCTTGCCGGCCTTTTTCCACTCCTTCGCGACCTGCACGAACAGTTCCAGCGCCGCCTTCGCGTCGGAGACGATGCCCAGTTCGGGTGCGAAGATGCGGCCGATCTGGGTGGGCTCGATGTCGACGTGCACGAAACGGCGGCCCTTGCAATACACTTCGGGCGAGCCGGTGTGGCGATTCGCCCAGCGGTTGCCGATGCCGAGCACGAAGTCGGACGCCAGCATGTTGGCGTTACCGTAGCGATGCGCGGTCTGCAGGCCGACCATGCCCGCCATCAGTGGATGGTCGTCGGAGATCGTGCCCCAGCCCATCAGGGTCGGAATCACCGGCACGCCGGTGAGTTCGGAAAATTCAACCAGCAAGTCGGGCGCATCGGCATTGATGATGCCGCCGCCGGCGACGATCAGCGGCTTGGTCGACTCATTGAGCATGGCGAGCGCCTTTTCGACCTGTTTGCGCGTCGCGGCGGGCTTGTAGACCGGCAGCGGCTCGTAGGTGTCGATGTCGAAGTCGATCTCGGCCATCTGCACGTCGAACGGCAGATCGATCAGCACGGGGCCCGGGCGGCCCGAGCGCATCAGGTGGAACGCCTGCTGGAACACGCGCGGCACCAGGGCCGGCTCGAGCACGGTGGTCGCCATCTTGGTGACCGGCTTGGCGATCGACGCGATGTCGACCGCCTGGAAGTCTTCCTTGTGCAGCTTGGCGCGCGGCGCCTGGCCGGTGACGCACAGGATCGGAATGGAATCTGCCTGGGCCGAATACAGTCCGGTCAGCATGTCGGTGCCGGCTGGGCCCGATGTGCCCAGACACACACCGATGTTGCCGGCCGTGGCGCGGGTATAGCCCTCGGCCATGTGCGAGGCGCCCTCGACGTGCCGCGCCAGCACGTGGCTGATCGTGCCGCGCTCCTTGAGCTGGGCATACAGGGGGTTGATGGCCGCGCCCGGCACGCCGAAGGCCTGCGTGACGCCTTCTTTCTCCATCACCATCACTGCGGCCATCGCGGCCTTCATTTTTGCCATTTCAGTCTCCTGCGAGGGTTGAACATCGAACAGCAGTGTCGCGGTGCTGGCGGGTAAACGGTAGCCCCCGTCATTGCATTATGGTTATTCCGATGCGGAATAAATTAAAGAGAGGAGCTGTGGTCCACTTGCACGCCATGGACCGCATACAGGCCATTCGGCTCTTCATTCGCGTGGTGGACCTTGGCTCATTCAGCAAGGCCGCGGCGGACATGGGCATGGGCCAGCCGTCCGCGACCAAGCTGGTCGCCCAGCTCGAAAAGCAGTTGGGCTCGCGCCTGCTGCACCGCTCCACGCATGGCGTCACGCCGACCGAAATCGGTACACTTTATTACGAAAAGTGCAGGCTGATCGCGCACCATGTCGAAGAAGCGGAAACCGTCGCCAGCCTGCTGCAGTCGAAGGTCCAGGGTGGCTTGCGCATTACCACTTCGGTGGCGTTTGGCCGGCGCGTGCTGGCACCGCTGGTGATGCGCTTCATGCGGCTGAACCCCCGGCTGCAGATCGAACTCAACTTCGAGGATCGCTACGTGAATCTGGTGGAGCAGGGCATCGACGTCGCGATCCGCCTGGGCCGCCTGGCCGATTCCACCCTCGGCATGCGCTATCTCGGCATCAATCCCTGGGTGGTCGTCGCATCTGCTGACTACCTGAGCAGGCGCGGCGCGCCGCAGATCCCGGGTGATCTTGCTGCACACGACGCTTTGATCTACAGCACGGTACAGGGGGATGCCCGCTGGCACTTTACCGCCGGCGACGGCCAGATGCTGTCGGTTCCGCTCAAGGGGCCGTTGCGATCGAACAGTCTGTCGACCCTGCTCGCGGCGGCCCGCAGCGGCATGGGTGTGGCGGCCTTGCCGTGGTACGTGGCGCACGAATCGGTGAAGAGCGGCGTCGTGGTGCCGCTGCTGACGGACTGGACGCTGCCGCCCCAGGAGATCCATGCGGTCTATCCTTCCCCGCGGCTTGTGCCCGCAAAGGTAAGCGGTTTCGTGGCGTGGCTGCAAGGACAATTTGGTGATGCCTGGTGGGTCGAGGAAAAGTGAACTTGGCGTGCATACTTGCCCATGCATCGCCCTGGCTCGCCTGACGGGAATATTTGCTACCCTGCGCGTCGATGCATTCCTGCTGTTTACGCTGATGCTCATCCACCCATGAACGCACCCTCATCGTCAGGATTCAGTTTGCTACAAAATACAGAGCTTCAAGCCATTGTCCTCAAAGGGTTACAGGCTCATTTGCCTACTCATTCGCTGCTCTGGCAGACGGAAGACACGACGCCCTACGAGTGCGATGGCCTGAGCGCCTACCGCCAGCGTCCGCTGGCCGTCGCGCTGCCCGAAACCTACGAGCAGGTGCAGGCGGTGTTGCGAGCCTGTCATGCTTTGAAGGTGCCGGTGGTGGCGCGCGGCGCGGGCACCGGCCTGTCGGGCGGCGCGCTGCCGAACGCGCGGGGTGTGACACTGAGCCTGGCCAAATTCAACAAGATCCTGAAGATCGACCCGGCCAGCCGCACGGCGCTGGTGCAGTGCGGCGTGCGCAACCTGGCTATCTCGGAGGCGGCGGCACCGCACGGTCTGTACTACGCACCCGATCCGTCGAGCCAGATTGCCTGCACCATTGGCGGCAACGTGGCCGAGAACTCGGGCGGCGTGCACTGCCTCAAGTACGGCCTGACGCTGCACAACGTGCTCAAGGTCCGGGGCTTTACCATCGAGGGCGAGGCCGTCGAGTTCGGCAGCGATGCGCTGGATGCCGCCGGGCTCGACCTGCTCGCGCTGGTGATCGGCTCGGAGGGCATGCTGGCCGTGACCACCGAGGTCACCGTCCGGCTGATCCCCAAGCCGCTGCTGGCGCGCTGCATCATGGCCAGCTTCGACGACGTGCGCAAGGCGGGCGATGCGGTGGCCATGGTGATTGCGGCCGGCATCATTCCGGCGGGGCTGGAGATGATGGACAAGCCCATGACGGCCGCGGTGGAAGGTTTTGTGCACGCGGGCTACGACCTCGATGCCCAGGCCATTTTGCTGTGCGAGAGCGACGGTACGCCGGAGGAGGTGGACGAGGAAATCGCCCGCATGTGCGCCGTGCTCGAGCGCTGCGGCGCCACCGCCATCCAGGTTAGCCGGGACGAGGCCGAGCGTCTGAAATTCTGGAGCGGGCGCAAGAACGCCTTCCCCGCCTCGGGGCGCATCAGCCCCGACTACATGTGCCTGGACTCGACCATCCCACGCAAGCGCCTGGCCGACATGCTGCTGGCGATTCAGCAAATGGAAAAGAAATACGGCCTGCGCTGCTGCAACGTGTTCCACGCGGGCGACGGCAATCTGCATCCGCTGGTGTTGTTCGACGCGAACGGCCCGGACCAGTTGCACCGCTGCGAGCTATTTGGTGCCGACATCCTGGAGACCAGTGTGGCCATGGGCGGCACCGTGACGGGCGAGCATGGCGTGGGCGTGGAAAAACTCAACAGCATGTGCGTGCAGTTCACCGCCGCGGAGAACGAGCAGATGTTCGCGGTCAAGCGCGCCTTCGACCCGCAGGGCCTGCTGAATCCGGGCAAGGTCATCCCTACGCTGCAGCGCTGTGCCGAGTACGGCAAGATGGTGGTGCGCGCCGGGCAGATCAGCCACCCCGAACTGCCGAGGTTCTGATGCACCCGCAAGACCCGGCACTGCAACGTCTGGTGGACCAGGTGCGCAGCGCGTGCGACCAGAAGACCGCACTCGAGATTCGCGGCGGCGGCACCAAGCACTTCTATGGCGGCGTGCCGCGCGGCGAACTGCTCGACATGACGCCGTTGTCGGGCGTCACCAGCTACGAGCCAAGCGAGCTGGTCGTGACCGCGCGCGCCGGCACCCCGCTGGCTGCACTCGAGGCGGAGCTGGCCGACCAGAGCCAGTGCCTGCCGTTCGAGCCTCCCCGATTCGGGCCGGGCAGTACTGTGGGTGGCATGGTCGCGGCGGGCCTGTCCGGTCCGGCGCGTGCCAACGTGGGCGCCGTGCGCGACTACGTACTGGGTGCCACCGTGCTGAACGGGCGCGGCGAGGTGCTCACCTTCGGCGGCCAGGTCATGAAGAACGTGGCGGGCTACGACGTGTCGCGGCTGATGGCTGGGTCGCTCGGCGTGCTCGGCGTCATCTGCGAGGTGTCGCTGAAGGTGCTGCCGCTGGCGCCGGCCAGTGCGACGCTGGTGTTTGAAATGGAGGAGGAGCGGGCGCTGCAACAACTCAATGGCTGGGCCGGCCAGCCGCTGCCGTTGAACGCCAGTGCCTGGCACAAGGGCCGTCTGAGCCTGCGGCTGGCCGGCGCACGCGCGGCGGTCGGCGCCGCCGTGCAGCGGCTTGGCGGAGCCGAACTGGCGCCGACCGAGGCCGACGTCTGGTGGGCGTCGGTGCGGGATCAGCAGCATGCGTTCTTTGCACTGGGCGAGCAGGCGCTGGCGCGCGGAGAGTGCCTGTGGCGCCTGTCGGTGTCCGACACCGCGCCGCCGCTGGGGCTTGCGGGTGACGGTTTCGTCGAGTGGGGCGGGGCACTGCGCTGGTGCCGCACCACCCTACCCGCGCAGCAAGTGCGCGAGACGGCTGCCCGCGCAGGCGGGCACGCCACGCTGTTTCGCGCCGCCGACAAATCCGCGGGCACCTTCGCGCCGCTGACCGAGCCTTTGGCGCGCATTCAGCGCGCGCTGAAGCAGGCGTTCGATCCGGCCGGTGTCTTCAACCCCGGGCGTCTTTACCCCGACCTGTGACGGCGTGCCTCATGCAAACCCGACTTGCCCCTGAATTCCAGAACACGCCGGACGGCCTGGAGGCCGAGGCCATTTTGCGCAAATGCGTGCACTGCGGCTTCTGCCTCGCCACCTGTCCGACCTACCAGTTGCTGGGCGACGAACTCGACAGCCCGCGCGGGCGCATTTATCTGATGAAGCAGGTGCTGGAGGGCGCCGCCCCAACCCGCAAGACACAACTGCACCTGGATCGCTGCCTGACCTGCCGCAACTGCGAAACCACCTGCCCCTCGGGGGTGGAATACGGCCGTTTGGTGGACATTGGCCGCCATATTGTCGAGCAGCGCGTGCAGCGTCCCGCGCTGGAGAAGGTCACGCGCGCGCTGCTCAAGGAAGGGCTGACATCGCCCTTGTTCGCGCCGGCGATGAAGCTCGGCCAGAGCGTGCGACCGTTGCTGCCTGCGGTGCTGAAGAACAAGGTGCCGGCGCCGGTCGATGCGCGCGGCCAGGCATGGCCCACGCGCGAGCATGCGCGCAAGGTGCTGCTGCTGGCCGGTTGCGTGCAGCCGGCCATGATGCCGAACATCAACAGCGCCACCGCGCGCGTGCTCGATGCCGTCGGCATCCAGACCGTGGTGGCTGCTGGCGCAGGCTGCTGCGGCGCGCTGCGCACGCACCTGAATGACCGCGAAGGGGGGCTTACCGATATGCGCCGCAACATAGACGCCTGGTGGCCCCTGGTGCAGGCCGGCGCGGTCGAAGCGATCGTGATGAATGCATCCGGCTGCGGCGTCACCGTGAAGGAATACGGCCACGCGCTCGCGCATGATGCGGCCTACGCGGACAAGGCTGCGCGCATCAGCGCCCTGACACGCGATCTGAGCGAACTGCTGCCAGAACTGGCGGCGCAGTTGCGGGGCAAGGTGCGGGTGCACGGTGATGCGCGCCAGCTCGCGTTCCATCCGCCGTGCACGCTGCAGCACGGTCAGCAATTGCGCGGCGACGTGGAAACGCACCTGCAAGCGCTGGGCTTCGATGTCAAGCTTGCCGCTGAGAGCCACCTGTGCTGCGGCTCGGCGGGTACCTACTCGGTGCTGCAACCGGAACTGGCATACCAGCTGCGCGACCGCAAGCTCGCCCAACTCGCCGCGCTGACGCCGCAATGTATAGTTTCGGCCAATGTCGGCTGCATCCAGCACTTGCAGGCCGGCACCACGACACCGGTAAGACATTGGGTTGAAGTGCTCGACGAAGCCTTGATGGAGACCTCATGAGCAGCATTGCACCTTCGGCAGCGGAGCTCGATCAAGTCGCATCGCTACAAAAATCAGACCGCATGCCGGTGCTGTTTGTTGGCCACGGCAGCCCGATGAACGCGATCGAAGACAACGAATACCGGCGCAGCTGGCAGGCGCTCGGTGCGCAGTTTGGCGGCACCATGCCGCGGCCACGGCTGATTTTGTGCATTTCCGCGCACTGGTTGAGCACAGGTTGGTGGCTGACTGGCATGGCGCAGCCCAGGACCATCCACGACTTTGGCGGCTTTCCGCAGGAGCTTTTTGATCAGCAATACCCCGCTCCCGGAGACCCGGACGCCGCGCGGGCGATCAGCCTGCTGGTGCGGCAGCGGCAATCGGCACCGTTGGGGCTGGACGATGGGGAGTGGGGGCTGGACCACGGCGCCTGGTCGGTGCTCAAGCCGATGTTTCCTGATGCGGACATCCCGGTCCTGCAGCTCAGCATGGACTACGGCCGCGCGCCTGAAGAGCACTATGCGCTGGCGCGCCAGCTCAAGGCCTTGCGCGAGCGCGGCGTATTGATCGTGGGCAGTGGCAATATCGTGCACAACCTGCGTGCGGCGCGCTGGTCCGGCGCCGGCAACGATGTTTACGACTGGGCGCTCGAATTCGACGCCGTGACGGGTGAACATATCGCACAGGGGCGCCTGGACGCATTGCAGGATTTCCGCAAGCTGGGGTCCGTCGCGCAACAGGCCCATCCCACCTACGAGCACTACCTGCCACTGCTCTATGCGGCTGGCGCGGTGGACGCGGGCGAGCCGCCGCGCTTCTTCAACACCAGCTTCCAGCTGGCCTCGATCTCGATGCGCTCGGTGATTTGGGGCTGACGCGGCCGCTACGGGCGCGCCCAGCGCGGCGCCGAATTCGATATTCTACAAAAAGAGTAGCAATCTACCGATACCCCGTATGGGTAAAAGCCTTAAATGACCTTGGCAATTGAGGCGCAGACGTAGTCGATGTTCTTGTCGTTGAGGGCCGCCACGCACATGCGCCCGGTATCCGTGCCGTACACACCAAACTCCTTGCGCAGGCGCACCATCTGGTCCCTGGACAGGCCCGAGTAACTGAACATGCCGACCTGCGTGGTGATGAAGCCCATGTCCTTCTTCACCCCTGCGGCCTTCAGCCCATCGACCAGCTTCGTGCGCATGGCCTTGATGCGGGTGCGCATGCCGGCCAGTTCCTGCTCCCACTGGGCGCGCAACTGGGCGTCGTTCAGCACCATCGCGACTACCGCGCCGCCATGCGTGGGCGGGTTGGAGTAGTTGGTGCGGATCACGATCTTGAGCTGGCTCAGCACGCGCTCGGCCTCGTCCTTGCTGGTGCACAGAACCGACAGCGCGCCGACGCGCTCGCCATACAGGCTGAAGCTCTTGGAGAACGAGGTCGAGACGAAGAAGGTCAGTCCCGCGGCGACGAATTTGCCGATCACTGCGCCGTCCTCGGCGATGCCGTTCGCAAAGCCCTGGTAGGCCATGTCCAGGAACGGCGTCAGGCCACGTGCCTTGACGGCGGTGATCACCTGGTCCCACTGCGCCGGCGTGATGTCGTAGCCGGTCGGGTTGTGGCAACAGGCGTGCAGCACGACGATGGTGCCGGCCGCGGCCGCATTCAGATCGGCCAGCATGCCCTCGAAATCGAGGGCGCGCGTGGCGGCGTTGTAGTAGCGATAGGTGCCGACGGAGAAGCCCGCCTGTGTGAACAGCGCGCGGTGGTTTTCCCAGCTCGGATCGCTGATCAGCACCTTGGCGTGCGGCGCGAGGCGCTTCAAGAAGTCGGCGCCGATCTTGAGTGCGCCCGTTCCGCCCAGGCCCTGCACGGTGGCGATGCGCTCGCTCCTGACGGGTTCGGAATCGGCGCCAAACACCAGCCCCTTGACGGCGCTGTCGTAGGCGGCGATGCCGTCGATCGGCAGGTAGCCGCGCGGCTTGGGCGTGGCCATCAGCGCCTTCTCGGCCGCCTGCACGCACTGCAGGAGCGGCAGCTTGCCGTTCTCGTCGAAATACACGCCCACACCCAGGTTGGCCTTGGCCGGATTCGGGTCGGCGCTGAATTGTTCGTTCAGACCCAGGATCGGGTCGCGGGGAGCCAGTTCGACGGCAGTAAACAATGACATGGAGGGTCCTGTGCGGGGAGTTGGAGATTTTGTGCCTTGGCACGTCTGCCGGTGTCGTGGCAGGTGGGCAGTCAGCCTAAATTTTAACCGCCTGCCTGCAAGGCCACACTAGACGGCGATCTCGACTTCGCCCTCGATCTCCACCGGAAGGTCGAACGGCAGCTCCGCCAGCCCGACCGCGCTGCGCGCATGGGCGCCGATGTCAGGGCCAAACAGTTCGAGGATGAGATCGGAGAAGCCGTTGATGACGCCGGGCTGCCGGTTGAAGCCGGGCGCCGAATTCACCATGCCAAAGACGCGGCCCCAGGCGCGCACGCGGTCGAGGTCGCCCAGCACGCGCTGCAGGCTGCCCAGTATGGAGAGCGCGGTCAGGCGTGCGGCGGCATACCCCTGCTCCAGCGAAACCTCCCGCCCGAGCTTGCCAAACGGCGCGGCGAGGGATCCGTCCGGATTTTGCGGTCCGTGACCGGAGACCAGCGCCCGATTGCCCACGAGTCTGACAAACTGGAACGGCAGCTTGACGCCGACGGGCGGCTTGACCGGTGGCGGCAGCACCAGCCCGAGGGCGGCCAGTCGTTCTTCGATTTTTGTCATACGCCGCCTCTCGCTGGGTTGGGAAGACGCCGCCCGTTCATCGTGGTGCATGCGTCGCCACGGCGCGGCACGTGGTGAGCGTTCAAAGTATAAAACCGGGGTGCCGATGGTGCCAGCCTGGCGATCGCCAATCCGTCCCCGGCCCGATGTGATCTTATATAAACTTGTCGGCACCATTGTTTTTGTACGCCGGCTCGCCACTCGTCGCCGTGATCCCCATTCCCTCCTCATGCCAGAACCTATTTCCCTCCTTGAAGGCAAGCCACACAGTGAGCCGGTTGCCGGCGCCGGCAATGGCGAGTTTGTCAACTTTCCCGGCTCACCGTTCGAGCTGTTTTTGCCGTATCCGACCGCCGGCGACCAGCCTACGGCAATCGAGCAGCTGGTCGAGGGCGTGAACGATGGCGAGGTGTTCCAGACCTTGCTCGGTGTGACCGGCTCCGGCAAGACCTTCACGATGGCCAACGTAATCGCACGGCTGGGCCGCCCGGCCATCGTGTTTGCACCCAACAAGACGCTGGCCGCGCAGTTGTACAGCGAGTTCCGCGAGTTCTTCCCGAGGAACGCGGTCGAGTACTTCGTGAGCTACTACGACTACTACCAGCCCGAAGCCTATGTGCCGCAGCGCGACCTGTTCATCGAGAAGGACTCGGCCATCAACGAGCACATCGAGCAGATGCGCCTGTCCTGCACCAAGAGCATTCTGGAGCGGCGCGATGTGGTGATCGTGGCGACCGTCTCCGCCATCTACGGCATCGGCCAGCCCGAGGCTTACCACCAGATGGTGATGACCTTGCGCGCCGGTGACCCCATGGGCCAGCGCGACGTGATTGCGCAACTGGTGCGCATGCAGTACGAGCGCAACGACGTGGATTTTTCACGCGGCAAATTCCGCGTGCGCGGCGATACCATCGACGTGTTTCCGGCCGAGCATTCCGAGCTGGCGATCCGCATCGAGCTGTTCGACGACGAGATCGAGGGCCTGCAGCTGTTCGATCCTTTGACGGGGCGCATCCGCCAGAAGATCCCGCGCTTCACGGTGTACCCGTCCAGCCACTACGTCACGCCGCGTGACCAGGTGGTGCGGGCGGTGGAAACCATCAAGACCGAGCTGGCCGGGCGGCTGAAGGAACTGGTCGGCATGGGCAAGCTGGTCGAGGCGCAGCGGCTGGAGCAGCGCACCCGGTTCGACCTGGAGATGCTCAGTGAGGTCGGGCACTGCAAGGGCATCGAGAACTACACGCGGCATCTGTCGGGCGCGGCGCCGGGCGATCCGCCGAGCACGCTGACCGACTACCTGCCGAAGGACGCGATGATGTTCATCGACGAAAGCCATCAGATGATGGGGCAGTTCTCTGCCATGTACAACGGCGACCGCTCGCGCAAGACCACGTTGGTCGAATACGGCTTCCGGCTGCCGTCGGCGCTGGACAACCGGCCGCTCAAGCTCGAGGAGTTCGAGCGGCGCATGCACCAGGTGGTGTTCGTCTCCGCCACCCCGGCCGAGTACGAGCGCACACACACGGGGCGCGTGGCCGAGCAACTGGTGCGGCCCACGGGCCTGGTGGATCCCGAGGTGCAGGTGCGGCCCGCCGCGCATCAGGTGGACGACGTGCTGCAGGAAATCCGCATCCGTGCCGAGAAAAACGAGCGAGTGCTAATCACCACGCTGACCAAGCGCATGGCCGAGCAGCTCACCGACTACCTCGGCGACAACGGCGTGAAGGTGCGTTATCTACACAGCGATATCGACACGGTGGAGCGGGTGGAAATCCTGCGCGACCTGCGTCTTGGCGCCTTTGACGTGCTGGTCGGCATCAATTTGCTGCGCGAAGGGCTGGACATTCCGGAAGTCAGCCTGGTGGCGATTCTGGACGCCGACAAGGAGGGCTTTTTACGCTCCGAACGCTCGCTGATCCAGACCATTGGCCGCGCCGCCCGCAATCTCCACGGTTGCGCCATTTTGTATGCCGACAACATCACCGAATCGATGCGCAAGGCCATCGACGAAACCGAACGGCGCAGAACCCGCCAGCTCGCGCACAACCAGGCCCAGGGCATCACGCCGCGCAGCATCGTCAAGCAGGTACGGGACCTGATCGACGGTGTCTACAGTGAAAAAGCGGGCCGGGAAGCGGAAATGCTCGAACAGGATGCGATGCAACGGGCGCGGGTCGAGGACATGAGCGAGAAGGACATCGCGCGCGAGATCAAACGGCTCGAAAAATTGATGCTGGAGCACGCCCGCAATCTGGAATTCGAAAAGGCGGCGCGGGTTCGCGACCAGCTGGTGCTGCTCAAGCAACAGGTGTTCGGGGCGCCGGGCTCGGATAACCTGGCTCCATTGTGAATGCGATTGAACGGATTATTTGTACCAATAAGTATGATTTTGAACTTATCGGTTCTATTAGTTGATTAATTCAATCGGGTTTTGTGGTAAGCTTGAGTCGAGAAACCGGGAACCTGTCCTCAGCGGACCAGGTCGTACCAACAGCAAAAGGTGCGGCACCTGGCAGTCCGCCAAGTTTTACGGGTCGTTTTGTGGTGCCTGGGTCGAACTGAAGGAGCTTGCCATGCGTCTTACAACCAAGGGTCGTTTTGCGGTTACCGCCATGATTGATCTGGCTTTGCGCCAAAACAATGGTCCTGTCACCTTGGCGGCTATCAGCCAGCGTCAGCAGATTTCATTGTCCTATCTTGAACAGCTATTCGGCAAGCTGCGTCGCCACGAACTGGTGGAATCCACTCGCGGCCCTGGCGGTGGCTATACGTTGGGTCGCAAGGCGACGGACATCACCGTGGCCGACATCATTGTCTCGGTGGATGAACCGATTGATGCAACCCAGTGCGGCGGCAAGGAAAATTGCCTGGGCGAGGCCGGCCGCTGCATGACGCACGAGCTGTGGGCTTCCCTGAATGCCCGCATGGTGGAGTTCCTGGATTCCGTCACGCTGCAAAAACTGGTGGACGACCAGCTCGCCAAGGGCGTGCAGATCGAGGACAAGCCCGCCGTCAAGCGCGCGATCTCCAGCATGCCGGTGCTCAAGCCGATTCGCGTGAACGCGCCCAATTCGGTATTTGCGCTGGGCAATGCGTTTGCCAAAACCTAGATAAAGACCGCATGCGTCCAGATCGACCCGCATCGAAGCAGTTATGGATATGACTCCGCACTTTCCCATTTACATGGACTACAGCGCCACCAGCCCGTGCGACGAGCGCGTGGTGGATGCCATGATTCCGTGGTTGCGCAAGCATTTCGGCAATCCCGCTTCGCGCAGTCACGCCTGGGGCTGGGAGGCGGAAGCCGCCGTTGAAAAGGCGCGCGAGCAGGTCGCCGCGCTGGTTGGCGCCGATCCGCGCGAAATCATCTGGACCTCGGGGGCCACCGAATCGGACAACCTGGCGCTCAAGGGCGCTGCCGGCTTCTACAAGACCCGCGGCAAGCACATCATCACGGTCAAAACCGAGCACAAGGCGGTGCTCGACACTTGCCGCGAACTGGAACGGCAAGGGTTTGATGTGACGTATCTGGACGTCCAGCCCGATGGTCTGCTCGACCTCGAAGTCTTCCGGGCCGCCATTCGGGCGGACACCATTCTGGCTAGCGTCATGCTTGTCAACAATGAAATTGGCGTGATCCAGGACATTGCGGCCATTGGGGCGATTTGCCGCGAAAAAGGTGTGATTTTTCACGTCGATGCGGCGCAAGGCACAGGCAGGGTCGATATCGATCTGCGCCAGTTGCCCGTGGATCTGATGAGCCTCACCTCGCACAAAACCTACGGCCCCAAGGGCATTGGTGCCCTGTTTGTGCGCCGCAAGCCGCGCGTGCGGATCGAGGCGCAAATGCACGGCGGCGGTCACGAACGGGGCATGCGCTCCGGCACCCTGCCCACGCACCAGATCGTCGGCATGGGCGAGGCCTTCCGCATCGCCAGGGCCGAAATGGCGGCGGACAACCTGCGCATCCGGGCTCTGCACGACCGCATGCTGGCGGGGCTGAAGGATGTGGAGCAGGTGTTCATCAACGGCCACCTCGAAAAGCGCGTGCCGCACAACCTGAACATGAGCTTCAACTACGTCGAAGGCGAGTCCCTGATCATGGGCATCAAGGGGCTGGCGGTGTCGTCCGGCTCGGCCTGCACTTCCGCGAGCCTGGAGCCCAGCTATGTGTTGCGCGCCTTGGGCCGCAGCGACGAGTTGGCGCACAGCAGCCTGCGCATGACGATCGGGCGCTGGACCACTGAGGCCGAGATCGACTACGCGGTGCAGACCATTAAACACAATGTCGCCAAACTGCGCGACTTGAGCCCTTTGTGGGAGATGTACCAGGACGGCGTTGATATCAGCGCGATCCAGTGGTCCGCCCATTGATTCATAGAAAATAGCCCACAGGTAAATGTCATGGCTTACTCGGAAAAAGTTGTTGAACACTACGAAAACCCTCGCAATGTCGGTTCGTTCGACAAGGGCGACGATGCGGTGGGCACCGGCATGGTGGGCGCGCCGGCCTGCGGCGACGTGATGAAGCTGCAGATCAAGGTAAATCCGCAAACCGGAGTGATCGAAGACGCGCGCTTCAAGACCTATGGCTGCGGCTCGGCTATTGCGTCGAGCTCGCTCGTGACCGAATGGGTCAAGGGCAAGACGCTGGACCAGGCGGCTGCGCTTAAGAACAGCCAGATTGCGGAAGAACTGGCGCTGCCGCCCGTGAAAATTCACTGCTCGATCCTGGCGGAAGATGCGATCAAGGCCGCGGTGAACGATTACCGGCAAAAGCACGCGGCGACGCAGGTTCACTGACGCAAAAGGTGCATTGCAATGGCGATTACCTTGACTGAAGCGGCGGCGCAGCATGTCACCCACTATCTGGCCAAGCGCGGCAAGGGCGTGGGTGTGCGGTTGGGTGTCAAGACCACGGGGTGCTCCGGCCTGGCCTACAAGCTCGAATATGTCGATGACGTGGCGCCGGAGGACCTGGTGTTCGAGGGCCATGGCGTGAAGGTTCTGATCGACCCCAAGAGCCTGGCTTACATCGACGGTACTGAACTCGATTTCGTGCGCGAGGGGTTGAATGAGGGTTTCAAGTTCAACAATCCGAATGAGCGTGATCGCTGCGGCTGCGGAGAGAGCTTTCGCGTCTGAGCACCGCGCGTTCTCGTACGACCGCCTTCACATTGCGTGATGGCGGTTTTTTATTGACATGAATCTGCAGTCCAACGACTTCGAGCTTTTTGGCATCCCGGCGCGGTTCGCGCAAAGCCGCGCCGCGCTGGATCAGCGCTGGATGGATTTGCAAAGGCAGGCTCATCCCGACCGGTTTTCCGAGCAAGGGGCCGCGGCCCAGCGCATCGCGATGCAGTGGTCAGTACGCATCAACGAGGCGTACCAGCGTCTCAAGGACCCGCTGAAACGCGCAGCCTATCTGTGCGAGATGAATGGCGCACCGGTGCATGCCGAAAGCAATACCGCGATGCCGGCGCAGTTCCTGCAGCAGCAGATGGCATGGCGCGAGTCGCTCGATGATGCCGTGGGCGTCGCTCAGCTGAATCACATCGGCGCCGAAGTCGCCAGGGCACGGCGTGAGGCGCTGGAAAGATGCGAGCATCTGCTGGATGTCGAGCAAGACTACGGGCAGGCGGTGCAGCTAGTCCGTGCCTGGATGTTCATCGAGCGTTTTGGTCGCGACGTCGAAGATCGTGTGGACGCCAGCCAGGAATCCACGAGTCCCGTCGTCAAGGGACAATAGAGCCTGACAACCGAACAGGCTCGAACAAGATCAGATGGCGCTTCTGCAAATTTCCGAACCCGACCAGTCTCCCGACCCGCATCAGCGGCGCATCGCGGTGGGGATCGACCTGGGCACGACCTATTCCCTGGTCGCCTCGGTGCGCAGTGGCGTCGCCGAATGTCTGCCCGATGCGCAGGGCAGGGTGATCCTTCCCTCTGCGGTGCGCTACCTCCCGGGTGGAATGCGGCAAACTGGTTTTGCCGCGCTCGCGGCACTCACGCAGGACCCGGAAAATACCATCGCCTCGTTCAAGCGTTTCATGGGGCGCGGACTGCAAGACATTGCGAGCCGGGACAAGTTGCCGTACCGGTTTGTCGACGCGGGCGCGTCCATCTCCTCCGGCATGCTGTCGATCGACACGGTGGCGGGAGCGAAATCGCCGGTGGAACTGAGTGCCGAAATACTGACCACGCTGCGGCAGCGCGCACAGGACACGTTCGGCGCCGACCTGTACGGCGCCGTGATCACCGTGCCGGCCTATTTCGACGAAGCCCAGCGCCAAGCGACCAAGGACGCGGCCCAACTGGCCGGCATCCATGTGCTGCGCCTGATCAGCGAACCCACGGCGGCCGCCCTGGCGTACGGGCTCGACAACGCCGTGGAGGGGATTTATGCGGTCTTCGACCTGGGGGGTGGCACGTTTGACATTTCCATCCTGCGGCTGACGCAAGGTGTGTTCGAGGTGATCGCCACCGGAGGCGACTCGGCCCTGGGTGGCGACGACTATGACCGGGCGCTGGCCGACTGGGTTCTGGCCCAAGCCGGCGCGCACGTGGTTACAGCGGCGGACAAGGCGCGCGTGATTGCGGCAGCGCGCGCTTGTAAGGAAGCGCTTTCCAGTCTATCAAATGCTTCTGATTCCGTAGCATTCAATATAGAACTGGAAAGGGCCCGAGTCGATTTTGATGTCAATTTGGCGCAATTCGAACAGGCCACTGCGGGGCTGACGGCGCGCACGCTCGCGGCGGCCCGCAAGGCCCTGCGCGATGCCCGGCTTGAAGTGGCCGACATCAAGGGCGTGGTGATGGTGGGCGGCGCGACACGCATGCCGCAAATCCAGCGCGCCGTTGGGGATTTCTTCGGGCGTGCGCCGCTGAACAACCTGAATCCGGACGAAGTGGTGGCATTGGGCGCGGCCATCCAGGCGAACCAGCTCGCGGGCCATCATGCGGCCAGCGATCTGTTGTTGCTGGACGTGATTCCGCTCTCGCTCGGGATTGAGACCATGGGCGGACTGGTTGAATGCATCGTGCCGCGCAACCAGACCATTCCGACCGCGATGGCGCAGGATTTCACTACCTTTCAGGACGGTCAGACTGCTCTGGCGCTGCATGTGGTGCAGGGCGAGCGCGACCTGGTCGCCGACTGCCGTAGCCTGGCTCGTTTTGAGTTGCGTGGCATCCCTCCGATGGCCGCGGGTGCGGCGCGCATCCGTGTCACCTTCACGGTCGATGCGGACGGTTTGCTGAGCGTGCAGGCAAAAGAACACGCGAGCGGGGTGGAGGCCAGCATTCATGTAAAACCTTCCTACGGCCTGAGCGACGCGCAGATTGCCCACATGCTGCAGGAAGGTTTTGCGGCCGCGGAGCAGGACCGGCAGGCACGATCGCTGGCCGAGGCCCGGGTCGATGCCGAGCGCATGCTGGCGGCCACCCGCAGCGCGCTGGCTGCCGATGGCGATCTGCTGTCCGCGAGCGAGCGCAGCGCCATCGATGCGCTGCTGGACGCGGCCACGCAGGCCAGGGAACTGCAAGACCCGCAGAGGGTCGAGGCCGCGACCCGGCGCCTGGCCGAGGGAACGGAAGCGTTTGCTGCGCTGCGCATGAACCGGGGCATTGCGCAGGCCCTGGCCGGGAAGAACGTGCATTCCATATAGGGGATCAGGTTACATGCCCGTCATCAAAATTCTTCCCCATCCCGAATATTGCCCGCAAGGAGGCCAAATCAGCGCGCCGGCGGGCACCTCGATCTGCGAGGCGCTGCTCGACAATCATATTGGCATCGAACATGCCTGTGACATGAGTTGCGCGTGCACGACCTGCCATGTGATCGTGCGCGAGGGCTTCCAGTCGCTCAACGAGATGGACGAAAACGAAGAAGATCTGCTGGATCGCGCCTGGGGACTGGAGCCTAACTCGCGTCTGAGCTGCCAGGCGATCCTGGCGCAGGTGGATCTTGTCGTGGCAATTCCCAGGTATTCGATCAACCATGCCAAGGAGAACCATTGATGACGCGCCAGATCGTGCTCGACACCGAAACCACGGGCCTGTCCGCTGACGGCGGCGACCGCATCATCGAAATTGGTTGCGTGGAACTGCTGGCGCGCAAGCTCACCGGCAACAACAGGCACTTTTACGTGAACCCCGGGCGTGATAGCCATGAAGATGCGCTCAAGGTGCATGGCATTACCAGTGACTTCCTGCGCGACAAGCCCAGATTCGAGGCCGTGGCTGATGAATTGCTCGAATACCTGCAGGGCGCGGAAATCATCATTCACAACGCCCCGTTTGATGTCAGCTTTTTGAACAAGGAGCTGGAGTTGAGCGGTCGACCGCCGTTCGCAGAGTTTGTCGGCGGCGTGACCGACACGCTGGCCATGGCGAAGGAGATGTTCCCGGGCAAACGCAATTCCCTGAACGCGCTGTGCGACCGGCTCGGGGTCGATCATTCGACCCGCACCTTGCACGGCGCGCTGCTTGATGCCGAGCTGCTGGCCGACGTCTACATCAACATGACGCGCGGGCAAGACGCGCTGTTGATGGATCTGGGCCCGGGCGACGGTGTCGGAGCGGTCATCGCCCCTGTGGATCTGCGCGGATTGGAGTTGCCGGTCCTGCGGGCCAGCGAACAGGAAATGGCGGCGCACGAGGAAGTGCTTGGGCAGCTCGACAAATCCAGTGGCGGGAAGACGGTGTGGCGAGGATTGGCGCCCGGGCCTATGGCATAATCCATCGCTGTTCTGAACAGCGATTTGGGGCGGTTAGCTCAGGGGTAGAGCACTGCATTCACACTGCAGGGGTCGCAAGTTCGAAACTTGCACTGCCCACCATAAAACGTAATGAGATCAAGGGCTTGGCTAAATTGCCAAGTCCTTTTTTTCATTCTGCGAAGCAACGGTTGATCCGTGCAGAACACGCGTCGACCGGTGCAAAACGAGGCCCCTCTTTAATCGACAAGCCGACTGATGGCGCTCATCTCCAGTCTATCGAACAGCGAAACCGGATATGACCTTTGCGTGGTCGGGGCCGGGCCCGTGGGGCTTGCCTTGGCGCTGGAGGCCCAGGACTGTGGCCTTCGTGTGCTGGTGTTGGAAGCGGGAGCGCTGGACCCGGCCCAATCTGTGCCTGACTGGTCAGGCTCCACGGTGATCGACCCAATGCATCACGCGCCGATGGCCCAAGCCGTGCACACCGGATTGGGCGGCACCAGTTGGCTGTGGGGTGGGCGTTGCGTGCCTTTTGAGGCGATTGACTTCGAGGAACGGTCCCAACTGCCCGCTGTGCGCTGGCCGCTGGCGATTACCGAGGTACAGCCTTGGTACGAGGCCGCCGCACGCTATCTGGGCTGTGGTGGCGCCGAGTTTCGCAGACCCCTTCCAGCCGATGTCCCCGCACGCTTTTCGTTGGGTGAGGTCGAGTTGACGCAGATCGAACGCTGGGCGAAGCAACCTCGCCTGGTGGGTGACTTGGGGCGACGGGTCGTGCTGGCACCTTCCGTCGATTTGCTTGTGCAGGCGCGCGTGCTTTCGCTGCTGCTCGACGACAATGGCCAGTCCGTGCACGCCTTGCGCGTGTGTCATGCGGGAGAGGATAGTCAGGTGCAGGCACGCTTTTTCGTGCTGGCGGGTGGTGCACTGGGCAACACCCAGTTGTTGCTGCAGACTCAGCGTCAACGGCCGACGCTTTGGGGCGGGAGTGAAGGCCCCTTGGGCCGCTACTACATGGGGCATGTGACGGGCAGCATTGCGCGCATCGTGCTGGGCCAGCCGCAGGACGTCGCGCTGCTGGAATTCAGCGAAGACCCCGACGGCAGCTACGTGCGTCGCCGCTTCACACCCAGCGCTCGGGTGCAGCGCGATTTGGGTCTGTTGAACACCTCGTTCTACCTGGACAACCCACCGTTCCACGATGCGCGCCACCGCAATCCGACGCTGTCGCTGGTATTCCTTGCGCTGGCCATTGCGCCGATTGGACGCCTCCTGGTTGCGGAGGCCATGCGACTCAAGCACATAGGCCCGGGGCCGTATCGCTACCGTGCCCATATTTGGAATGTGCTGCGCCGGCCTTGGGAGGCGGTCGCCCAAGTAGGGGATATTTTGCGCAAGCGGTATTGGTCCAAGGTGCGCAAACCCGGCTTCATTCTGCATAACGGGCGAGGTATGTATGCCATGGTTTATCACGCCGAACAACTGCCCAATCCGCTCAGCCGCATCAGTCTGCGCAATCCGGAGGGGGATCTGCAGGTGGACTTCCGTTTTCTGCGCGAAGATGCCGAATCGGTGCTCAAGGCTCACGAGTTGCTGGACCGCGAGTTGCGCGCGTCGGGCATGGGATATCTGGACTACGAGCGACCGCCAGAACTTCGTCTGC
>DATNBD010000033.1:0-23110 GCA_035572155.1 Rhodoferax sp.
TGGATGCAGCGCGTGAGTTGCGTCCGATGCTGTAGCCAGGGCAGGTCGGGGCCCATCATTAAGTTATGGACTGTCGGCTGTCAAAAGCTGCTCAAACACTTGCGCAGCCAGGTCGATGAACGCCCGCAGCTTGGGCGCCACAAATTTCTGCCCGGGATAGACCAGGTGAATGGGATCCACTTTGGAGCGCCAGCGGGGCAGCACCCGCACCAGTTTGCCGCTCTTGACCTCCGAATGGCAGGCGTAGGTGGGCAGTAGCGCCACGCCCTTGCCTGACAGGGCCAGGGCCTTGATCAGGTTTATGTCGTTGGCCATGAGCTGGCGCGCCATGGGCACGGTCACGCTGCTCTTGTCGCCCGTCAATTCCCAGCGCTCCTGGCCCTGCGGCGCGAATTGCAGGCAGGCGTGCTGGCGCAGGTCCTTGGGATGGTCCAGCGCGCCGGCTTTGCGCAGATAGGCCGGGCTGGCCAACGGCACCCACCAGGCGCGCCCGACCTGCCGCGCCACCAGGCTGGAGTCCTGCAACTGGCCCGCGCGAATGGCGACGTCCACGCCTTCGGCCACCAGGTCGACAAACCGGTCCGTGAAGATCAGTTCCACACCGAGCAGGGGGTAGCGCTTGCGCAGCGCGGAAATCAAGTCGACCAGACAGAAATTGCCCATGTCGGCCGGTGCCGTCACGCGCAGCAGGCCCTGCGGTTCGTGCAGGGAGGCCGCGATTTCTGCCTCGGCCTGCAAAATGCCGTCGAGCCCTTGCGCGGCCTTTTGATAGTAGCTGGCACCGGCCTGCGTGAGGTGCAGCTTGCGGGTGGTGCGCTGCAGCAAGGTCACGCCCAGCCGCTGCTCGAGCCCGGACACCCGCGCGCTCACCGTCGAATTGGGCATGCCCAGCTGGCGTGCGGCCTGGCTGAAGCTGCCGGCCTGGACCACCTTGATGTACACCATGACTTCATTCAGATCCATGGTATTGATTATGCATGCAGCGGAACAATATTTTCTGATTTAACCACCTAGTAAATAGTGCCGGCTGCCTCTACATTGAGGTGACGTAAGGAGTTTTGCCATGAAAAAGCTTTCATTCATTCAACGCAGCAACGGCCGCCACTGGGTGGGCGACGGGTTTCCCGTGCGCAGCATTTTTTCCTACAACGACATCCATGAAGAGATGTCGCCGTTCCTGCTGCTCGACTACGCGGGGCCGGAGACTTTCCCGCCGACCACGGCCCGGCGCGGTGTCGGCCAGCACCCGCACCGCGGGTTCGAGACCGTGACCATCGTCTACGACGGCGAGGTGGAGCATCGTGACTCCACCGGCGGAGGCGGCACCATCGGCCCCGGCGACGTGCAATGGATGACCGCGGCCGGCGGCATCGTGCACGAGGAGTACCACGGCGCCGAATTTGCCAAGCGCGGCGGCCGCTTCGAGATGATCCAGCTGTGGGTCAACCTGCCCGCCAAGGACAAGATGTCGGCGGCGGGTTACCAGGGCATCCTTGACGCGCAGATTCCCAAGGTGGAACTGCCGGCTGGGGCCGGCTTCGTGCGCGTGATCGCAGGCAACTACAACGGCACACAGGGGCCGGCCCGCACCTTCAGCCCGATGAATGTGTGGGACGTGCACGCGCGGGCCGGCCAGCGTGTGGCGTTCGAGCTGCCCGAGGGGTACACGACGGCGTTGTTCATCCTGAAGGGCAGCGTCAAGCTGGCCGCTGGCGGGGAGGCCGTGCGCGAGGCCGAACTGGCCGTGATGGAGCGAGCGGGGAGCGAACTGGGGTTCGAAGCGCTGGAGGACACGACGCTGATGCTGCTCAATGGCGCGCCGACGAATGAACCGATCGTGGGCTACGGGCCGTTCGTGATGAACAGCGAGGCCGAAATTCGGCAGGCGTTTGTCGACTTTCAAAGCGGCCGCATGGGCCGGATCGCCGCCTCTGCCATATCGGAGCGCCAAGGTAGAATGCCTGCAGTCGGGGCGTAGCGCAGCCTGGTAGCGCATCTGGTTTGGGACCAGAGGGTCGAAGGTTCGAATCCTTTCGCCCCGACCAGCTATCCATGAAAAAGGGCTCACTCGGTGGGCCTTTTTCCATCTGTCCGTAGCTCAGTTGGATAGAGCATCAGCCTTCTAAGCTGAGGGTCGGGGGTTCGATCCCCTCCGGACAGACCAAATCAGCATATCACTCTTTATCAGAACGCCATCAAGCCCAGCGGGGCGGCGACAGGCGAAAAGCACGTAAACGGCCAAGGGCTGTATCTGCAAGTCAAACCCGCCGGCGCTGCGATAAGGCTCGCGAGCTGCTGGCCGATGGCACCGATCCCAGCGAAGCCAAGCGCGAGACCAGGTCGCTGAGTTGGTGCCGGCTGAATGATTTGGAATAGGCCAGCCTCAGGTTGATCCCCGGAAACCCGTTTCCCTGACGGGCTCGGCTGGCATCTTTTGCACCGTGTAGCGTTACGAGATACAATCCATTCGTGATCAAGTCATTCCGTCACAAGGGGCTGCAAGCCTTTTTCGAGCGGGGCACCAAGGCGGGCACACAGGCTGCCCACGCGCCCAAGCTGGCTCGGCAACTGGCCCGACTCGATGAAGCACAGAGCGCCCAGGACATGAATCTGCCCGGCTGGGGTCTGCATGCCCTACATGGCGAGCTGCGAAACCATTGGGCTGTGTCCGTGAATGGCAATTGGCGCATGACCTTCACCTTTGAAGGCGTGAATGCCGTATTGGTGAACTATCAGGACTACCACTGAGACAGGAGAAACGATGATGGCACGCATGTTCAATCCTCCGCATCCCGGTCTGACGCTGCGCGACGATGTGTTGCCTGCACTGGGGCTGAGCGTCACCCAGGCCGCAGAGCAGTTGGGCGTGTCCCGGGTGGCGCTGTCCCGCGTGCTCAATGGCCGCGCTGCCATCTCGCCAGAAATGGCCCTGCGTGTCGAGGCGTGGCTGGGTGTGAAGCGCGGGGGCGATGCCCGCGTATGGCTGGCCGAGCAAAGCGCCTATGACGTGTGGCAGGCCCAGCAGCGCTTCAAGGCTGCGCCGATGCGGGTTCGACCCGCACCGATGGCCGCTTGAACGTTTTCGCCCCGGCTAGGCCCGCGAACCGAAAAGCGGGAGACCTTCAGCCGCGTGACGCGGCTCCCCGAGCCGCCGATCACAGCCACTTCGCGCGCTTCAGCACGACAAACAGCGTGACGCAGACGACGACGGTGATGCCGATGATCGTCGGGTAGGCGTACGGCTTGGCGAGTTCAGGCATGTCGTGGAAGTTCATGCCGTACCAGCTCGCGAGCAGGGTTGGCGCGGCCAGCAGCGCAGCCCAGCCGGCGAGGCGCTTGACCACTTCGTTCTGGCGCACGGTGATCAGCGACAGGTTCACGTTCATCGCCGCGCCCAGCATTTCCCGCATCGAGTTGATCGCTTCGCTGACGCGGGTGACGTGGTCCTGCACGTCCCGGAAATAGGGCCGCACTTCATCGCTGATCATCTCGGGGTGAAGCCGCACCAGCTGGCCCAGCACGTCCTGCAATGGCGTGGCTGCGAGCTTGAGGGTCAGCAGTTCGCGCTGCATGTCGTACAGGCGTCGTGTCACGTCCCGGTTGGACGCCTCACCAAACACGTCCTGCTCCAGTTCCTGCAATTCCTGTCTGAAGTCCTGCACGATGGGCAGGTAGTTGTCGACGATGAAGTCGAGGATCGAGTAAAGCGCAAAGCTCGTTCCCAGGGCCAGGTGCCCGGGCATCTGTTCGCAATTGTGGCGCGCTGGCGCGTACGACCGCGAGGCGCCGTGGCGTACCGACAGCAAGTAGCGCTTGCCGAGAAAGAGGTGGGTTTCACCGAATGCGATGGTGTCGTCAGTTATCTGCGCTGTCTGCGCAACGATGAACAGCGAATCGCCGTAGGACTCTATCTTGGGTCGCTGGTGCGCGTTGCGCGCGTCTTCGACTGCGAGATCATGCAGACCGAATTCCTTCTGGAGATGCTCCAGCAGCGGCTCATCCGGTTCGACCAGGCCGACCCAAACGAATCCCTGCGGTTGCGCGAGAAAGTCGCTGATCTCGTCCAGCGTGATGTCGCGAATCTTTCGCCCGTTTGCGCCGTAAGCGGCGCAGTTGGCGACCATTTCTTTGGCGGAGACTCCATTCATGGACGGATTATGCAAGATCGGTTTCTGCGGAGCCCGCCTTCGCGCACTGCATTCGACGGCCTCGCGACGCAGCCTGATGCGACACCGCGCAAAAGCCTCGAACTGCACGTGCTGGCTTGGCTCGGCCGTTAAATGATCAAATTGGTTTCTGTTCAATCAGCTTCTTGAGCTTGGCGCAATGGTATCAATGGCCCTGACTCAGCCATGCCAAAATGATATAGCTGATAGTGCTGAATTTCGCTTCATTTTTGGTGTTGGGGCGAACAGAATCGCGCAGAGCCATTGCAAGTGGCAGCCGGCTCGCGTTCATCGTCTGGCGAAGCCAAAATGATCGAACGCGACCACGCAACCATGAATCACACCAACGCTTTGAATGGGCTACCCACCATGATTGCCTATCGCACCGAATACCAAATTGCTACACTTTCTTTGAGGTGACAAAGTCACCCGCGGCCGTTTCCCCATTCCTTGACAACTACCTGGAGACAATGACATGGACAATGAAAAAGCTCTGACAGTAGACGACGGCATTCGCCTGCCTTCCCGTCGTGAGGTGCTTGCCGGCACCGGTGCCGTCGGCTTGATGCTGATGAATGCGGGCTCGGTTTTTGCGCAGGGTGCCGATGGCGCCAACACGATCCGGGTGGGCTTTGTCAGCCCACGCACAGGCCCGCTCGCGAGTTTTGGTGAGACCGATGGGTATGTGCTGGATGTGGCCCGAAAGTCACTCGCCGCGGGTCTGGTCGTGGGCGGCAAAAAGTACGCGGTCGAGATTCTGGATCGCGACACGCAGTCCGATCCAGCGCGTGCGAGCCAACTGGCGAAAGCGCTGATCGATTCCAGCAAAGTCGATCTGATGCTCACCACGTCGACACCGGAGGTGACTAATCCGGTCGCCGACGCCTGCGAAGCGGCTGGCGTGCCTTGCCTGGCCACGGTTCTGCCATGGGAGTCCTTCTACTTCGGCCGGGGGGCGAAACCGGGTCAGCCGTCGCCGTTCAAGTGGAGCTATGTGTTCTCGTTTGGCGTTGCCCAGTTCGCAGAAGCGTTTGTGTCGGGGTGGGCCGAGCTGCCCACCAACAAGAGGGTGGCCGCGCTGTATCCGAATGATGCCGACGGCAATGCCGTTCGTGAACATCTCGCGCCATTGCTCGAGAAGGCGGGCTTCACGGTGATCGATGCCGGCCCGTACGAGGACGGCACTACCGATTACTCCGCCCAGATATCAAAGTTCAAGGCCGCGAAGTGCGACATCTTCAACACCTTTCCGATTCCGCCGGACTTTGCCGCTTTCTGGCGCCAGGCAGCGCAGCAGGGCTTGACGAAGACTATCAAAATAGCGCAGATCGCCAAGACCGGACTGTTCCCTTCGTCGATCACGGCGCTGGGCCCACTGGGCTATAACCTGACGAGTGCCTGCTATTGGCACAAAACATTCCCGTACAAGTCGCCATTGACGGGAGTGACGGGTGTTGAACTCGCTGACGGATACGAGAAGGCAGCCAACAAACAATGGACACAGCAACTTGGCGCCTCCATGTCGCTGCTCGATGCCGGCTTTGAGACACTGAAGGCCAGTTCGGATCCGAAAAACAAGGCCAGCGTTCTGAAAGCGCTGAGCACGCTCAAGACGACCACGATGGTTGGCAAGGTGGACTTTACGAGTGGGCCCGAGGCGAATGTTTCGACAACGCCCATCATCAACGCCCAGTGGATCAAGGCGGCCCCCGGATCGAGGTTCAAACTGGATTACGTCATCGTCGAAAACGCCTGCGACCGCAACGTGCCGGTGGCGGCGAAGTTGCGGCCGTACGTCTGACAGGCGGCGGAGTACCTGGGGGATGGATCCACGCCAGACGCTGCTGTCGGCCAACGCGGTGCACAAGCACTTCGGTGCGCTCGTCGTGCTCGATGGCGTTGATTTTTGCGTTCAACCGGGTGATGCCATTGGCATTGTGGGGCCCAACGGCGCCGGTAAAACGACGCTGTTGAATATCCTGTCTGGCGCGCACAAGGCTTCGGCGGGGTCCATCAGGTTTCGCGAAGCCGATGTCACCCATCTTGATGCGGCGCAGCGCTGCCGGCTTGGCATTGCACGCACGCATCAGATTCCGCGGCCCTTCAATGGCATGACGGTTTTTGAGAATGTCCTTGCGGCAGCGGTGCATGGCGGCAAATTTGGCCGGGACGAAGCCTATGAGCGCAGCATCGAAGCCATTCGGCTGTGCGGCATGCTGAAACTCGCAAACCGCCGTGCTGAGACGATTGGCCTGCTGGATCGCAAGCGGCTGGAAATGACGCGGGCGCTTGCGACCGACCCGATCGTGCTGCTGCTGGACGAGATCGGTGGTGGCTTGACGGATGGAGAGGCTGCCGAGCTGGTCGAGACCATCCGCGTGTTGCACAAGCGGGGCATTTCCATCGTGTGGATCGAACATATCGTGCATGTGCTGCTGCAGGTTGCGAATCGCCTGGTCTGCATGGATTCCGGGAGGGTTATCGCCGACGGAAATCCGCAAGAAGTGCTGGCAAATTCGACGGTCGTCGATGCCTACCTGGGAGGAGGCCGGTGAGTTTGCTGGAGGTTCAGGGTCTGGAAGCGCGGTATGGCCTGCTGTCCGCGGTACGTGGCATCAATCTCGCCATTGCGGAAGGGGAGAAGGTGGCTTTGGTCGGTGCCAATGGAGCCGGCAAGACAACGCTGCTCAGAACCATCGCCGGAGTCCATCACGTGGCCGGAGGGCGTATCGTCTTCGAGGGAGCCGATATCACGCATGTGTCGGCACACCGGCGCTGTGCCAGCGGCATTGCGCTGGTCCCGGAGGGGCGCCGGCTCTTTCCCGCGATGACGGTCGAGGAAAATCTGCTCGTCGCCCAATCGGCGAAGCGCGAAGGGCCGTGGCATCTCGAATCGGTGCTGGAAGCGTTCCCTCAGCTCAAGCCCAAACTGAAGGCGCCCGCTGGCGAGCTTTCCGGCGGTCAGCAGCAGGCGACCGCCATTGGACGCGCGCTGATGACCAACCCGCGCGTATTGTTGCTCGACGAGGTCTCGCTTGGCCTGTCGCCTGTCGCGGTGCATGCAGTCTACGAATCGCTTGGTGCATTGCTGAAGACGAAAACCGCCATCGTCCTCGTCGAACAGGATTTGCAACGTACCCTTGATGTGGCCGACCGCATTGTCTGCATGCTGGAGGGGGCGATCGTCGCTGAAGGCCGCGCGCACGAAATGAGCCGCGAACAGGTCATGGGCCACTATTTCGGTAGCCGTGCGGAATCGACGGCGCAGAGGGTCACCGCATGATCTGGGTCAACCAAATCATTCAGGGCATTCTGCTCGGTGGCTATTACGCGCTGCTGGCCTGCGGGCTTTCGTTCATGTTCGGCGTGATGGGCATCATCAATATCGCGCACGGCAGTCTTGCAGTTGTCGCCGCGTATATGTTGTTTGTGCTGGCAGACCAGTTTCAGGTGAATCCGTTTATTGGGTTGATTGCGGTCGTTCCGATCATGGCATTGGTCGGGTGGGTGTTGCACCGGCTGGTATTGGAGCGCAGCGCGCGCGCGGGCGAGCTGGTTCCCATCCTCAGTACCTTCGGTCTGGCCATCGTGCTCGACAACTCGATGTTCACCCACTTTGGCGCCGATACCCGCTCGCTCGCGCCCTACATTGGCACACTGGATTACGACAGCTGGACGCTGCCAGGCAACCTGATCATAGGCAAACTCCCATTGATCACGTTTGCTGTAGCTGTGCTACTGCTCGGTGGACTTCACCTGCTTTTGCGCCGCACTGCCCTGGGGCGACGCATCCGGGCGGCGACGGTGGATCCGGACACGGCCCAACTCGTGGGCGTCAATGCGCGCGCAGTTTATGCGGCCGCGACCGCCATCGCGATGGTGACAGTTGCCATTGCCGGCGCATTTCAGGCCATGCGCGCAACTTTCGACCCTTATATTGGAGGCCAGTTGCTGATTTTCGCGTTCGAGGCGGTGGTGATTGGCGGTGCCGGCTCCCTTTGGGGAACGCTGTTCGGCGGTATTGTGTTGGGTGTTGCTCAAAGCATCGGTGCGCAGATTCATCCGCAAGGTTTCCTGATTGCGGGCCACGCCGTGTTTCTGGTGATACTGGTGGCGCGGTTGTATGTCACTCGAGACATGCGCCATTTTTTCCGACTGTTTCGCAGGCGCGCCGTATGAGCCTACGCCCTGACACTGGCGCCATCACCGTCAAGCGGTGGACGGGTGCCTCCATCGCAACCATCGGCCTGGTTTTGGCAGCGCAGGTCGTGCTGGCATTCGGCCCGCTATTCCTGAGTGCCAACCTCATTGACCGGCTCACGACCCTTTTCATCTATGGCATCCTGGCGCTGATGTGGAATGCGCTGGCGGGTTATGCCGGCCTTGTCTCGATCGGGCAACAGGCATTTTTTGGGCTCGGGGCTTACGCGGCCATTCGTCTGGCCAATGCAGGCATCAGCGTGTATCCGGCGCTGTTGCTCGGCGCGGTTCTTGTGGCCGTCGTCTCGCTGCCCATTTCCGCATTCATGCTGCGCTTGCGCGCCGGCGAATTCGCCATCGGGATGTGGGTTGTCGCCGAGCTTGCCCACCTGTTGGTCAATCTCGATACCCTGATCAACGGCGAAACGGGTACGTCGCTCATCGAGCTGCAGCGCTATGCAGCGCACGACCGACGCCTGTATACCTACTGGGCAGCTTTGGCGACGATGGTTGCGCTGGGTTGGCTGGTTTACCTCATGCTCAGAGGCCGATTGGGTTCGGCAGCGCAGGCGATCCGCGACAACGAAGAGGCCGCAGACTCCATTGGTGTGCGCGTGCTGGCTTCAAAGCGGCTCATTTTTGTCCTGTCGGCGTTCGGGTGCGCTGCAGCGGGAGCGCTCTGGGTCGCCGCCCAGATTACGTTCCAGCCGAAGGCCTATTTCAGCGTGCAGTGGTCGGCCTACATGATTTTTATGGTGCTAGTCGGCGGCATTGGAACCTACGAAGGTCCGATCCTGGGCGCAATCCTGTTTTTTACCGTTGAAGCCCTCTTTGGTGCCACGGGTGTCGCCTATCTGATCGGTTTGGGCGCAACGGCGATGCTGTTCGCTCTGCTGCTGCCCCGGGGCATCTGGGGCGAGGTCGAGCGCCGGCTGGGGTGGCGGCTCCTGCCGATTGGCTATCAGCTCAAAATCGGGGCAGAGGATTTGCCGCGACACGACAGCGTCATGGTAACCACCCAGGCAGACGCGCCGGCTCGTTGAGTTGCTCCATGGCTTGCGATTGGTGTGGCACGCACGCCAATCGCGAGGGGAGAAGTTGCCCCCGTGCCAGTGCTACCCGGCCATGCGCACGACGGGTTTGATTGCTCTGCCGCTTTCGGCGTCATCGATGGCGTCGTTGATTTTCTCGAAGGGATAGAACGTCACCAGCCTGTCAAAAGG
Organism: Rhodoferax sp.; assembly: GCA_035572155.1. GTDB lineage: Bacteria > Pseudomonadota > Gammaproteobacteria > Burkholderiales > Burkholderiaceae_C > Rhodoferax_A. Next base: position 9,590 of record DATNBD010000033.1, read on the forward strand.
AAAGCGGCCCTGGCGGTGCAACTCGATCAATTGAGGTATGAACACGTCGGGCGTGGAGTCCCCCTCGACGATGCCGCGCAATTTCTTGCCCTGGGTCATGATGTCCATCACATCGAGGGAAACTTCCGTGCCCAGAGGTGCCGCACCCACAAAACCGCAGGTTCCGCGCGGTGCCAGCGACTCCACCGCCTGGCGCAGCACCTTCGGCGCGCCGGTGGTCTCGAAACTGAAATTCACACCGTGCCCCGTGATCTTCCTGATTTCCGCCACCGTATCGGGCGTCATGGACGGGTTGATCACATGGGTTGCACCCAGCGCTCGGGCCAGTTCCAGACGTTCGTTCACGAGATCAATGGCGATGATGGTCGTGAGGCCAACGGCGTTGGCAGCCATCAGGGCAGACATGCCGACCGACCCTGAGCCGAACACGGCCAGTGACTGCCCCGCGTGCGGTTTGAGCGCGTTCATGATTGCCCCGGCTCCGGTCTGAATGCCGCAGGCGAGTGGTCCGAGCAGTTCCAGGGGAACGTCTTTGGGAACTTTGACGATGTTGCGTTCGGTGCAGATCGAGTGGGTGGCAAACGAAGACTGGCCGAAAAAATTCCCGTGGATGCGTTCCGTGCCCTTTGACAGGGGAGAGGTCCCATCGGTGCGCACACCCGCAAAATTGGATCCGAAGAAGTCGTGGCAGTAGGTTGGCTCGTGCTCCATACAGCTCGGACAATGTCCGCAGGAGTTGAAGCTCATGACGACATGGTCCCCCGCTCCAACCTTGGTGACGGCGCGTCCAATGCGCTCGACGACACCGGCACCTTCATGACCAAGCACAATGGGCTGCGGCACCGGGAATGCCTGGTCGCGCATCGCCAGATCAGTATGGCATATGCCCGTGGCTACCAGGCGCACCAGGATTTCATTCTCGCGCACATCATCAAGATCGAGGGTCTCCAGCGACATCGGCGCGCGCACCGCACGCACTACGGCAGCTTTTACTTGCATTTTTTCTCCTGGGTGGCGGCAACGGCTTGATGGCGGCAGCGCTTATGGTGCTGGGTTCTCCCAAATAATATCTCACGCTCCTTGCCATCGGTGGGCAGCTTGCGCGAATCCGCAGGCACCCGCCAGTTTTTGACTTCTCAACCGCCGCGCGTGATCGGCATCTGGACTTCCCCGTGCACCAACAGGTGCCTGGCAAACTCGAGTTTGGCCAGCGAGGCCCGGTGCACCTCGTCCGGACCATCGGCCAACCGCAACGTGCGCTGGTGTGCATAGGCATAGGCCAGCGGGAAGTCGTCGGATACGCCGCCACCGCCGTGTGCCTGGATGGCCCAGTCCACAATCTGGCAGGCCATGTTCGGTGCGACGATCTTGATCATGGCGATCTCGGCCTTCGCGACCTTGTTTCCCACCGTGTCCATCATGTAGGCGGCCTTGAGCGTGAGCAGGCGCGCCTGCTCGATCATGCAGCGGGCTTCGGCCACGCGCTCCTGCCAGACGGACTGGCGTGCAATTTCGCGGCCGAACGCCACACGGGTGTTTAGGCGCTTGCACATCAGTTCCAGCGCACGCTCGGCCATGCCGATCGATCGCATGCAATGGTGGATACGTCCCGGGCCAAGGCGGCCCTGCGCAATCTCGAACCCGCGGCCTTCGCCCAGCAACAGATTGGAAGCCGGCACGCGCACGTTTTCCAGCAGCACTTCCATGTGACCGTGCGGCGCGTCGTCATAGCCGAACACCGACAAGGGCCGCAGCACCTTGATGCCCGGGGCGTTGGCCGGCACCAGAATCATCGACTGCTGCTCGTGCCGTCCGGCATCGGGATTCGTCTTCCCCATCACGATGTAAACCGCGCAGCGCGGGTCGCCTGCACCCGATGACCACCACTTGCGGCCGTTGATCACATAGTCGTCGCCTTCGCGGCGGATACTGCACTGGATATTCGTGGCGTCGGAAGATGCCACCTCCGGCTCGGTCATCAGGAAGGCCGATCGAATCTCGCCCTTGAGCAGCGGCACCAGCCATCGGTCCTTGTTCGCCTCCGACCCGTAGCGCTCGATCGTCTCCATGTTACCGGTATCCGGCGCCGAGCAGTTGAAGACCTCGGGCGCAAAAGGCACGCGGCCCATGATTTCGCACAGCGGGGCGTATTCGAGGTTGGAGAGTCCCTCGGGCGCGCGCGCCGAATGCGGCAGGAAGAGGTTCCACAGTCCGGCCGCGCGAGCCTTCGGCTTCAACGCTTCGATCAGCGTGGTCGGAACCCAGGCGTTTCCCTTGGCCCGGTTTTCCGCGATCTCGCGGAAGAAGCGGGCTTCATTGGGATAGATGTGCTCGTCCATGAACTTGAGCAGTTGCGCCTGCATGGCTTTGACCTTGGGGGTGTATTCGAAATCCATTGGGAGCTCCTGGTGTGGCGGGTTTGGGTTGAATGATTCAGGTTCAGGCGCGACTGGCAAATTTCCAGGCCATCTGTGCGAGCGGGATGACGCCGCCGGCGGATTTGGCAGCCTGCGCACTTGACGCGGTCCCTGTTTCGACTCGTTTGGCAATCCCCTGCAAGATGGCTGCCAGGCGGAACAGGTTGTAGGCCATGTAGAAGTTCCAGTCGGCCTTGAGCGCATCCGGGGTGGTGAGCCCGGTGCGCTCGCAATACAGACGGATGTATTCGTCTTCGGCCGGAATGCCGAGGCTGACGACGTCCAGCCCGCCAATCCCGCGAAACGAACCGGGCGGAATGTGCCAGGCCATGCAGTGGTAGCTGAAGTCGGCCAGCGGATGGCCCAACGTGGACAGTTCCCAATCCAGCACCGCCAGTACGCGGGGTTCGGTGGGATGGAACATCAGGTTGTCGAGACGGAAGTCGCCATGCACGATACTGACCTTGGTCGTATCGCGCGCGCTGGCCGGAATGTGCGCGGGCAGCCACTGCATCAACTGATCCATCTCCAGAATCGGCTGGGTGATGGAGGCGACATATTGCCTGCTCCAGCGGCCGATCTGGCGTTCGAAATAATTGCCCGGTTTGCCATAGTTGGCGAGCCCTCGTTCTGCGTACTTGACCTTGTGCAGTGCCGCGATGACACGGTTCATTTCGTTGTAGATGGCGCCGCGTGCGGTGCGATCCATGTCTGGCAGGGCCTGGTCCCACAGCACACGGCCCTGCATGAACTCCATGATGTAGAAGGCGCGACCGACGACGGATTCATCCTCGCAGAGGCAGTACATGTGTGGCACCGGCACATCCGTGCCTTGCAGGCCGCTCATCACGGCGAATTCGCGCTCCACGGCATGCGCCGAGGGCAGCAGCCTGGCAACCGGGCCGGGCTTGGCGCGCATCACATAACTTTTCCCGGGGGTAATCAGCTTGTAGGTTGGGTTGGACTGCCCCCCTTTGAACATTTCGACGCTCAAAGGTCCGGCAAACCCTGGCAGATTGGCATTCAGCCAAGCGCCGAGCGCCGCCACGTCGAACAAATGCTGCTGGGATACGGGACGGGTGCCGACAAAATGTTCAAAGTCGCTCATGATGGGGTGCACCTGGTTTCAATGGTCCGCGTCAACGATGCGCATGAGCACATCGCGGTTTCGTATGGTCAGTCCAGCCGGCTCGATGCGGATGGCGTTGTCGCGTTCCATGGCCTTGAGTTCCTGGTTGACCCGTTGGCGAGACGCGCCAAGCAACTGGGCCAGTTCTTCCTGTGCCAGATGCAGGCCGATGCGCATTTCGCTGCTGTCGGACAGACTCGGTACGCCGTAGCTGCGCACCAGATGCAACAACTGCTTGGCAAGGCGAGCGCGCAGCGGCAGGGTGTTCAGGTCTTCCACCAGGCCATACAGCTGACGGATACGGCGGGCATGCAGCCGCAACATGGCCTCGTACAGCTCCACGTGCGTCGCAAGAATCTTCCTGAAGTCGCTTTTTGCTACGCACAGAATCGTCGTTTCCCCGTGCGCATAGGCATCGTGGGTGCGCCGGTCGCCGTCGAAAATTGCCACGTCGCCGAACCAGATGCCCGGCTCCACGTAGGTCAGCGTGATCTGCTTGCCCGAAATCGAAGTGGAGCTCACCCGAACGGCACCCTTGGCACAGGCAATCCATTCTTCGGGCGGATCGCCGCGCGCTGCAATCAGCTCGTCGTCCTTGTATCGTTTGACGTAAGCGCATCGAAGAATGTCGTGACGGAGTGATGGAGAGAGTGAAGTAAACCAGCGACCAGCGTTGATTGCCTCGCGCTCTTCGATGGTAAGAATAGGGTCGTCCATGGCCTGTCTTTTGGGTGACTGGAAACACCACCATTGTCGCGTGCGGGACCAAGTGGCCGCATCAGGGATGTCACCAGAGTGTCTTCCTTGGCCGAAGACAACGTCGATGCAGGCGACTATTCGAAGCGCGGCGTCTGCTTGTTCAGGAAGGCAGCGATCCCGATACCGGCATTGGCGTGATGCAGGTTCTTGACAAAGTGATCGCGCTCGGCGGCAAGCTGGGCATTCAGCGTGCTGTGCGCCGCCTCATTGACCAGCTCCTTGATGCTCGCCAATGCGTTGGGAGCCCGGGCGTTCAGGGTGTCTGCCAGTGCCAGGGCTTCCATGAGTGCGCAGCCTGCGGCTGCCAGCCGGTTCACCACGCCCAGATCGTGCAGGCGCTGTGCGCTGATACGCTCGCCGCACATCATCAATTCCGTGGCAAGCGGGCGCGGCAGCACGCGACTCAGGCTCCAACTGGCGCCGCCGTCGGGCGACAGGGCAACGTTGCTGTAAGCCATGACGAATACCGAATTGACTGCAGCAACCAGAAAGTCGCACATCAATGCCAGCGAAAAACCGGCGCCGGCGGCCGCCCCTTCCACCGCCGCGATCACGGGCTTGGGGAAAGCGCGAATGGCCTCGATCCAGCTGTGCAAGCCCTCAATGCTTTGCGCCTGGTATTGCGGCTGCTGCTGCCGGTTCGCCAGCAGCCGCTGCAGATTGCCTCCGGCACTGAAGATCGCACCTTCCCCGACGATCACGACGCTGCGCACGTCGGCACTGGACTCGGCCGCATTCAGCGCCTCGACACCCGCCGCATAAATAGCTGGCCCCAAGGCGTTGCGGTGCTCCGGATTGCTCAGGGTGAGCACCATGGTTTGGCCATGGCTGGTGCTTTTAAGTTCCGCAGGCATGATTTAGTCAGTTGAGGACAGAGCTGGAGATCTGTCCCGCAAGGTATCACGATTCTTCGTGCATGAGGCTCAGACCAATCGCACCGCGCCGGCGCAGCCAGGGACTGGGGCGATAGCGCGGATCGCCATAGACCGTCTGCATGTTGAAAAGCACTTCCAGCACGTTGGTCGGACCGTAGCGGTCGCCCATGGCCAGCGGCCCCGTGGGGTAGCCCAAGCCCAGGGTGACTGCCGTTTCAAGATCCTTCGGCGAGCAAATACCTTGCTGGCAGATATCGGCCGCGATGTTGATGATGGTTGCCACCACACGCTGCGACACAAAACCCCCGCTGTCTCGAATCAGACTGACCGGTTTGCCGTCGCGCGCGAACAGCGCATGGGCCGTATCACGCATGTCGCTGCGCGTGGCTGGATTGGTGGCCAGCACGCGGCGCTTGGTGGCGGCATCGTCCACCAGCATGTCGATGCCGACGGTGCGTGCCGGGTCGAGTCGCTCGACCACCGCGACGGTGGTGATATCGAAACCCAGCGGCGCAACCAGCGTCAGCGCAGCAGGCGAGGGCGCCGCACCGGTTTCAATGGAAGCGCCAAGGGTTTTCAGCAACTGCAGCAGTTCGGCCCGCCGCGCCGCTCGCGGTGATACCCACACTGCTGGCATCTCATGCACTTGCGGAACCGCAGGCTCGGGCGGAATTTGCGCGACACCATCCGTGTAATGATAGAACCCCTCGCCGGCCTTCCTGCCGACGATCCCGGCGGCCAGCCGCTGCGCCGTGATCACGCTGGGGCGGTAGCGCGGCTCCTCATAGTATTGATGGTAGATGGACTCCATCACTGGATGCGAGACGTCCAGCGCCGTCAAGTCCATCAGCTCGAATGGTCCCAGCTTGAAGCCGATCTGGTCTCGCAAGATGCGGTCGATCGTAGCGAAATCGGCAACTCCTTCGCTGACGATGCGCAGGGCCTCGGTGCCGTAGCCACGCCCCGCGTGATTCACGATGAAACCGGGTGTGTCCTGCGCTTGCACGGGCGTATGCCCCATTTGATGCGCGTAGCCCGCCAGATCGGCGCAAATGGCTTGGTCGGTCTTGACGCCCGCAATGACCTCGACGACTTTCATCAATGGAACCGGGTTGAAAAAATGGTAGCCCGCAAACTGCAGGGGGCGTTTCAAGCCCGCGGCAATGGCGGTCACGGACAGCGAGGATGTGTTGGTCACCAGCACGGTGGTAGGGCTGACCAGTCCCTCCAGCTCGGCGAACAGCGCCTTCTTGACGTCCAGCCGTTCGACCACTGCCTCGATGACCAGGTTGCAATCCGACAGCGCATCCATCGAGTCCGCCGTCCGCAGGCGGGCTTTTTGCGCGGCCACCTGGGCCGCATCCATCCGGCCCTTCTCGCACAGCTTGTCCCACTGAGCGCATATCGTGTCGCGCGCTTTCGCAACGGCGCCTGGCTGGGTGTCAAACAGCATAACGGTGCTGCCGGCTTGTGCGGCTATCTGGGCAATGCCCCGCCCCATGGCCCCGACCCCCACGATCCCGACATTCGTATAAACAGGGTTCATGCGGGGCATTATCGCGCGAGCCAGAACCCGCGCAGGGTATGTCAGAATCGTTGTTACTGGATGGACCTGACTGTGAATTTCCGTAACCTTGCCGCCGGGGGTTTTCTGTTGTTTGTTGCGTTGAGCGGCCACGCGCTCACCGTGGGCGCCGTGCATGGAGACGCGGTGGTTGGGCAACCCCTCGATGTATCCGTGCCAGTTACGTTGGATACGGGGGACGATGCGTCGTCCTTGTGCGTCGATGGCGATGTCCTGTATGGAAACACCCGTCTGGATCCGAACCGGGTCAGCATGACACCGAAGGCGTCGCCCTCGACGGGGCAGGTCATGGTGCGGATCCGCTCGACGATTCCGGTGGATGAGCCCGTGGTGACGATGAACCTGCACGCGGGGTGCGCCGCCGCCGTGACGCGGCGCTACGTGCTGCTGGCGGATGCGCCGACCGACATCGTGGCGGCGGCTCCCCTGGTGTCGGCCGGGCCGAACCGCTCCGTCGTCGGGAATGGCGAGATCCGTTCGGACTCGAACCCGAATCCGAATCCGAATCCATCCTTGCCGAGCGCGGGTAGCGGCGCCACGCGAACCGCGCAGAGGGCCACTCCTGGGTCTAGGCGCTTCGCACGTCCCCACAGGGTTCACCCGGCGCGGCGTCACGTTGCCAAAGCCACGGCGAGCCGCCATGCGGCAGTGCCACCAGTGCGTCCGGCGGCCGAGGCGCCTACTGCCAGCAAGGCACACTTGCAGCTCGATCCGGTGGAGCTGTCGGCAACCAACCCCTCGGATCTCAAGGTCTCCAGTGCGCTGCAAGCGCCCCCTGTCGCGAACGACCCGAAGCGCGCAGAAGCGGCCGCCGTATGGCGCACCTTGAGTGCGCAACCGCAGAATGCCTTGCAGGACGCCTTGCGGATGCAGGCGCTGGAAACCGAAATGAACTCGCTGCGCGCCCAGAGCCTGAAAAACCAGGCAAGCCTGTTGGCGCTCACCGCGCAATTGCAACGCGCATCCGATCGAAGGTTCAGCAACACCATTGTCTATGTGCTTGTGGCACTGCTTGCGGCGGCGATCGGATTGGCGATGTATCTTGCGTTGCAGATGCGCCGAGGGTCGCGTCCTGCCCGTCGGCGGTCCTGGCCGGCCCACGAGGATGGCGCGGCCGACCCTGAGAATGGCGCTCTGGGCCCCATGGGCGCCACGATCGTGAGTCCGCTGAGTGAACAATTTCCTCAGGCGCCGCCGCGCTCGGACGGCCGATTCGGCCCGGCTCCGCTGGCGCCCGCGAGCCCGGATCCATCCGCCGCTGCCCATGCCAAGCGACCTCGATCCGGGCCACCCGTGCAACCCACGGATCTGTCCACGACTCGTGCGGTGAACGCGGAAGAGCTGTTCGACATCCAGCAGCAGGCGGACTTTTTTGTCTCCCTGGGTCAGCACGAGCAGGCGATCGAGTTGTTGAAACAGCATATCGATGAGAACGCCGCCACCAGTCCGCTGGCCTATCTGGATTTGCTCGCCATTTATCACCGGCTCGATCTGAAGGACGACTACGCCCGCCTGCGCGGCGACTTCACCCGCGCTTTCAATGTGCAGGTGCCGCCGTTCGAGGCGTTCACCGGTACCAGCAAGGGTCTGGAAGCTTATCCGGCAGCGCTGGCCCGGATCGAGGCGCTCTGGCCATCGATCAAGGTCCTGGACGCCATCGAGGCGTCGATTTTTCGCCGGCCCGGCGCCGACGATGGCGAAGAGGGCGCATTCGATCCGGAGGCGTACCGTGAACTGTTGCTGTTGTTCTCGATCGCCAGGGAGGTGACGAGCTTTCCCGGCGTGCCCAAGCGTGTGGAGGCCGACCCGTCAGACTGGATGGCGCCTGACACCATGCCGCCGATCACGCCGCCTCCACCTTCTCCCCGGTTGGGTCTCGATGTGGACTTGAACGATCCGTCGGGCCTTTGAAGCCGCCACGGCCATTGGTCGGTCTTTATCGGTGCACCTGCAGCGCGCCCGGATTCACGATGTTGGTCGGTGTGCCCTTGATGAAATTGACGACATTGTCGAATGCCGCGCTGAAATACATCTCGTAGCTTTCCCGCTCGACGTAACCTACATGCGGCGTGCAAATGCAGTTTTCCAGACGAAGCAGCGCGTGGCCCTGCAGCGGAGGCTCGGTCTCGAAGACATCCACCGCCGCCATTCCGGGTCGCCCGCGATTCAGCGCGCAGATGAGCGCATCCGGCTCGACCAGTTCGGCCCGCGCCGTGTTCACGAACAGGGCCGTGGGACGCATGCGCGATAAATCGTCGAGGGTCACGATGCCCTCGGTCTGGTCGTTCAGCCGAAGATGCACCGACAGCACGTCGGCGCTGGAAAAAAATTCCTCCCGGCTGCCCGCCGTCAGCAGGCCGTCATCGACAGCCTTGCTGCGCGAGGATTCGCTGCCCCAGACCATCACATGCATGCCGAAGCATCTGCCGTAACCGGCGATGATGCGCCCGATCTTGCCGTAGCCCCAGATGCCCAGGGTTTTGCCATGCAACACGCTGCCGATGCCGAAGTTCGGTGGCATGGAAGCGGTCTTGAGGCCGGATTGCTGCCACGCGCCGTGTTTGAGGTTGGAAATGTATTGCGGCAGCCGGCGCATCGCCGCCATGATGAGCGCCCACGTCAACTCGGCGGGGGCCAGCGGCGAACCCACGCCTTCTGCAATGGCGATACCGCGCTCGGTGCAGGCGGCCACATCGATATGGCGTCCGACCCTGCCGGTTTGGGCGATTAACTTGAGCTTGGGCAATTTTTCTATCAACAGGCGGCTGAACTGGGTGCGCTCGCGGATCAGCACGATCACATCGGCATCCTTGAGGCGGACCGCGAGCTGGCCCATGCCTTTCACGGTGTTGGTAAAGACCTTGGCAGAATAAGCGTCGAGTTTGCTGGCACACTGCAGTTTGCGAACCGCGTCCTGGTAGTCGTCAAGAATCACAATGTTCATCCTGTCATTGTGCCTTGGCTCCCTGGCCCGGCTTCGCAGCGGCCTTGGGTGTCACACCGCTGGCTGCATACCTTTCCATTCGTTACCAGGACCTATCACCATGCCAATTTCCATGTCATCCGCCAGCCTGCCGGTGTTCAGTTCCATGCTGAGCAATCTGAGTCATTTGCTCGACAAGGCGCAAGCTTGCGCGGACGCCAAAAAATTCGATGTTTCAGTCCTGCTGCAGTACCGGCTGGCTCCTGACATGCTGCCTTTTAACCGGCAGGTGCAAATTGCCTGCGACGCTGCCAAAAATGGTGCTGCCAGGCTGGCCAGCCTGGAGGCGCCCAGGTTCGAGGATTTTGAATCCACCATTGCGGAGCTGCAGGCGCGGATTCAAAAGACGCTGGACTATCTGGCTACCGTGCCCGCCCATGCGCTGGACGGAACCGAAGACAAGGACATTACGTTTCCGCTCGGGCGCGAGGCAACACACACCATGAAAGGTGAGGCCTATCTGACCCGCTGGGTTTTGCCCAACCTGTTCTTCCATGTGACCACCGCCTACGACATCCTGCGGCATAACGGAGTTGAGATTGGCAAGCGGGACTATCTGCTGGGTGCAAGCGCCTGACGCGGTCCGCCGGCACCCGGGCCGTCTCAGTGCAGAGCGCCTTCAGCGGCCACCATGCGATCCAGTTCGGCGCACACGTCGGCCATGCTCCCGGAGATGACCATGCGCCCGACGCCGGTCGCTGGCATGCCCACGTCCACCATGCGCAGCACCCGCACGGGTCTGCGCGCTCCAGAATTTGAATGGTTTATAGACGTAGCCCTTATCGGGCAATGAGAAGTGGCTATTGAATTAATAGTATTTCGATCTACCTGGCCGACTGCGATGCGGCGCTTGCGCGCCCTTGAGTCCGGCATGAGCCGGGCGATGACGCTGTGAACGGGTGCAAAGAGTCCGGATGCGGTGAACGAGGCGAGTCCCATGTGAGTCCTTTCAATCGTGAACACAGACAGGATTGCCAAGTCCATCGCCGCCCCGGGGTTGCCACTTGCTGCCGATAGGGCAGCCGTGCAACGCCCGTCACCCGGAGCTGCGACCTGAAAATCTACATGAGCATGGTGTTGCGAATCAACCCCACGGCCAGGCCTTCGATTTCGAACGGCTCACCAGGCTCGACGATGATGGTCTGGAAGTCGGGGTTTTCCGGGTGCAGCTCGATCAAATGCTTGTTGCGCCGAAAGCGCTTCACTGTCACTTCTTCCCCGAGTCGGGCGACCACGATCTGGCCGTTTCGGACGTCCTTGGAGATTTGCACGGCCAGCAGGTCGCCGTCCATGATGCCGGCATCGCGCATCGACATGCCCTTGACCTTGAGCAGATAGTCGGGCTTGCGCTGGAACAGGCTGCTTTCCACATAGTAGGTCTGGTCCACATGCTCCTGCGCGAGAATCGGAGAACCTGCTGCGACCCGCCCGACCAGGGGCAGGGCCAGTTGGGCCAGGCTTTGCAGCGGCAGGGAAAACTGCTTGAAGCGGGACTCGTTGATGGAGCGCAGCGCATCACTTTTCAGGCGGATGCCGCGCGAGGTGCCACTGACGAGTTCGATCGCGCCCTTGCGGGCCAGCGCCTGCAGATGCTCTTCGGCCGCGTTCGCGGACTTGAAGCCGAGCTCGGCCGCGATTTCGGCGCGCGTGGGCGGCGCACCCGTGCGGGCGATGGCGCTCTGGATCAGGTCCAGAATCTGCTGTTGGCGGGCGGTGAGCTTGACGGGGAACGGCTGCGTCTCGATCATGATGGAGAACTCCTTGGGCTGCGCCGGAAACAGGGCCGGATTGCCGGGAACTGTTTGAATAGCCAGTAGCTGTATTTTTAACCAGTTTTTGAAAGATTGCAAGCCATGGCGCCATCCGCAGAAAAAAAGATCGTGGTGTTGGGCACGGGAGGCACGATTGCCGGCACGGCAGCCAATGCCGGCGACAACATCGGCTACACGGCGGCGCAGGTGGGGGTGGCGCAGTTGCTGGACGCCATTCCAGCCTTGCCGACGGTGCTGGCGGGGCATGCCATGCTGACCGAACAGGTGGCCCAGATCGACAGCAAGGACATGAGTTTCCCGGTCTGGCAGCAACTGGCCGGCCGGGTGGCGCACTGGTTGGCCCGGCCCGAGGTGCAGGGCATCGTCATCACGCATGGTACCGACACGCTGGAAGAAACCGCCTACTTTCTGCAGGCGTTGCTCGATCCAGCAAAGCCGGTCGTTCTGACCTGCGCGATGCGCCCCGCCACGGCAGTGGCGCCCGACGGTCCGCAGAACCTGCTGGATGCAATGGCCGTTGCAATTCACCCCGGCGCACGCGGCGTGGTCGCTGTATGCGCGGGCACCGTGCACGGCGCCTTGGATGTGCAAAAAGTGCATCCCTACCAGGTCAACGCCTTCAGCTCGGGGGATGCCGGACCGATTGGCTACGTGGAGGAGGGTCGGCTGCGTTTGTTGCGGGATTGGCCGAAAACCCCGACCGAACAATTGCCGCTTGCTATTGAAACTGTAGTCAACGCAGCGCGCTGGCCGCGCGTCGAGATTCTCATGAACTACGCCGGCGCCAGCGGCGCGATGGTACAGGCGCTGGTCGCGCAGGGGGTGCAGGGGCTGGTCGTCGCGGCCACCGGCAATGGCACGCTGCACCACGATCTGCAAGCCGCGCTGCTGGCGGCCCAGCGCGCCGGTGTCAAGGTGGTGCGTGCCAGCCGCTGTCTGAATGGTCGGGTGCTGGCGCAGCCCGGCGATCCCATTGCCGATTCACAGGGCTTGTCCGCAGTGAAGGCGCGGGTCGCGCTGATGCTGGCGCTGATGCAGCCCGCTTGACGCTTCAGCTGGCCAGTGCCGCCAGCGCCCGCGCGGTGATGTCTTCCACGCTGCCACTGCCGCTGATGGCGCGGTACTTCGGGGCACCAGCCGGATCGGTACGGGCCCAGCCGGCGTAGTAGTCGACCAGCGGGCGCGTCTGCGCGCTGTACACCGAGAGGCGCTTGCGGACGGTGTCTTCCTTGTCGTCGTCGCGCTGAATCAATGGCTCGCCGGTCAGGTCGTCCTTGCCCGGTACCCGGGGCGGGTTGAACTTGACATGATAGGTGCGCCCGGAGGCCGGGTGCGAGCGGCGCCCGCTCATGCGCTCGATGATGGCGTCGAACGGCACGTCGATCTCCAGCACATAGTCGAGCTTGACCCCCGCTGCCTTCATCGCGTCGGCTTGCGGAATGGTGCGCGGAAAGCCGTCGAACAGGAAACCGCTGGCGCAGTCGCTCTGCGCGATGCGTTCCTTCACCAGCCCGATGATGATGTCGTCGCTGACCAGCGCACCCGAATCCATCACGGCCTTGGCCTGCAGCCCCAGCGGCGTGCCGGCCTTGACGGCGGCGCGCAGCATGTCGCCCGTGGAGATTTGCGGAATGCCGTATTTCTGACAAATGAATGTGGCCTGCGTCCCTTTGCCCGCGCCGGGAGCGCCCAACAAAATCAGTCTCATGAATCTCCTCGCATTTGATGGTCCTCGGCGGCGCCGCTGGGGCCCTGTCCTGCACCGGTTCCCGCGTCGCTTCGTTGGGGACAAGAATAGCACGCGACGGCGTGGGTTCGAGCCGCGCGGCGGCACGCTCGCCAGTCAGTCGTCAGTTGCTGAACAAGCGGCGCACCCGCTCCAGATCCTGCGGCGTATCGATGCCGGGGCCGGGGGCATGCGGCGTGACATGCACGGCGATCCGGTAGCCATGCCAGAGTGCGCGCAGTTGCTCCAGCGCCTCGGCGTCTTCAATGGGCGCG
>DATNBD010000034.1:0-4485 GCA_035572155.1 Rhodoferax sp.
AGCAATTGCACACAGACCTGCGGATCGAGTTGCACCAGATAGCCGCGGCGCCCGCCGTTGACGGCGATCCGTGGCAACGCCAGGATGCTCTGCTCGATGTAAACCGGCATCTGGCGGCGCGTGCCGAATGGCGAGGTGCCCCCCACCAGATAACCGCTGTGCCGCTGCGCGACCTCGGGCTTGCAGGGTTCGACCGATTTGGCGCCAATCTGGCGCGCCAGGTTCTTGGTCGAGACCTTGCGGTTGCCGTGCATCAGCACCACCAGCGGCCGCGCATCCTGATCCTGCATCACCAGGGTCTTGACCACGCAAAACGGATCCAGCCCCAGCACCTGCGCACTGTGCAGCGCGCCACCGTGCTCCAGGTACTCGTAGGGATGCTCGGTGAACGCCACCTTGTTGGCGCGCAGCACGGCGGTCGCTGGCGTCTCACTGACATGATCCTTTTTGCTCATGCCCCAGTCTACTCATTGCGATGGCGGGCCGGGCGCTCGAACGCGCGACCCCGTCTTGCACACCGACACGTTCGAGTGCGCTATGCTTGCTTCCGCACGAAGCGGTTTGTACAAATTTCTTTCTACAGGAGATCCATGATGAAATCAGCTCTCACCCTCCTCGGTTGCACCGCCCTCGTGGTCGGCGGACTCGCCGGCTGTGCCAACATGAACGAAACCCAGCAGGGCACGGCCACGGGCGCCGGTATCGGCGCGCTGGCCGGCGCGGCGGTTGGCGCGCTGGTGAACGGCCAGCGCGGCGCGATCGCCGGCGCCGCGATCGGTGGCGCGGCCGGCGCGGGCGGCGGCTACCTGTGGTCCAAGAAGATGGAGCAACAAAAGCAGCAGATGCAGCAGGCCACCGCCGGCACCGGCATCGGCGTGACCCAGACCGCCGACAACCGGCTCAAGCTCAACATCCCGAGCGACATCTCGTTCGACGTCGGCCAATCCGCGATCAAGCCCAATTTCGGGAACGTGCTGAACCAGTTCGCGACCACGCTGAACCAGAACCCGGTGACCACAATCACCATCGTCGGCTACACCGACAGCACCGGGTCCGACGCGATCAACCAGCCGCTGTCGCTGGCGCGCGCGGACAGCACGCGCAACTACCTCGAGGGCCGCGGCGTCGCGGCGAATCGCTTCGTGACACAGGGCATGGGCGCGAGCAGCCCCATCGGCGACAACAACACCGCCGCCGGCCGCGCCATGAACCGGCGCGTGGAAATCTTCGTCGCCGAGCCAGCCCAGGCGTCGAAGTAGCCGCACGGCAGCCGGCACGATACGCGCGCCGACCGAAGCCGGCCCGGCGCGCAGTACAGGCTTGGCTTGTCCCCGCCTTGACGCCCGCGCGTGGCGTGTCTTCGTATGATGGCCGCATGTACCACGCCCAGAAAATTTCGCGCAGCGAGTTTGTTCCAATCCGCAATCTGAACTACCACGTGCGCCTTTGGGGCGAGCCTGCGGCCGGCGTGGCACCGCTGGTGCTGGTGCACGGGTGGATGGATGTGGCAGCATCCTGGCAATTCATGGTGGACGCCTTGTCCGCCGCGTTTGTGCAGGGGCGCTGCATCATCGCGCCCGACTGGCGCGGTTTCGGGCTCACAGGCGGACAGTCCCCCAACGGGCAGCACGGCACCGGCGGCGCCGACAACTACTGGTCCCCCGACTACCTGGCCGACCTCGATTTTTTGCTGGACCATTACGCGCCGGCTCAAACCGTCGACCTGGTCGGCCACAGCCTGGGCGGCAACGTGGTGATGCACTATGCGGGCGTGCGGCCCGAGCGCATCCGCCGCCTGATCAACCTGGAGGGTTTCGGCATGCCCGCCACGCGGCCCGCGCAGGCGCCCGCCCGCTACGCCAGATGGATGGATGAACTCAAGCGCCTGCATCGCGGGGAGCTGGCGCTCAAGACCTATCCAGCAGTCACCGGCGTGGCACGCCGCCTGATGAGAACGAATCCGCGCCTGAATCAGGACAAGGCCGACTGGCTCGCGCAGCAATGGGCCGCCCCCAACGCGCAGAGGCAGTGGGAAATCCTGGGCGACGCGGCGCACAAGATCACGAACGCGAACCTGAACCGGGTGGACGAAACACTGGAAATCTACGCAAACATCAGCGCACCCACGCTGGTCGTGGAAGCCTCCGACAATTCGCTCGGCCGGTGGTGGGGCGGGAAGTTCACGCTCGCGGAATTTCACGAGCGACTGCAGGCCGTGCCGCACCTGACGATGGGTGTGATCCACGACGCAGGCCACATGCTGCACCACGACCAGCCGGAACAACTGGCGCAACTGATAGAGAGCTTCGCTGCGTGAGAAAATAGCGGGCTTCGCCATACACCAGGACACATCACATGGAAGCAGAACACATCAACCAGATCGGCGCCCAACTCACGGACCTCTCCGCCCGGACCGAGGATTTACGGAGGTATCTTTGACTACGATGCCAAATCCGAACGCCTGAGAACCGTCAACGCGTCCCTCGAAGACCCGACCGTCTGGAACGACCCCAAGCGCGCCCAGGAGTTGGGCCGCGAAAAAAAAGCACTGGACGAGGTGGTCCTGACCCTCACGCACCTGACGCGCGAGCTGGCCGACAATTCCGAACTGTTCGAGATGAGCAAGGGCGAAGGCGATGAGGCCGGCCTGCTCACTATCCAGACCGAGACCGCCAAGCTGGCCAGGGACATCGAGCAACTTGAGTTTCGCCGCATGTTCAACAACCCGGCCGACCCGCTCAACGCCTTCCTGGACATCCAGGCCGGCGCCGGCGGCACCGAGGCCTGCGACTGGGCCAGCATGCTGCTGCGCCAGTACCTGAAGTACGCCGAGCGCAAGGGCTTCAAGACGCAGATCGAGGACGAGACGCCCGGCGACACGGCCGGCATCAAGGGCGCCACGATCAAGGTCGAGGGCGAATACGCGTTCGGCCTGCTGCGCACCGAGACCGGCGTGCACCGTCTCGTGCGCAAGTCGCCGTTCGACTCGTCGGGCGGGCGCCACACGAGTTTTGCCAGCGTGTTCGTGTACCCGGAAGTGGACGACTCGATCGGAATCGACATCAACCCGTCCGACGTGCGGGTGGACACCTTCCGCGCCAGCGGCGCCGGTGGCCAGCACATCAACAAGACCGACTCGGCCGTGCGCCTCACGCACATCCCGACCGGCATCGTGGTGCAGTGCCAGGACGGGCGCAGCCAGCACAGCAACCGCGACGTGGCGTGGAAGCGCCTGCGCTCGCGCCTGTACGACCACGAGATGCGAAAGCGCATGGAAGAGCAGCAAAAACTCGAGGACAGCAAGACCGACGTGGGTTGGGGCCACCAGATCCGCTCGTACGTGCTGGACAACAGCCGCATCAAGGACCTGCGCACCAATGTCGAGGTTTCGGCCACGCAGAAGGTGCTCGACGGGGATCTGGATGTGTTCATCGAGGCCTCCTTGAAGCAGGGCGTCTAATGCAAGACAACGTCAAGGTCCAAGCGCTGATTTTCGACATGGACGGCACCATGATCCATTCGATGCCCTGGCATGCGAAGTCCTGGTCGGTGTTCGCCGGGCGCCACGGCATCACGATCGACGTGGGCGACCTGCTCGCGCGCACCTCCGGGCGCACCGGCGCCGAATGCATGCGCATGCTGTTCGGACAGAACTTGAGCGACGCCGAGTGCGAAGCGCTGGTGCACGAGAAGGAAGCCATCTACCGCGACCTGTTCACCGACAACTTCGCTGAAGTCGCGGGCTTCAATGCCTTCGCGACGGCGGCGGCGGCACGTGGCCTCAAGATCGCCGTTGGCACGGCCGGCGACCGGCACAACATCGAATTCGCGATGTCGCGCCTGAAGATGGACCCGCTGCCGCTGGCCATCGTCGGCGGCGACGAAGGATTTGCGGGCAAGCCGACCCCCGCGATCTTTCTCGAAGCAGCGCGGCGCATTGGCGCCGATCCGGCCCGCTGCATCGTGTTCGAGGATGCCCCCCTGGGCATCGAAGCCGCGCGCCGCGGTGGCATGCGGGCCGTTGCAGTCTGCAGCACCCACACGCCCGCAGAACTGGCCGGGCCCCATGTGATCGCCGCCGTGCGCGACTACGAGGAGCTCGCCCAATCCCATTTTCTGGAGACACTCGATGCTGCAACAGCGTGATGCCCAACCGGCTGCGGTGCGCCGCGAAGACTACGCCGCCCCCGCGTACTGGATCGATACCGTGGATCTGACCTTCGATCTCGACCCGGCCAAGACCCGCGTGCTCAACCGGATGCGGCTGCGCCGCAATCCCGAGGTTCCGCCCCAGGCGCTGCGCCTGGACGGCGACGAACTCAACCTGGCACGCGTGCTGGTTGACGGCCAGGGGGCGTCGTTCCGCATGGACGCCGGCCAGCTCGTGATCGACGCCCTGCCCGATGCGTTCGAGCTGGAGATCTTCACCACCTGCTGCCCGGTGAAGAACAGCAAGCTCATGGGCCTGTTTGTGAGTGAAGACAC
>DATNBD010000035.1:0-12983 GCA_035572155.1 Rhodoferax sp.
GCCGGTGGCGGGGTTGAACACGTCCTGCGCGCGCCCCGAGGTGCTGGCCACCACGCGGCCGCCGATGTAATGGTCGATATTTGCTGTGCTCATGATGAATCTCCTGGTCAATGCGGCGGGCCCCGCCCCTTTGCGCGACCCCCTCGACCCCTAAACTTTACGCGCCTTTGGGTCAGGCGCGCGCGCCAGGAGATGCGCGGCCCTACTTGCTCATCTCATCCTTGGCCATGCCGTCCTTTTTCATGGCATCTTTTCCCGTGGCGTCCTTCGCCATGTGATCCTTCTTCATCGCGTCCTTAGCCATGGGTTTCTTCATGTGGTCCTTGGCCATGCTGTCCTTCGTCATGGCGCCGTGGCTCATGGCGTCCTTGCCCATCATGTCGTCCTTCTTCATCGCGTCCTGCGCCATGGCGCTGGCGCCGATGAGCAGGATGCAACCGGACAGGAGGGCGGTGGTGAGTGCTTTCATGGTGATTTCCTTCGAGTGGAGTGGGTGAAAAAATGGCAGTGATGCCGTTGCCGCAGAGCGCCGAGCAAGCTCAGCTGCCCCCGAACCAGTTGTAGCCCTGGTCTTCCCAGTAGCCGCCAGGGTAGGTGTTGGTGACGAAGATCGCCTTGATGTATTTCGGGTTCTTGTAGCCGAGCTTGGTCGGCATGCGCAGTTTCATCGGGAAGCCGTATTTGGGCGGCAGGATCTGGCCGTCATAGCTCAGCGTCAGCTGCGTTTGCGGGTGCAGCGCGGTCGGCATGTCGATGCTGGTGTAGTAGTCATCAGCACACATGAAGCCGACGTATTTGGCCGTCAGGTCGGCGCCGACGCGGCGCAGAAAACTCGCAAACGGCACGCCGCCCCAGCGGCCGATGGCGCTCCAACCCTCCACGCAAATGTGGCGCGTGATCTGGTCGGTTTGCGGCATGGCGTGCAGCTCGGGCAGGGTCCAGCGGTGCTTGTCGGTGACCAGGCCCGAGACTTCGAGCCGGAAGCTGTCCGCGTCCACGTGGCGCACCTCGTCCTCGCTGTAATAGGCGTTGAACGGGAACGGCCGCGTGATCATCGATTCCGGGTAGGTCGGCGCCAGCCGGTTCGGGTCGAACAGCCAGGCCTGCACGTCGTCGTTGAAGCGCGAGACCCGGGTCAGGGCCGCGTCCACCCTCTGGTTGTCCGACAGCGAGCAGCCGGTCAGCATCGACAAGCCGCCCAGCGTGAGCGAGCGCCGCAGGAAGTCGCGCCGGCCCGGCTGCGCCAGCCGCTGCACGGCTTCCTTGAGGATGGCGTCACCGTCCACGACGAGGCGTTTGGGAGGTTTAATCAGCATGGTTTTCTCCTCAATGGCCGCGGATCATGTGCAACAGCGTGCGCGGCACCAGCGCCACCATCGTCAGGTGCACCACCACAAAAGCGACGAGCAGCGCCATGGCCAGGAAATGAACCCGGCGTGCCACCTCGTAGCTGCCCAGCAGTTCACGCAGCAGCGGAAACTGCACCGACTTCCAGAGCACCAGCCCGGACAGCACCAGCAGCACACTGTCCAGCATCACGAACAGATACGCCAGGCGCTGCACCATGTTGTAGTGGCGCGGGTCCGCGTGCGCCAGCTTGCCGGCCAGCGCGGCCTTAAGGTCGGCGATCAGCGCCCTGGGTGACAGCGGGAAGAACTTGCGGAAGAGCCGCCCGGTGCCGATGTTCAGCGCCAGGTACAGCAGGCCGTTGATGCCCAGCACCCACATGGCCGCGAAGTGCCACTGAATGGCGCCGCCGAGCCAGCCGCCCAGCGTCAGGACGGCCGGGATCTCGAAGCCCATGAAGCCGGTGGCGTCGTAAATGCGCCAGCCGCTCATCACGAGCGTGACCACCGCAAGAGCGTTGATCCAGTGCATGGCGCGCAGCCAGCCGGGATGAATGATTTGCCGGTTCGTGTCCATCGGTCATCTCCAATCCATTGACAAATGGCCCTGTCGCGAACGGATGTCTTGGCCCTGTCGTGAGTGGTAGTCGGGCGCTGCTGCAGGTTCTTACAGCCGCAGCGCACTTTTTTTTGGCGCGGGGTGGGCGGACGCGATGGCACCGGCGCCGGGGCAGCACCCGCAGATGCCGCCCTATACTGGCGCGTCCATCCATCACCCGGCTCAGTGCCACGCCATGTCCCGCTCACGCCTTGTCGAACCCCTTTTGATGCTGGCGACGGTGGTGCAATGGCTGGTGCTGTCGATATTGGCCGGCGCGGTGATCGGCGTGGGCTGCAGCGTCTTTCTTCGCATCCTGTTTGCCACCGAAGGGCACGCGTATACGGCGCCGCTATGGCTGCAGATGGGCCTGCTGGTGACTGGCGGATTCGCCAATGGCCTGTTGCTTCACTATGGGTATCGCACGAGCCGCAGCGGCTTGAAGGATTCACCCATCGTTTCGGTGAACGAGCAGCACGGCAAGATGCCGTTTCGGACGATGTGGGTGAAACCGGTGGCCGCGTTGATCACGCTGGGCTGCGGCGGTTCGGCCGGCAAGGAAGGGCCGTGCTCGCACATCGGCGCCAGCCTTGCGGCGGGTATCGGCCGCGTGCTGCGTCTGAGTCCGGAGGTGCGCAAGCGTCTGGTCGCATGCGGCGTCAGCGCCGGTTTTGCCAGCGTGTTCGGCACCCCGGTCGCCGGCGCGATCTACGGCGTGGAGATGCTGGCCATCGGTCGCATCCGCCACGACTTTTTGTTTCCCGGCATCGTGGCCGGGGTTACCGCGTTCCAGGTCAGCAAGCGTCTGGGCGTGCCGTATCCCACCTACCACATTGCATTTGTCGGCGACTTCACCGAGCTACTGTTTCTCAAGACGGTGCTGATCGGCATTCTGTGCGGCGCGGCCGCGTGGCTGTTTGTCGAACTGTTGCAGGTGGCGAAGCGCCTGTTCGGGCGTTTGCGCGATCGCTACGCGCTGTGGCCGCCGTTGGTGCCGCTGCTGGGCGGCGTGGTGCTGGCGCTGTTGATTATGGTCATCCCCTCGGACTACCTCGGCCTGAGTTTGCCGATGATGGACCGCGCCCTGCACGGCGAGCCGATGCCGTACCTCGGCTTCCTGTGGAAGGCGCTGCTGGTGGCGATCACGCTGGGCTCGGGCTTTTACGGCGGCATCGTCACGCCGCAGTTCGTCATCGGGGCGGTCCTGGGCGGTGCGTTCGCGCACCTGCTCGGGCTGGCGCCGGCGCTGGGCGCGGCCGTGGGTCTGGTGGCTGTCGTGGCGTCGGCCTCCAACGCACCGATCGCAGCCATCTTCATGGGCGTGGAACTGTTCGGCGCCGATTCGACTCTCTACGTTGCCGGCGCCTGCGTCGCTGCCTACCTCATCATCGGCCACCGCAGCGTGTACCCCGCGCAGCAGATCGCCTTCAGCAAGTCGTCGTGGATCCTCGCCCGCGCCGACCTGCCGGTCGGCGACGAAAAAATCCGCCTGTCATACGGCCTGCTGCGCTGGTGGAGCGAGCGCCGGCGCGCTGTATCACGGCCGAAGGCACCGGACAGCGATCAGCCGAAGTGATCGCAAGGGGCGCGCCTGGAAACGATTGGCGTACCGGTGACGCAGATTCCATGTCGGCGCGGACCATAGCAGATCCACCTCGGATGCCGAATAGACGACTGTAAGCGCTTCCCCAACAGTCAAACTACGGTCGGTTTCATGCCGTTGTGGGGGAGCCCATCTACGAAAGGTGAAGCCCCACTTGCCGCATTACCAGACTGTGCAGCTACCCAAGGTCTGTCCTGGCCGACATCAGGCGTCCGGGCGTCGTCAGAATCGATCCGGTGCGTTCAACGATCCGACCGTTCGACGACGACCTCGCTGACCTGGAGCACCGGAGCGATGTCGGTGTAGTTGACAATATCGCCCAGGATCTCGGCGCTGTGCTCTTGCATGGCGGCTTGGTAGCCTTCGGCCGAATCACAGATGAACGCGCACATCGCCACGAAGGCGGGCGGTGTACCGAGCGCTTTGCCGGCCCCGGGCGCTTTGCCAGCCAGGCCTTTTTCGACGGTGTAGTAGGCGCAGGCACTGCCCAGCCTGGCTTTCACCATCGGCATGTGCCGGTCGCGGTAGTAGGTGTGGTCGAAGCGCGCGCCTTCGGTGTACGGGTACATCACGTTGACCTTGATCATTCGATTCTCCTTACTTTGCACTGACTAAGATTTCGGGCGGTAGAGCGCTGTTCACGCGTTGCGACATGCAAAGGTGAGACACGCGGTGACCGTGGACCTTGATCAGCATTGCCTTAAACAACCCTATAGATGGAGTACTCAATCTCCCGAGGTCCGGCAAGCCGACCCTCAGCCAAAAATAAGCTTTGATTTAGCCAAGCGTACTTTTCTCCACCAATGATGAATTCCGGCACCATCCGCATGTACTGATCTGCCCACATCGTCTCTGTGCCTTCGGCCAGTGCTTTTAGAAATATTTCGCTGGCTCTGATCAATCCCGTGTCGTAATGCAGCAGGATAGTCACGCCATCATCCGTGACAAGCTGCGCTCGCAAGTCTTGCCGGCGGATGCCGTCCACGCCAAGGCGCATCCAATCCGTTCCCGGCATTGCAATCTTGGCATTTATGCGAGGGCCAATCAGGGTGCCAGCGGTAATTTTCCAGCATAGACACTCTCCGAAAGGTGAGCCCTTGGTAGACGGCAAAGGCCCGTCAATCATTTCTCGATAGGTCATTTCATATTCAAGGCAAATCATATTTGTTTACCCTTCATGCAAGCTTCGAATCGAGAAACTGACACACTAAGCCGGCAATTGGAACAGGCTTCTCGTCTAGCGCGAAGTGACTGGCGTTTAGTATGTGAGTCTCCGCATCGGGCACCTCTCGTGAGAAAGCGAGTGCACCTGCAACGGTGAACAAGGGGTCATTCTTGCCCCAGACAACCAAAGTTGGTGGACGGTTTTTTCGCAAATACGCCTGCCATTGCGGATAGGCCGCAACGTTCGATTGATAGTCAAATGCGAGGTCAAGTTGAATTTCAGCCATTCCGGGCCTTGTAAGGAATGCGAATTCCTCCGACCACGTGTCGGGGTCGATCAGCTCAGGTTGTGACACTCCAGCAAGATGGCGCTGCTGAGCGACTTGTGCGGAAAGAAGAGCTTCCCGAATCTCCTGCTCGTGCGCCTCGCGATTGAGCCACCACGCCTTTCGGATGACCCATGCTTCGGACAATCCTTCAAGGTGCACCACTGCGTTCTGAATGATCAGCGCAGTTACGCGCTCCGGATTTGCTACTGCGAGTCGAAAGCCTATGGGTCCGCCGTAGTCTTGAAGGTAAAGAGCGTAGCGAGAGATATCTAGTTGACCGAGCAGCTTGCAAATGCAATCTGCAAGGTGGGCGAACGTGTAGGAGAAGTTCGCTGGCGAAGGTGAATCGCTGTGGCCAAATCCCGGAAAATCTGGTGCGATGAGGTGAAACTTCGACGACAACAGCGGAAATAGCGCCCCGAACATCCGTGAGGACGATGGAAACCCATGAAGTAGCACGATGACGGGCGCGTCCAGTGGCCCAGCTTCACGATAAAAGAGACGGACGCCGTCCACCGTTACAGCCTTGTGCTTCACCGGAAACACATCGCCGTGGGGAACGGGAAATTGGGTGGTATTAAATCGCATTCGTAACGTCCTTGAGGCCTAACGCCAAAGCTCAGTCGCGGCGAAACTGCGTAGCAGTTCTGACATCGACTGGAGCGCCTTGTTAGGCGACTCTGTAAATTGAATATTCAATCTCCTTGGGCCTCGCAAGCCTTCCGGGAGCCGATTGGCCAATTGCCAGCTTAGTTGCGGCCTGACGCGGGAAAGCTCGTCGAGCCCGGCTCGGCCGGTAAGCGCAAAGCATTGGTCAGATAGCTTACGGTTCGATAGAAGCCGGCCAGCATGAGCAACTCGAGAATTCCCTCGTCGCTGAACGCCGATTTCAGCGACTTCCAGAGAGCGTCATCAATAGTGCAGTTGGCGTGAAGCATGTCGCAAAGCTCCATCAGCAGCCTGTCCTCCTCTGCCCAGCAGGTATCTCGCGCTTGCCCGCAGGCAAGCGAAATGACTTGAGCTTCATCGAATCCGGCGTGCGCTGCGAACAGCGCGATGTGGACGCCCCATTCGTATTCCGACTTGCACAGCGCAGTGGTGCGCGCGATGATGAGTTCGCGCTGTCGCAACGTTAGGTTTCCGCGGTCAAGCAGGCCGCCGGCGAAGAACTTCTGAAACAGGCGAGGATCTCTGGCGAGCGTGGTGAAGAGCACCAGAGGCGGTTTGCCACGCATGAGGCCATCGAGCAAAGATTGGATGCCGGCAGGAAAAGGCGGCTCAGCGGGAGCGATACGAGCAATCATAAATTTACCTCAAACGTCTGCTACATTTTCTAAAGCATAGAACTCTAGCAACATTGCTTTGAAAAGTAAAGCATGACTACTCCAAAAGTTGGCGCCCCCGTGCGCGGTTCAAGGACCGGCCGCCCGATAATGGTGGCCCTGGACCTGCTGGGTCGACGGTCGACGCTTCGGATTCTTTGGGAGCTGCGCGCGCAGCAACTGACGTTTCGCGCTCTTCAGGAGGCCTGCGAGACAAACTCCAGTCTGTTGAACACGAGACTGGCAGAGCTGCGGGCGCTCGGCCTGGTTGAGCATGATGAAGTCGGTTACGGCCTGACTGAAGAGGGGCGCAGGTTGAGTGCAGCGCTGACACCTCTGAGCGATTGGGCTCGTCAGTGGAAGCCCGCAGCGCGCTGAGTTACGCACCCTCGTCGCCCACGGAGCCATCGTGGTGCGAGAGGGCAAAGGCGGCAAGGACGGGGTGGTGATGCTGCCACAAACACTGCGCGCGCCGTTGCTGGCGCTGCGCCACGCGAGGGTGACCGAGCCGGCGTCACCCCACACGCTGAGACATTCCTTTGCCCCGCATTTGTTGCAGCGTGGCTGCGACATCCGCACCGCGCAGGAGCTGTTGGGTTATGAGGATGTAAGTACCACCATGATCTACACGCACGTGCTCAAGGTGGGAGGCGGCGCGCAACGCCCGCTGGATGCACTGGGCGCCCATAACCACGCGCCGGCACCGTCTGCGGCGCAACGCCGGGCCATGAACGCAATAGCTGCGTGAGCCTGGTCGACGTGGTTGGTTTTGTGTCAGAGCTTTTGCAGCGCGCGCGCCATGTCGGCTTTCAGATCGTCGATATGCTCGATGCCGACCGACATGCGCACGAAGTTGGGTGCGATGTGGGCGGCCTGCATCTGCGCCTCGTTCATGGTGCCGGCCCACATGGCGGCGGTGTGCACGATCAGCGAATCGACGCCGCCCAGGCTCACGGCGTGCGTCGCGAGCTCCAGCGAGGCGACGAACCGGCTGGTGGCCTCGAAGTTGCCGCGCACCGCAAACGCAATGACCGCGCCAAAGCCCTTCATCTGGCGCTTCGCCAGCGCGCGCTGCGGGTGGCTTTCCAGTCCCGGATAGAACACCTGCTCGACCTGCGGCTGGGCCTCCAGCCACTGGGCCAGCGCCAGCGCGTTGGCATTGATGCGCTGCACGCGCAGCGGCAGGGTGCGCAGGCCGCGCAGCAGTAGCCAGGCGTCCATCGGCGAGAGCACGGCGCCCAGCGTGGTGTGCATGCGCCAGATCTTCTCGGCCTGCTCGGCCGAGCAGCAGACGGCGCCGGCCGTGAGGTCGTGGTGGCCGCCCAGGTACTTGGTCGCGCTGTGCAGCACGATGTCGATGCCCAGCGCGTGCGGCTGCTGGTTCAGCGGCGAGGCAAAGGTGTTGTCGGCCACGGTCAGGATGCCGCGCGGCCTGGCCAGCGCCGCCACCGCGGCCAGGTCGGTCAGCACCAGCGTCGGGTTCACCGGGCTCTCCAGCATGATGAGCCGGGTGTTGGGCCGGATCGCCGCCGCTATCGCGGCCAGGTCGGTCTGCTCGACGATGCTGACCTGCACGCCAAAGCGCACCAACACCTCCTCGAACAGCTTGGTGGTGCTCATGTAATGCCGGCTCTGCGCGATCACGTGGTCGCCGGCCGACACCAGCGCGAGCACCGTGGTGCTGATCGCCGCCATGCCGGAGCCGGTCAGCAGCGCGGTCTCGGTCCCTTCGAGTTTTGCCAGGATGGCTGCCACGTGCTCGTGCGTGGGGTTGCCGTAGCGTGTGTAGAAGCCCGGATGCCGCGGCACGTTCGCCATCTCGGCGAAGGCCTGCGGGTCGTCGGCCTTGAAGGTGGCTGAATAGTGAATGGGCGCGACCAGCGCCGAATCGGTCGAGAGGCCGGCATCGCCGTGCAGGACGCGGGTTTCGTCGTGCCAGGCTGCTTCGGCGGGGTACTCGGAAGAAGGGGTATTTTTCATGCGAGGTGTATTTTGGGCAGGCAGCACCGGGGCTTCGGCCCGCCTGGCACAAGTCTAAGGGTTCGCAGGCAGGCCAGAGGGTGGCGCGGTCATGCGCCGCTGTGCACTGCGGTTACTGGCGGGACCCGGCAACGCGCTACCATGGCAGACCCAGCATTTCGGAGTGCGCTGCATCGATGGAAGAGCCGAACCCCCGCGTCACGCGGCTGGACACGCCCCAGGGGCCGTGCGCCGTGCTGGCCGGCCGCTGGACGGCGGCGCAACTGGCCGGCGCGAGCGCTTGGCGCAGCGTCTGGAGCGACCTGCAGGCGCTGCCCGCCGCCGCGGCGTCCGGCGCCCTTCTGGGCTGGAACCTGCGGGGGCTGCAGCAGTTCGACCATGTCGGCGCCCAGTTGCTGTGGAACCATTGGGGCCGGCAGTGGCCGCAGCGGCTCGATACCACGCCGGACCAGCGCGCCGTGCTGGAACGCGTGGCCCGGTTCACCAGCACACCGCCGATGCCGGTGCGGCGCACGCTCTGGCAGGATTTTCTGGCCTTGGGCGCCTGGGTGTTCCGGGTGCTCGAACGCGGCCAGGACCTGACGCGGCTGATCGGCCAGTTGGCGCTCGATCTGCTGCGGCTGCTGCGCGCGCCGCGGCGCGGCCCGTGGCGCGACCTGTCGGGGCATCTTTTCAGCATGGGCGCGCAGGCGCTGCCGATCACCGCACTGGTCGGGTTCCTGATCGGCGTGGTGCTGGCCTATTTGAGCGCGCAGCAGTTGCGCCAGTTCGGCGCCAACGCGTTCATCGTGAACATGCTGGGCATTGCGTTGATTCGCGAGCTCGGGCCGGTGCTGGCCGCGATCCTGGTGGCCGGGCGCTCCGGCTCGGCCATCACCGCGCAGATCGGCGTGATGCGCGTCACCGAGGAGCTCGACGCCATGCGCGTGCTGGGGATCGGACACGGTTTCCGGCTGGTGCTGCCGCGCGCCCTCGCGCTGGCCCTGGTGATGCCGCTGATCAGCGTCTGGACCACGCTGGCCGCGCTCGTCGGCGGCATGCTGGCGGCCGATGCGACGCTGGGCGTGACGCCAGCCTACTTCGTGCAGGCCCTGCCCGCGGCGGTGGATGTGGCCAACCTGACGCTCGGGGTGGGCAAGTCGGTGGCGTTCGGCGTGCTGATTGCGCTGATCGGTTGCCACTTCGGACTGCGCGTGGAGCCGAACACCGAAAGCCTGGGGCGCGGCACCACGGCCTCCGTCGTGGCGTCCATCACCATGGTGATCCTGGTCGATGCACTGTTCGCCGTGGTGTTCAGGAACGTCGGCCTATGAGCGCCGCGCCGGGCCGCTCAAGCCACGCTCGCACCGCAGTGCGCAGCACGAAGGCACTCCAGTGAGATCCGTACCCGATGGCGACGTGATCGTTGCGGTCGACAAGCTCTGGACCGTGTTCGGTTCCGCGGAGCACCCCGTGGTCATTCACCAGGATCTGGATTTGCGCGTGCGGCGCGGTGAAATTGTCTCGCTGGTGGGGGGATCGGGCAGCGGCAAGACCACCTTGCTGCGGCAAATTCTGGGGCTGGAGACGCCGTTCCGCGGCCAGGTCTGCGTGCTCGGCGAGCCCGCATCCTGCATGGGCGGCCAAGGCGCTTCGAGCCGGGTCGGCATGCTGTTTCAGCAGGGTGCGCTGTTCTCGGCGTTCAATGTGCTGGACAACGTCGCATTTGCGTTGCGCGAACTCGGCACCTTGCCCGACCCGTTGATACGCGACGCCGCGCTGGTCAAGCTGCAGATGGTGGGCTTGAGCGCGCGCGACGCCATCAAGATGCCGAGCGACCTGTCCGGTGGCATGATCAAGCGGGTCGCGCTGGCCCGCGCGCTCATCATGGACCCTCCCCTGTTGCTGCTGGACGAGCCCACCGCAGGGCTGGATCCGCAAAGCGCGGACAGCTTCTGCACGCTGCTCGGCCAGTTGCACCGGGAGATGGGATTGACCGCGGTGATGGTCACGCACGACCTGGACACGGTGTTCGAGCTCAGCACCCGCGTCGCGGTGCTGGCCGAAAAGAAGGTCATCGTGGACGGCCCGGTGTCCCAGGTGGTCGCGTTCGACCATCCGTTCATCCGGGAGTTCTTTCTGGGTCAGCGCGGCCGCCGCGCGATGGCGGCGTTGCCCGAATCCGGGGCGGCAGCGCCTGCCGTGTAGAAGGAGAGTCGATCATGGAAAACAAGGCCCATGCGCTGGCCGCCGGCACGTTCGTGCTGCTGGTCACCGCGCTGCTGGTGGCGCTGGCGTGGTGGCTGATGCGCGACCAGCAGGTGTTTCGCGTCTACGAGATCTCGACCCGCGAGGGCCTGAACGGACTGCAGGTGCAGGCGCCCGTGCGCTACCGGGGCATCAGCGTGGGCAAGGTCACCTACATCGGGTTTGATCCGCACGTCAAGGGGAATGCGCTGCTGCGCATCGCGGTCGAGGAGAACGCGCCGATCACCCAGTCCACCTACGCCACGCTGGACTTTCAGGGCATTACGGGGCTGGGCTTTGTCCAGCTCGATGACAACGGCAAGTCGAGCCAGCCGATCGCCCCGGTGGAAGATGGCGGTTACCCGCGCATTCCGCTGCACCCCAATTTGCTCAGCAGCCTGTCGGACCAGGGCGCCAGCATGCTGCGCGAGGTCGAAGAGACCACGAAGCGCGTAAACCTGCTGTTTGCCCCCGAAAACCAGAAGGCCCTGATCGACACCGTGACCCGTCTTGGACAGGCGGCCGACGCCATCAACCGGCTTGCCACCAGCGTGGACAGCACCCTGACGCAGCGTGTCGATCCCGCGCTGGCCGCGCTGCCCGGGCTGGCAGGCGCGACCCGCAAGACCCTGCAGTCGCTGCAGGCCACGTCGAACGACTTCGGCCAGATTGCCCGGCGCGCGAACGAGCGGGGCGGCGTGATGGACCAACTCTCCACCGGCGGGCGGGCGCTGACACAGGCCGCCGCCACGCTGAATGGCGGCACGCTGCCGCGCGTGAGCCGGGCCGGTGAAGAGGTCTCGCGCACCGCGCGCCAGGTGACGCGCAGCGTGCGCGCGATCGGCGACAACCCGCAGTCGCTGATCTTTGGCAGCGGCGCTGTGCAGCCCGGGCCCGGTGAGGCGGGGTTCGTGGCACCCCAGGCTGCGAAGTAAGGGGCAGGATCGGAGTTGGCTATGAAATATGAAGCATACTATTCAAACCCATCAACGGCAAAAGCTCTTTTTTGCCTGTTTATTGCGCTGACGCTCGGGGGTTGTGCCTTCGTACACAAGCCGGTCAGCGCCGACGCCTACGACTTCGGCCCGGAGCCTTCGGTGAAAACGCCCGCGTCCGCTGCGGCGGAGTTGCCGTCACTGGCGTTGGCGGAAGTGGACACCAGCCAGGCGCTCGACGGCCACGGCATGCTGTACCGGCTCGACTATGCCGATGCGCAGCAATTGCGACCCTACGCCCATGCGCGCTGGAGCGCGCCGCCCGCGCAACTGGTGCGCCAGCGTCTGCGCGAAGTCCTTGGCCAGCAGCGCACCGTGGTGGACGCGGACACCAGCACCGTGCCGCTGCTGTTGCGTATTCACCTGCAGGAGTTCAGCCAGCAATTCGCGTCGCCGACACAAAGCAGCGGCGTGATCCGCCTGCTGGCCACGCTCAGCCGGATGACCCCGGCCGGCGAACTGCCCGTCGCGCAGCGTACTGTCGAGGTGCGGCGCCCGGCCCCCAGCGCCGATGCGTCGGGGGGTGTCCAGGCGCTGACCGCCGCGACCGATGCCGCGGCGCAGGAGCTGGCGCGCTGGCTGGCGCCGCTGCGCTGACGGCCCCGCTCCTAGGCCAGATGCCCCAGCACCGGAAACAGCTTGCGCAGGCCATCGGCCATCAACTCGACCGACAGCGCCGCCAGGATCAGACCCATCAGGCGCGTCATGATGCTGATCCCGGTCTTGCCGAGGAAGCGCGAAATCGGCTGCGCCAGCGCGAAACACAAGGCCGTGACCAGTCCGATCACCAGACCGTAACCGACCAGGGTCAATATCTGCAGGAAGTTGTGGGCCTTGTCGGCGTAGATCACCACCGTGGACATGGTGGCCGGCCCGGTCAGCAACGGAATCGTGAGCGGGACCACGGCAATGCTCGCGCCCACGGCCGCACGCTCGGCCGCATGGCTGAGCTCGGTCGGGGTGGATTTGGCTTCGGCCGGCTGCGCGTTCAGCATGCTGAGTGACGAGGTCAGCAGCAGCATGCCGCCGCCGACCTGGAAGCTGGCCAGCGAGATGTTGAAAAACTGGAGTATCTGCAGGCCCAGCAGGGCGCTGACCGCAATCACGACGAAGGCGCTGAACGACGAGATCCAGATCGTGCGCTGGCGCTGCCTGCGCCCGTAACCTTGCGTGTAGTGGATGAAAAACGGCACGGCGGCCAGCGGATTGACGATGGCCAGCAAGGCGACCAGCGGTTTGATGTCCACAGTCATCAGCGCGCTCCCGATACTTCGAGCAGGGACATGGTGGTGTAGCTGGCGGCCTCCGAGAGCAGCCAGACGATGGCCTGCGCCACCTCGTCGGCGCTGCCCCCGCGCCGCATCGGCACCTGGTGCATCAACTCGCGCACGCGCTCGGGCAGGCCGCCCGAGGCATGGAT
>DATNBD010000036.1:0-5686 GCA_035572155.1 Rhodoferax sp.
TTGCTCTTGCCCTGACCGTAGATGCCGGCGTCATGCGAGCCCGGGAAGACGATTTGGTTGAGCTGCTTGCTGGTGTAATTCTTGAGGAAGGCAGTCAAGGCACGCACTCCGTTGAAGTTATTGAGGCTCGAATAACCCGAATCCGGGGCCAGGTTGAGTTATCCAGCATAGACAAGGAAGTGAATCCGAGCCTGTTTTTTTGGACCCAGCTTTGAAGAAAGTCCGCAGGTATCGACCTCGATGTCCGGGACGACTGCCAACGGAGGCAGGCTTGGTTACTTTCATTCAGCCAATGAACATTAAATATATAAGTGAACCTGACCCCGTTTTGGCAGCCCGTGATTCGCGGATCGAACATTTTCCTTGGATTCCGCCAGAATCTGCGGGAAAACGAACCATCAAATACCCGCCCCTTGTTTCTTCGATTTCCGCTCAGTCGCAGCAACAACATGGCATACACTATGTAGGCAATATTGCTTCAGACTCAGTGGGTACTCGGAATATAGGTATAGGTGCCCTTGGTCGACACCAGCTTCGTGTGATTGATGTCGAACGATTTGCGTTTGTGCCCTTCGAGGATGGCTGCAAGCGCCTTCACGCCGTCCTCAGTTACCCCCAGCGCAGCTTGAGCCTCACGCTCGCCGTGGAACCACTCCCATGCGAAAGGCAGCACGGTGATGCTTGGGTTGGCGGTTGAGCTGTCGTAATACGCCCCCTTCATCGGCGGGTGTTGGTAACGAAAGACCTTCACGACGGCCAGTATCTGATCCAGGCTGAGATCCCTCACGCCCGACTCCGGGTAATTCGAAATCGTGTTGTATTCCTTGGTGGCCGCCACTGCCAGCGTCGAATCGAGCAAGTAAACGTAAATATTGACGATGTCGACAAGAACCTCCTCACTCTTTCCAGTCGTATTGTTCTTTGCTGTCGAAATGTACACACCCTTGCCTTTGAGCTTGCTCCGCTGGGCCTCCGTCCACTCGCTGACCGGCCCCTTGAGGCTCTGATCACGCTCGGCGATGCGGAAAATCGGGTAGGCACAGGCAATATTGAAGTCCATAGCCACGCTGTTAAGGCTGAAATAGTCGTTGTCCTTGGATCCTTTGCGAAACCACATCTTGTCGGTGATGTTCGTATTATCTTTCCATGGATGCCACAGGGCATCGAGATGATTGTCCTTACGCCAGAAATCCAGTTGGACACGACATTTCGCGCCACCATGCTGTCTCACAACTGCCGCCTCGCGCGAGTCACCGCGATACGCAAATACCTTGCCGACCGACATTTCAGCAGGTTCCATCATGTTCAACGACAAGCCGAAATTCTTTCCGAAGTAATCGGCGGCGGTGACCATCTTCGCCGCTTCAAACCCCAATGAGAACACGTGTTCCAAGATCGCTTTCGGTAAATCCCCCGGCTCGCCCTGCACCTTCAACGCGAACTCCGCGGACATTGGAGTGGGAACCGCAGAGGGCACCAACGTCCCTTTGTCTACCTTCAGATCGAGCACCAGAAAGAACAATGCACCCTGCTCAGGGTCAGAGAGATGCCCGCGCGCCTCAGCAAAGAAATAGTTGAACCAGCCGGCATAGTCGAGATGATCCGCGTCGGTGTCCGTTTTCATGCGCACCGACTGGTTCGACATGGTATGGGCAGCGCTGTAGACCGCCTTGTAAAGATCAGTCTCGCTAGTTAATCGCCAAGCGGCAATCTTCTGCGCCGCAGCACCGTTACTTGCCTTGAGCGCGTTGAACTTCAAGTTCGCCGCGTCGGCAATTGCTTTTGGCAGTGGCATCGCGCCCTCCTCCCGGAGTTATACGTTGAAATCAGGAGTGTCAAATGGGAAAACGGGGTTGCAACGACGTCACCCATCACAACCTATGGAAATGAACCTGATCTCGTTCTCGGATACCGTCGTTGCGACACCGCTCTTGATGCAAGAAGCATGAGCAGGTTCACTTACGACCTGGCACATCAACCAAACGCATACGAAAACCCTGCTTCGCCCGTGCCTACTTTCACCCCCGTCACCGGCACGCCCGCGATCATCCGGTTGAGGAATTCGCGACTCACGTCCGGCAACATGGTGTTGGTTAGGATCGCATCGATCATTCGCCCACCCGATTCGCTCTCGGTGCAACGACTCACCACCAGCTTCACCACGTCGTCGTCGTAGTCGAACGGGATCTTGTAGCGCGCCTCGATGCGCTTCTTGATGCGGCCCAGCTGCAGCTTGACGATCTCGCCCAGCATTTCGGGGCTCAACGGGTAGTACGGAATCGTCACCAACCGCCCCAGCAAGGCGGGTGGAAACACCTTGAGCAGCGGATCACGCAGCGCCTTGGCGATGCCTTCGGGTTCCGGCATCAGTTCCGGGTCCTTGCACAGGCCGGCGATCAGGTCGGTGCCGGCATTGGTGGTGAGCAGGATCAGGGTGTTCTTGAAATCGATGCTGCGGCCTTCGCCGTCTTCCATCACGCCCTTGTCGAACACCTGGAAGAAGATCTCGTGCACGTCGGGATGGGCCTTCTCCACCTCGTCCAGCAGCACCACGGAGTACGGCTTCCTGCGCACGGCCTCGGTGAGTACACCGCCTTCGCCGTAGCCCACGTAGCCCGGTGGCGCGCCCTTGAGCGTGGAGACGGTGTGCGCCTCCTGGAACTCGCTCATGTTGATGGTGATGAGGTTCTGCTCGCCGCCGTACAGCGCTTCGGCCAGCGCCAGCGCGGTTTCGGTCTTGCCCACGCCGGAGGTGCCGGCGAGCATGAACACGCCAATCGGCTTGTTCGGATTGTCGAGGCCCGCGCGACTGGTCTGGATGCGCTTGGCGATCATCTCCATCGCGTGGTCCTGGCCGATCACGCGCTTGCCCATGATCGAGGCAAGGTTCATCACGGTTTCGAGCTCGCTGCGCACCATGCGGCCGACCGGGATGCCGGTCCAGTCGGCGACCACCGAACCCACCGCGGTGTAGTCCACGGTGGGCAGGATCAGCGGGTGTTCGCCCTGCAGTTCGGCGAGTTGCGCCTGCAGGCCCTTGAGCTGTTCCAGCGTGGCGGCGCGTTCGGCATCGCTCAGTGCAGGCTCCACAACCACCACTTCGGCCTCGGCGTTGGCGGCCGCTTCCAGCTTGCTGCCGGTGCCTTCCACCGGCGCGGTGTCGCCGCGCAGCTTCGCCCGCAGGGCAAGCACCTGCTCGACCAGCGCCTTCTCGGCCTGCCAGTCGGCTTCGAGCTTTTCCAGCCGCGCCTTCTGGGTGGCGAGTTTCTCGTTGGCGTTGGCCTCGCGCTCGGCCACGTCCACGCCGACGGTCTTCTCGCGGCCGATGATGGCGAGTTCGGTTTCCAGCGCGGCGATGCGCTTGCGGGTGTCGTCCACCTCCGGCGGCACGGCGTGCTGGCTGATCGCCACACGCGCGCAGGCGGTGTCGAGCAGGCTTACCGCCTTGTCGGGCAGCTGGCGCGCGGGGATGTAGCGGTGCGACAGCTTCACCGCCGCCTCCAGCGCCTCGTCGAGGATCTGCACGCGGTGGTGCTTCTCCATCACGCTGGCCACGCCGCGCATCATCAGGATGCCCTTCTCCTCGCTGGGCTCTTCCACCAGCACGGTCTGGAAGCGGCGGGTGAGCGCGGGGTCTTTCTCGATGTGCTTCTTGTATTCCGCCCAGGTGGTGGCACCCACAGTGCGCAGGTTGCCGCGCGCCAGCGCCGGCTTGAGCAGATTGGCGGCGTCGCCGGTGCCGGCCGCGCCGCCGGCGCCCACCAGGGTGTGCGCCTCGTCGATGAACAGGATGATGGGCTTGGGCGAGGACTGCACTTCCTCGATCACCTGGCGCAGGCGGTTCTCGAACTCGCCCTTCATGCTGGCGCCGGCCTGTAGCAAGCCCACGTCCAGCGTGCGCAGCTCCACGTCCTTCAGCTGCGGCGGCACATCGCCTTGCGCGATGCGCAGAGCGAAGCCCTCGACCACCGCGGTCTTGCCCACGCCGGCCTCACCCACCAGCATCGGATTGTTCTGGCGGCGGCGCATCAGGATGTCCACCACCTGGCGGATCTCCTCGTCGCGGCCCACGATGGGATCGATCTTGCCGCTGCGTGCCTGCTCGGTGAGGTCCACGGTGAACTGGCGCAGCGCCTCCTGCTTGCCCATCTGCGCGGGGCCCATCGCGCCGCTGGCCTCACCCGGTGCGGCGCCACCCATGTGGAAGCCATCGCTGGCGCTCTGGCCGTCCTCGGGCGAGCCGGCCACCACCTCGGCGAACTTCTCCACCAGTGCCTCGGGCTTGATCTTCTCGAACTCCTTCGAGACGCCCAGCAGCGTGTTGCGCAGATGGCGCAGGCGCAGCACGCCCACCATGAGATAGCCGGTGCGCACCTGTGCCTCGCCGAACATCAGGGTGGCGAACACCCAGCCGCGCTCGACGGCTTCCTCCACGTCGCTGGAGAGGTCGGAGATGCTGGTGGAGCCGCGCGGCAGCCGGTCCAGCGCGTCGGTGACGTCGCGCGCGAGGTTCGAGGGGTTGAGGTTGAACTGCTTGACGATGCGGTGCAGGTCCGAGTCCTGCAACTGCAGGATCTGGTGGATCCAGTGCACCAGCTCCACGTACGGGTTGCCGCGCAGCTTGCAGAACACGGTGGCGCTCTCGATGCCCCGGTACGCCAGCTTGTTGAGCTTGCCGAACAGTGCGCTGCGACTGATCTCTGCCATGGATCTCTACCCCTGAAGTGGTGATGGCGGCTGCGCGATCGCGGCCGCGACGAAAGCAGGCACCCTCCCCTGCTTGCAGGGGAGGGTTGGGGTGGGGTGCTTTTTGGCCAACAGCCCAAAGCTCACCCCCTCCCGCCCTCCCCCTGCATGCAGGGGGAGGAGAAAAATGCCGGCTCGGTGCGGAGAGTCGAAGCCCACCGCCCTAGCCCACCGGCTGCAGGATCACGTGATCCGCATCGGCATCCCGGCGCGGCACGCCCATCCAGGTGGAAAGCCCCATGCGCCCGGACTGGCCCAGCTTCGTGGTCGGCACCTCGGCGCGCTTGAGCACCAGCTGCACGTCCCAGGCTTTCTCCTCGCCCACGTAGGTCTTCACCGCAGCCACCAGCTGGCGCAGTGCTTCACCGCCGGGCAGGAAATTGTTGAACTCGGCGCGCGTCAACGGCCCGAGCCGCAGACGGAAGCGCTGCTGCGAGCCCCACACGTATTCGCCCAGTACCGCGGTGCTGCCCAGACCGGCCACCTCGGGCGTGGCGCCCAGCCGCAGGTACGCCTCGTGCGGCAGGCGCATCCAGCCGGCCACGAACTCCAACACGCGTACGGGAATGCGGAAGAAATGCTCCAGCAGGCCACGCAGCCCCTCGGCATTGCGCGCCTGCGCCACCAGCCGGCCGGCGAAGAAGCGCTTGTACTGGTCGGGCAGCGCGTCGCGAGCCTCCAGCCCCCGCGTGGACAAGCCCACCAGTGCGCCCATGTACAGACGGAAGCGATCCTCGTCGGGACGATCGAGCTGCACGGTGGGCTGCGCGCTGGCCCAGGCGCGGTAGAACAGGCTCAACATGCGGTGGTGGAAGATGTCGGCGAACGCGACCAGGGTGGAATCCTTGGCGTTGCGCTGGCGATCCATCGCGTATTCGGTGAGGTGCAGCGGCAGCGGCGCGTTCGGCCCGAACAGGCCGAAGAACAGGCCGTGCAGCCG
>DATNBD010000037.1:0-2073 GCA_035572155.1 Rhodoferax sp.
GTGACGGTGAAATGCATGTTGATGCGGGTGAACACCTTGGGGTCGACCTCGGCGCGCTCGGCACTGAGCTTGACGCTGCACCCGCGCACGTCGTGGCGGCCGCGCTTGAGGATCAGCACCACGTCATAGGCGGTGCAGCCACCGGTGCCGGCGAGCACGGTTTCCATCGGGCGCGGCGCCAGGTTCTGGCCGCCGTTGCCGGGCGCGGCAGCGTCCGGGGCGCCGTCCATGGACAGCACGTGCCCGCTGCCGGTTTCCGCCACAAAACCCATTCCCGAGCGCGTGCCGCTCGCGCCGGTCCAGCTCACAAGGCATTCCATCACGGGCCTCTCCTCGACAAAACATGAATAAATCCGCCACAACCACCAATTAAGTCGCAGTTTGTCACCACCTTGCGTGGTGCAACGCAACAATCCGGATTACACTACACCCAACGCATCGAAATGTTTGATGCACGAGTTGTCTCCTCCATCCTCTGAAAAGATGGATTACGCCCCGAATCGCAAGGTTCGGGGCGTTTTTTTACCCATCTTGCCCCACGCTTGCCACTGCGTGTGCTGCGCTGCCCCCCGAGGGGGCTGAACTTGCTCG
Source organism: Rhodoferax sp. (assembly GCA_035572155.1). GTDB lineage: Bacteria > Pseudomonadota > Gammaproteobacteria > Burkholderiales > Burkholderiaceae_C > Rhodoferax_A. The sequence continues at coordinate 592 of DATNBD010000037.1, forward strand.
GGGCGGCCCTTCGCCGCGTTCGTCGGCCGCTTATCATTGGACCTCCATGAAAAACAAGCCTCTGCACCCCGGCGACTACCTGAAAAAAATCCTCACGGCACGCGTCTACGACGTGGCGATCGAGTCGGCGCTGGAGCCCGCCAAGACCCTGAGCCGGCGCCTGCACAACAAGGTGCTGCTCAAGCGCGAGGACCAGCAGCCGGTGTTCAGCTTCAAGCTGCGCGGGGCCTACAACAAGATGGCGCAACTCGGTGCCGAGCAGTTGCAAAAGGGCGTGATCTGCGCCTCGGCCGGCAATCACGCGCAGGGCGTGGCGCTTGCCGCGCACAAGCTCGGCTCGCGCGCCGTGATCGTGATGCCGACCACCACGCCACAAGTCAAGATCGAGGCCGTGAAGGCGCTGGGCGGCGAGGTCGTACTGCATGGCGAGAGCTATTCCGATGCCTACACGCACGCGGCCGCGCTGGAGAAAGAGCAGGACCTGACGTTTGTGCACCCGTTCGACGACCCGGACGTAATCGCGGGACAGGGCACCATTGCGATGGAAATCCTGCGCCAGCACCAGGGCCCGCTGGATGCAGTGTTCGTGGCTATCGGCGGCGGCGGCCTGATCTCGGGCGTGGCCAACTACATCAAGGCGGTGCGTCCCGAGGTGCGCGTGATCGGCGTTCAGATGAACGACTCCGACGCGATGATCCAGTCGGTCGCCGCCAAACACCGCGTGACGCTGCCCGACGTCGGCCTGTTCGCCGACGGCACGGCCGTCAAGCTGGTGGGCGAGGAAACCTTCCGCGTCGCCAGCGCTCTGGTGGATGACTACATCACGGTCGATACCGATGCGGTGTGCGCCGCCATCAAGGACGTGTTCGTGGACACGCGCTCCATCGTCGAGCCCTCCGGCGCGCTGGCGGTGGCCGCCATCAAGCAATACGTGGCCACGCACAAGACCCGGGGCGAGACTTATGCCGCCATCCTGTCCGGCGCCAACATGAATTTTGACCGCCTTCGCTTCGTGGCCGAGCGCGCCAGCGTCGGCGAGGAGCGCGAGGCGCTGTTCGCCGTGACGGTGCCGGAGGAGCGCGGCAGCTTCCGGCGCTTTTGCGAAGCGGTGGGCCAGTTGCCAGGCGGCCCGCGCAATGTGACCGAATTCAACTACCGCATCAGCGACGCGGCGCGCGCCCAGGTGTTCGTCGGCCTGACCACGCACGGCAAGGGCGAATCGCCCCGGATTGCGGAGAACTTCAGCAAGCACGGCTTCGACACGCTGGATCTCACGCACGACGAACTCGCCAAGGAGCATATCCGCCACATGGTGGGCGGCCACTCGGCGCTGGCGCAGGACGAGCGGCTGCTGCGCTTCGTGTTCCCCGAGCGGCCCGGCGCGCTGATGAAGTTTTTGAACCTGCTCGGTCCAGGCTGGAACATCAGCCTGTTCCATTACCGCAACCAGGGCGCCGACTACGGGCATATCCTGGTCGGGCT
>DATNBD010000038.1:0-7557 GCA_035572155.1 Rhodoferax sp.
AGCTTCTGGTTCTCGCGGATCGCCACGTATTCCATCTCCGCCGTAACGATGCCTTTGCGCGCATAGTGCATCTGCGACACGTTGGCGCCGGCCCGGGCGCGCCGCGGCCCGCGCTGCAATCCCGCGGCCTGCGCGCGCAAGGCGGCCAGCGTGTCGGTCTCGCCGTGTTTGGCGCCGTCGTCCAGCGCGAACGGCGCACGCCCCTCGTAGGCTTCGGTGTCGCCGCGGGCGCCGATCCAGTGCTGGCGCGGCGTCGGCAGGCCCTGGCGCACGTCGATCACGGCATCGGGATCGGTATAGGGCCCCGAAGTGTCGTACACCGCGACCGCCTCGCCGTTGCTTTGCAGGATTTCACGCAGCGGCACTTGGATGCCGTGCGGGCCCGCGACGTAGCGCTTGCGCGATGCGGGCAGCGGCTCGCGCGTGAGGTTGATGAATTGGGCGAGTTTGTCGGGCGCGTTCATGGCAGGGTCTCCGGTTGAGTGACACGTTGCACCGGAGGACGGCGACTGCAACGCGAACACTTGGGAAGACGACATGACACCCCTGGACGGGGACAGACCGCAGTCTGGCTCTTCTTACGCCGGTACAAGCCGGATCAAGTTCGCGGGTTTGGAAACCATCTCAGCGCAGATCCTGCGCACCCCGGGCAGCGCCAGTATAGGCGATGTGGCCCGCCCCGCGGGAGCCAGCTAACTCCGTGGGCTTCGCGCGGCGACCACCGCGTCGACGGCCGCACGGTACAGCGGCTGCAGGGCGTCGGCGCCCGAGACCGTCATCTTCAGATCGTGCAGCAGCCCGTCGTGCACGCCATACGCCCAGGCATGCACGCTGACCTTCTGGCCGCGCGCCCAGGCGTCGGTCATCACGGTGCTGACACAGACGTTGACCGCCTGCTCAATCGCATTCAGTTCCACCAGCGCGTCGATGCGCTGGGCCTCGGGCAGACGATCGAGCAGCGCGGCGTGCCGGTCGCGCACGTTCTGGATGTGACGGATCCAGTTGTCGGCCAGGCCGATCCGCGAATCGCGCAGCGCCGCCGTCACGCCGCCGCAGCCGTAGTGGCCGACCACCATCACATGTTCGACCTTGAGCACATCCACCGCAAACTGGATCACCGACAGCGCATTCAGATCCGAATGCACCACCAGGTTCGCGATATTGCGGTGCACGAACACCTCGCCCGGATCGAGGCCGGTGATCTGGTTCGCCGGCACGCGGCTGTCGGAGCAGCCGATCCACATGTATTTGGGCGTTTGCTGCTTCACCAGGCTGGTGAAGAAGCCGGGGCGCTCGCGCTCCATCTGCGCGGCCCAGTTGCGGTTGTGGGCAAACAGGTCTTGAATGTCGGACGCGCTCATTCGGTCATTTTAATTCTTGGTAACTCTTGGGACATCGGCGGGCACTCACATCGTCTCGCCAAACAATTCGCGCCCGATCAGCATGCGGCGAATTTCGCTGGTGCCCGCGCCGATCTCGTACAGCTTGGCGTCGCGCCACAGGCGCCCGAGCGGGTACTCGTTGATGTAGCCGTTGCCGCCAAAAATCTGGATGCCGTCGCCGGCCATGCGGGTGGCGGCCTCGGCGCACCACAGGATCAAACCCGCGCAGTCCTTGCGCACCTGGCGCACGTGCTCACTGCCCAGCGCATCGAGGTTCTTGCCGACCGTATAGCAGTAGGCGCGGCCCGCCTGCAAGAGCGTGTACATGTCCGCCACCTTGCCCTGGATCAGCTGAAACTCGCCGATGCTCTGGCCGAACTGCTTGCGGTCGTGGATGTAGGGCACCACGTTGTCCATCACCGCCTGCATGATGCCGATCGGCCCGGCCGACAGCACCGCGCGCTCGTAGTCAAGGCCGCTCATCAGCACCCTGGCACCGCTATTGAGCTGCCCCAAGATGTTCTGCGCCGGCACTTCGACGTTGTTGAACACCAGCTCGCCGGTATGGCTGCCGCGCATGCCGAGCTTGTCGAGCTTTTGCGCGATGGAAAAACCCTTCATGCCTTTTTCGATGATGAAGGCCGTGACGCCGCGCGCACCGAGCTCGGGTTCGGTCTTGGCATACACCACCAGCGTGTCGGCGTCCGGCCCGTTGGTGATCCACATCTTGTTGCCGTTGAGCAGATAGTAGCCGCCCCCCGAGGCACTCGGCTCCTTCCACTCGGCCTTGAGCTTCATGCTGATCACATCGGAGCCTGCGCCCGGCTCGCTCATGGCCAGCGCACCGACGTGCTCACCGGAAATCAGCTTGGGCAGGTACTTCTTGCGTTGCGCGTCGCTGCCGTTGCGCTTGAGCTGGTTCACACACAGATTGCTGTGCGCGCCGTAGGACAGGCCCACCGAGGCGCTGGCGCGCGAAATTTCTTCCATCGCGATCATGTGCGCGAGGTAGCCCATGTTGGCGCCGCCATACTCTTCGCTCACGGTGATGCCGAGCACGCCCAGATCGCCCATCTTGCGCCACAGATCCATCGGAAACTGGTCGCTGCGGTCGATCTCCGCCGCGCGCGGGGCGATTTCTGCCTGGGCAAAATCGCGCACGGCGTCGCGCAGGGCATCGATGTCTTCTCCGAGCTGGAAATTCAGTCCGGGCAGGTTGGTCATGGCAGTTTCCTTGGATTTTGGGGGGAAAGTCGATCCGGCAGGCTCAGTTTTTCACGTCGGCGCGGCCCGTGATGGTCATCAGCGTCGCGCCCATGGTGGCGATGAGTTTTTCGCGGCCGTTGTCCACCGCATAGGCGCGGCCTTCGGCCACCGTCACCGTGCGTCCGGGCTTGACGACCTGCCCCACCATGCGAAAGCGCTGGCCCCTGGCCGGCGCCAGCAGGTTGATCTTGAATTCAATGGTGAGCACGCCAGCGTCCTGCGGCATCAGGGTGAAACCGGCATAGCCGCAGGCCGAGTCGAGCGCGCTGGCCACCATGCCCGCATGCAGAAAGCCGTGTTGCTGGGTCAGCCCCGGCGCCCAAGGCAGCCCGATTTCGACCCGGCCCGGCTCGATCGCCCCGAGCGTCGCGCCCAGCGTGCCCATGGCACCCTGCAGCGCAAAACTGTCGCGGACCCGCTGCGCGAAGGCAGGATCCTTGGGCTCGAACACCTCAAGTGCCATGCATCACTCCAGATTGACGTTTACGTAAACGTCAATTATGGTTCATTTTCCGGCGTTGGCCGTTTTCGCCAGCAGCACACGCGCCTCCTTCTCGTGCGTCCTGACTTCTTCCAGGTTCGCCTGCAGCTCGGCCATCTGCTCCTCCAGCTGCTCGCGGTGCCGGGCCAGCACGGTCAGGAATTTCTTCAGCTGCGGCGCCGTGTCGCGCGGACTGTCGTAGCTGTCGATGATCTCGCGTGCCTCGGTCAGGCTCAGCCCCAGCCGTTTGGCGCGCAGCGTGAGCTTGAGCCGGGTGCGGTCGCGCGCGCTGTACACGCGCATGCGCCCGCCCGGCCCTTCGCGCGCGGGCTGCAGCAGCTGCATGTCCTCGTAAAAGCGGATGGCGCGGGTGGTCAGGTCGAACTCCTTGGCAAGGTCGCTGATGGTGTAGGTAGGAGCCATGGCAAAAGAGAGGATGAAACAGGGGACGTACCGAGGTGACAACGCAGGGAGCGTGCAGTCCCTACAATGCGCGATTACATCTTACGTTTACGTAAACGTCAACTCCCGGCATCACCCGCATGAACCTCCTCGAACAACAGCTCCACTATCCTCTGGGCGACGCCCTGCCCGAACCCGGCACCACCCTCGAGGTCGCGCCGGGCGTGCGCTGGATCCGCATGAGCCTGCCGTTTGCGCTGAACCACATCAACCTGTGGCTGCTGCGCGATGAGATGGACGGCCCGAATGGCCCGGTCCAGGGCTGGACCGTCGTGGACTGCTGCATCAGCCGCGATGAATCCAAAGCCCAGTGGGAAGCCATTTTTGCCACCCAGCTCCAGGGCCTGCCGATCCTGCGCGTGATCGTGACCCACATGCACCCGGACCATATCGGGCTGGCGCACTGGCTGTGCGAGCGCTGGCAGGCGCCGCTGTGGATCAGCGCCACCGACTACAACGTGGCGCGCCTGAGCACCCAGAGCACCACCGGCTTCGGCGGCGAGAGCGCCGCCCGGTTCTTTGCCTCGCACGGCCTCACCGACCCGGACTCGATCGAGAAAATCCGTGCCCGCACCAACTACTACCCCAGCATGGTGCCCGACGTGCCGCGCAGCTTTCATCGTCTCATGGACGGCTACACGGTGCGCATCGGCGGGCGCGACTGGACCTGCATCAGCGGCTACGGCCACGCGCCGGAGCATATTGCCTTGCACTGCCCAGAGCTCAACATATTGATCGGCGGCGACATGATGCTGCCGCGCATCTCGACCAATGTGAGCGTGTACGACGTCGAGCCCGAGAGCAATGCGCTCACGCAATTCCTCACGTCCATCGACAAATTCAAGGCACTGGACGTGGACACGCTGACGCTGCCCTCGCACGGCAAACCGTTCAAGGGCCTGCACACCCGCATAGAGCAGCTGCACGATCACCACCGCGACCGGCTCGCGGAAGTCATGGAGGCATGCCAGAGCAAGCCCTGCCACGCCGCCGACATCCTGCCGATCATGTTCAAGCGCCCGCTCGACCTGCACCAGACGACCTTCGCGATGGGCGAGGCGGTCGCGCATCTGCACGCATTGTGGTACGGCGGCCAGTTGCGGCGCGCGCTGGGCGGTGACGGCATCTACCGCTTCAGCGCAGTCTGAGCGCCCTGAGCACCGGGGCCGTCAAAGCGGCACGGTATTGTCATTTGCGGCTCTCTGTCTGTCATTCCCGGCTCCCTGCCTTGTCATTCCCGGCTTGACCGGGAATCCATGCCCGCACACCTGAAATTCCTGTCATGGCAACCGTGGATTCCCGCCTTCGCGGGAATGACGATGCTCGTGGGGGCTCTATCAATCAGTCCCAGCGCGGCAGCGCCTCGTCCTTGAGCTGGCCGCGCAGCTCGGCATAGTCGGGCACCACGGTGCGCACCGTGTCCCAGAACAGCGGGCTGTGGTTCATCACGCGCAAGTGGCTCAGCTCATGCGCCACCACGTAGTCGATGACGGGCAAGCGGAAATGCACGAGCCGCCAATTCAGCCGGATCGAGCCGTCGGGGCCGGCGCTGCCCCAGCGCGTGCCGGCGCTGCTCAGGGCCAGGCGGCGCCACTGCACGTTTAAGCGAGGCGCGAAGTGGTTCAGCCGCTCGGTAAACAGACGCCGGGCCTGACGCATCAGCCAGGCCTGCACAGCGTCGCGAATCTGGGCCGGCGTGGCACCGGACGGCAATCCGACGTGCAGGGCGGCCACGTCGCTGTGGGCATCGGCGTGGAGCACCGCGCCCGCGCCCTTGAATGCATGGCGCGGATCGAGCACGACCACGACGCTGCCGCCCAGAAACGGCAGCGTGGCGCCGTCCCGCCACTCGATGCGGTTCGACTCGAGCCGCTTCTGATGCTGACGTGCCTGCTCCAGTTTTTGCAGCACCCAGGCGGATTTTTCGTGCAGCGCGGCCTGCACCTCGGCGATCGGCACCCAGCGGGGCGCGCTCACCACCAGACCCTCCGATCCCACCGAAAAACCAATGCTGCGGCGCTTGCCGCGCCGGAACTCGTAGGCCACCAGGGCGCTCCCGAAGCGCGCCTCGCGGTTCGCGCGCGGATGCCGGAACGTGACGGGTGCGGGCGGCTGAATGGACCCGCGGGCCGCTTCAATGAGCGCCTCGGATGCTTTCAATTCAATAGCTGATTGTTTATATTCAGTAAGGGCTAGCGTCGCTTTTGATGCCGAATCCGGCGCCTCGGGCGGGGCCGGATCGAACAGGTCCAGCGTGAACCGGAGCAATCCGCGCATCATCGCGGCGGCGCGCCGCCGTAAGCCTCGGGGTCGAGCCGGCGCATCTCGGCCTCGATCCAGGTCTGCACCTCGCGCATCAGCTCATCGGGCTTGCGGCCCAGGCTGGGGATGGCCTTGCCGATGGAAATGTCCACAATGCCCGGCGTCTTGATGAAGGCCTTGCGCGGCCAGCACTTGGCCGACGTGACGGCAATCGGAATCACCGGCACGCCGCACTGGATCGCGAGCCGCGTGCCGCCCGACTTGTAGTTGCCCGCCTCGCCGCGCGGGATGCGCGTGCCCTCGGGAAACATGATGACCCAGGTGCCCTGCTGCATGAGCCGCTTGCCCTGCTTCACCACCGTGTGAAAGGCGCGCGTGCCCTCGCTGCGGTCGATATGGATCATGTCCATGCGCGCCATCGCCCAGCCGAAGAACGGCACGTACAGCAGCTCGCGCTTGAACACGTAGGCCAGCGGGTGCGGCATGATCGCCGGCATCACCAGCGTCTCCCAGGCCGACTGGTGCTTGACCAGCAGCACCGCCGCCTCACGCTCGCCCTGCGGCAGGTTTTCCCAGCCGGTGATGCGGTTCCGGATGCCCAGGATCGCGGTGCCGCTGTGCACCGCCAGCTTGAGCCAGCCCGCGCAGATCCAGTACATGCGGGTGCTGCTCACGAACAGCGAGGCGATGATCGCGAAGGTGGCCCACGGGATCACGGTGAGGGCCATCCACAGCAGGTGCAGGGTGGACCGGATCAGGGCCAGGGGGCCGGCACGCCGCTCGCGCATCAGGCCGCCTCAGTGGCCCGCAGGCGCTGCGCGCTGTCTTCGCGCTCGATGATGAACGAGGCAAAGGCCGCCAGGTCCTCATGCACCGGCGTGCCCGCGGGAAACGCCTCGGGCAGCGGCTCGCCGCTGGCCAGCCGGTCGCGGAACTGGGCGCCCTGGCCGGTCAGCAGCAGGTGGGCCACGCAGCCCGCGGCCACCCCGGCCTGGATGTCGCGCAGGCCGTCGCCCGCGGTCGGCACGTTCCTGAGCTCGACGCCGTAGCGCTCGGCAATCTGGTGGAACAGGCCCGGGCGCGGCTTGCGGCAGTCGCAGCCCTCGTGCGGCGCGTGCGGGCAGTAAAACACCGCGTCGATGCGCCCACCCGCGGCCGCCAGCAGCTTGTGCATCTTCGCGTGGATCTGGTTCAGCGCGGCCATCTCGAACAGCCCGCGCCCGAGCCCCGGCTGGTTCGCCGCCAGCACCACGCGCCAGCCCGCGTGGTTCAGGCGCGCAATTGCGTCGAGCGCGCCGGGCATGGGGATCCATTCGTCGGCCGTCTTGACGAAATCCTCGCTGTCCCAGTTGATGGTGCCGTCACGGTCGAGAATGATCAGCTTCATACGGGCTCCGGTGGTCAGGCCGCCAGTCTGGACAGATCCGCCACGCGGTTCATGGCCTCGTGCAGGCGCCTCAGCAGGCTCAGCCGGTTCAACCGCAGGTCGAGTTCGTCGGCATTCACCATCACGCCTTCGAAGAAGGCATCGACCGGCGCGCGCAGCGCCGCCAGTGTCTGCAGCGAAGCGGTGTAGTCGCCCGCGTCGAACTGCGCGCTGGCGTGCGGCACGACCTGGTTCATGGCCGCGAACAGCGCCACCTCGGCGGGCGCCTTCAGCAGCAGTTCGCTGACATGCGGGTCCACATCGGGCGCCTTCTTCAG
>DATNBD010000039.1:0-14861 GCA_035572155.1 Rhodoferax sp.
AGCGTGCGCGCGATGGCCACGCGCTGCTTCTCGCCGCCCGACAGCTTGAGGCCGCGCTCGCCGACCATGGTGTCGTAGCCGGCCGGCGTGGCGCTGATGAAGTTGTGGATGTGGGCGGCGCGGGCCGCGGCCTCGACCACCGCGCGGCTGGCGCCGGGGTTGCCGTAGGCGATGTTGTATTCGATGGTGTCGTTGAACAGCACCGTGTCCTGCGGCACGATGCCGATGGCCTGGCGCACGCTGGCCTGCGTGACTGCCTTGATGTCCTGGCCCGCAATGGTGATGTGGCCGTTCTGTATGTCGTAGAAGCGGTACAGCAGGCGTGACAGGGTGGACTTGCCGGCGCCGGAGGGGCCAACTACCGCCACGGTCTTGCCGGGCGGAATCACGAAGCTGATGTGGTGCAGGATCGGGCGCGCGGCCTCGTACGAAAAGCTCACATCCTCGAACCGTACCTCGGGCGTGCCGTCAATCTGGATCGGCAACGCGCCGGGCACGTCGGCGATCTCGCGCTCTTTTTCCATCAGCCGGAACATGCGGTCCAGATCGGTCAGGCTCTGCTTGATCTCGCGGTACAGCACGCCCAAAAAGCCCAGCGGAATGTAGAGCTGGATCATGTAGGCGTTGACCATGACCAGATCCCCCAGCGTCAGGTGTCCGGCGACCACGCCCACGGTGGCGCGCCACAGCATGACCACCAGGCCGACCGCGATGATCGTCTGCTGGCCGGCGTTGAGCAGGCTCAGCGTGCGCTGGCTCTTGAGCGCGGCGCGGCGGTAGCGCCGCAGGTTCTCGTCGTAACGCCGGGCCTCGAACTCTTCGTTGTTGAAGTACTTGACGGTTTCGTAATTCAGCAGCGAGTCGATCGCGCGGCTGTTCGCGCGCGAGTCGAGCTCGTTCATCTCGCGGCGGAACTGGGTGCGCCATTCGGTCACCGTGACGGTGAAGGTCACGTAAAACACCAGCGCGATGGCGGTGATCCAGACGAACCAGATGTCGAACTTGACAGCCAGCACGGTCAGGACCATGGCCACCTCGATCACGGTCGGGATGATGCTGTACAGGGTGTACGAGATCAGCGAATGCACGCCGCGCGAGCCGCGCTCGATGTCGCGCGACATGCCGCCGGTCTGGCGCTCCAGGTGAAAGCGCAGGCTGAGCGCGTGCAGATGGCGGAACACCTCGAGCGAGATGGTGCGCGCCGCGCCCTCCGTGGCCTTGACAAACACCAGCTCGCGCAGCTCGGTGAACAGCGAGGTGGACAGGCGCAGGAGCCCGTACGCGACCAGCAGCGCGAGCGGCACCACCAGCACGGCCTGCACCGCGCCGGGCTTGATGTCCATGGCATCCACAAGTTTTTTCAGCAGCAGCGGCACGCCGACGTTCGCCAGCTTGGCGCCGATCATGAAGAGCAGCGCGGCGATGGCGCGCCATTTGTAATGCCACAGGTACGGAAACAGTCGGGCGAGTGTTTGCCAGTCCGAGCGCGGGGTAACGGGGGCGGCGCTGGGCGCAGCGCTGGCAAAGGAGGGACGGGCGAGTTCGCCGGAGCGGCGCATGGGAGACAATCGGGGGCTGTTAATGTCAAGAGATTGTGCCCATGTCTGACAATTCAAGTTCGACCGTCAATGCAGCCACCAGCGCGACCGGCGCGCCCCTGGTCGAACTGCCGACCGATAAGGAACTGGTGCTCAAGGTGATTCCGCTGCCGGCCGACTGCAACGCCAACGGCGACATCTTTGGCGGCTGGGTCATGGCCCAGGTGGACCTGGCCGGCTCGGTGCTGTGCGCGCGCCGCGCGCAAGGCCGCATGGCGACGGTGGCGGTGAACGAGTTTGTCTTCAAGCAGCCGGTGCGGGTGGGCGACCTGTTGTCGTTCTACTCCGAGGTCACGCACGTGGGCCATACCTCCATCACGGTGAACGTCGAGGTCTATGCGGAGCGCATTCGCGCCCAGGGCCGCTACCTCAAGGTCACGCAGGCGTCGGTCACGTACGTGGCGATTGACGATCAGGGGCGGCCGCGGCCGTTGCCCCCTGCCGCCGCGTAACGTCACGTAGATTATTGATTTAATAGCAAATTATTGTTTACCAGTAACGGCTAGAGACACTTTTCTCTAAAATTTCCCGTGCCGGCCCTGGCCCGCGGCAAAGCGCGCCGCGCCCTGCAGCCCCTCCTGGATGCATTGCTTGCCGCGCTCCCACTCCTGATGCAGCGCCTGCTGCCACGGCAAGTCCCACTGCGCATAAACGCTCAGGCGGTCGGCCCGCATGGTGCGTTGGGGAAACCTGGCCAGTTCCTGTGCCAGCGCCAGCGCGGCAGGCAGCGCCTGACCCGTTGGCACGACACGGTTGCACAGCCCGATCTGCAAGGCTTCCGCCGCTTCCACCTTGCGCCCGGTCAGGATCAGGTCCATCGCATGGCCCATGCCGATCAGGCGCGGCAGGCGCACCGTGCCGCCGTCGATCAGCGGCACGCCGAAGCGGCGGCAGTACACGCCGAAGTAGGCGTCCTCCTCCATCACGCGCAGGTCGCACCACAGCGCCAGCTCCATGCCGCCGGCCACGGCCGCGCCGCTGACGGCGGCGATCACCGGTTTGGAGAGCAGCAGCCGGGTCGGGCCCATCGGCCCCCGGGGCACCGCATCGCCGGGTGAAAATTCCAGATTGGAGAGCAGAGCGGGCTCACCCGCCGAGGGTTCGCGCAGCATTTGCGCCCCCGCCTGCAGATCCCAGCCGGCGCAGAAATGGCCGTGCGCGCCATGGAACACCGCCACGCGAGCGCTCGCATCGGCGTCGAACGCCATGAAGGCGTCGCACAGCGCGCGCGCCGTCGGTGCATCGACCGCGTTGCGCACATCCGCGCGATCCAGCGTCACCACGGTAACCTGATCCAATCTTTCGACCTGTACCGAATCGTTCATGCAGTGCACCTCCAATCAGGACACGATGTAGGCTGCCGCGCCGCTGGACAGCAGCTTGCCGTCCGCGCCCAGGAACTCCATGCGGGTGGAGGCCACGCGCGAGCCCAGGCGCAGCACCTGCGCGCGCAGCTCGAAATGGGCGCTGATACCGGGGCGCAGATAGTCGATGCGCAGGTCGATGGTGCCCAGCTTGCCGAAGCGCTGCAGCCGCTGCATGGGCGACTCGTCCAGGTGGCGCCCGCCAATGGCCGCCATCACGGCGAGTCCGCCAATCGCGTCCAGTCCCGCGCTGATGACGCCGCCATGCAGGCGGTTGTGCGCAAAATGACCCACCAGTTCCGGCTTCATGTCGATGCGGGCCGCGACATGCTCGGGCTGCAGGCGTGTGATCTTCAGGCCCAGCACCCGGTTGAAGGCGATTTTCTCTTCGAAAATCGTGGTCAGGCCGGCGATGAATTCGGGCTCGAACTCGGAAACGGACATCGTGGTTTTGCTCATGCGCCCGATTGTCGCGCAGGCGCCGCGTGGATCGCCGTGGTGGCCGCCGCGGCCAAAACTGACAGAACGGTCATATTCATGACAGCGGGCGGATGGTGCCAGCGGCTAGAGTACACACTTTGCACACTTTGTCACGCGGGTGCCGTATTCTTGCTGCGGTTCGTTCATGAACCCGACCTGACGGACGAATCCCAGAGGCCATGACCCCTCCCTTCCTACTTTTCCACAAGCCCGCGGCGCGGCTTGCCGCCCGCCTGGCGGGCTCCGCCCTGGCGGTCCTGCTGGCCGGTTGCGCCGCCGTCGGCCCCGATTACGTGCGCCCGCCCATGAACCTGCCGGCCGCCTACAAGGAAAGCGGCCCCTGGAAGACCGCCAGGCCGCAAGCGGCCGATAGCCGCCAACCCTGGTGGCTGGCCTATCACGACAGCACCCTGAATAGGCTGATGCAGCAGGCGGATCAGGCGAACCAGACCATTGCGCAGGCCGAGGCCCAGTACCGTCAGGCGCGCGCCCTGGCCGATGCGGCGCGCGCCGGCTTCTGGCCCACCGTGGGCGCCAATGCCGGGGTCACGCGCGCGCTGACCAACAGCAGCGGCATCAAGGAGGGCACCTATCCCAGCCTGGGCCTGGGTGCGAGCTGGGAACCCGACCTGTGGGGCAGCGTGCGCCGTGCCGTGGAGGCCGGCAACGCCGGCGCCCAGGCCAGCGCGGACGACCTCGCGGGAGCGCGCCTGAGCATCCAGGCCGCGCTGGCGCAGGACTACCTGCAACTGCGCGTGACCGACCTGCTGATCGACCTGTATGCCGTCACCACCGAAGCCTATGCCCGGGCACTGCAGCTCACGCAAAGCCAGTACGCGGTGGGCGTGGCGCTGCGCTCGGACGTGGCGCTGGCCGAGAGCCAGCTCAAGACCGCGCAGGCCCAGGGCGTTGACTTGCAGGCGCAGCGCAGCCAGTTGGAGCACGCCATTGCGATCCTGATCGGCAAGGCGCCGGCGGACTTTGCGCTGCCGGCCGAGAAGCTCACGGCGCAACAGCTCGGCGCGCGCCTGCCCGTGATCCCCACGGGCCTGCCCTCGGATCTGCTGGAGCGCCGACCGGACATCGCCGGCGCCGAACGCCGGGTCGCGCTGGCGAATGCGAATATCGGCGTTGCCAAAGCCGCGTATTTCCCGTCGCTGATCCTGAGCGCCAGCGGCGGCGACAGCAGTACCGGCTTCGCCGCCCTGTTCGATACGCCGAGTCGCGTCTGGTCGCTCGGCGCCGCGCTGGCCCAGACCCTGTTCGACGGTGGCCTGCGCAAGGCCCACAGCGAGCAGGCCATCGCGGCCTACGACGCCTCGGTGGCCCAGTACAAGCAGACAGTGCTCGGCGGCATTCAGCAGGTGGAAGACAACCTGGCGCTGCTGCGCGTGCTGAACCATGAAGTGGTACTGCAGGATCAGGCGGTGCAGGCGTCGCAGCTGGCCGAACGACTGGCGCTGGCGCAGTACCGCGCCGGCACCGCCACCTACCTGAGCGTGGTGACGGCGCAGACGCTGTCGCTTGCGAACCAGCGCAGCGCCGTGCAATTGCGCGGGCGCCAGCTGGCCGCCAGCGTGGCCCTGATCACCGCCGTCGGGGGTGGCTGGGACGGCAGGCCGGCAGCGGGCCCGCCGATGGCATCCACCTCGGCCCGCGCCGTTGCCGACGCCACCTCATCAACCCCTGAATCGCAAAAGCCAACGCCATGAAATCCCCGTTTTTTCAACGCCGTCCCCTCTTGCTGGCCGCGACCACCCTGGTGGTGCTGGTGGGCGCGGTCACGCTCGGCCTGGGGCGCGACGCGCATTCGGCCAAACCGCCCGAGCCGGCCGCGCCGCCGGTAAACGTCACCCTGGCGCGTGTGCAGCAGCAGGACGTCCCGATCTACCAGGCCGGTGTCGGCACCGTGACCCCGCTGGCCAGCGTGACCGTGAAAACCCAGATCGACGGCCAGCTCGAGCGCGTCGGCTTCACCGAAGGGCAGGACGTCAAGGCAGGCCAGATGCTGGCCCAGCTGGACCCACGCACCCAGCAGGCCCAATTGCAGCAGGCGCAGGCGCAAAAGGCGAAGGATCAGGCGCAGCTGGCCAACGCCCGCCTCGACCTGAAGCGCTACACCACCTTGCTCGCGCAGGACGCCGCCACGCAGCAGCAGTTCGACACGCAAAAGGCCCTGGTGGCGCAGCTCGACGCGGCGGTCAAGGTCGATGACGCGCAGATCAACTCCGCCCAGGTGCAGCTTGGCTTCACCAAAATCGTCGCGCCGATCAGCGGGCGCGTTGGCGCGCGGCTGGTGGACCCGGGCAACATCGTGCATGCGAGCGACACGAACGGCCTGGTCGTGATCAATCAGATCGATCCGATCGCGGTCGTCTTCACGCTGCCGGGCGATGCGGTGCAGGTGATCCACCGCGCGCAGCAGGCGAACCCGCAGCCGCTGAAGGTGCAGGTGTTCACGCGCGATGACAAGACCCTGCTCGCCACCGGCCAGCTCGTGCTGGTGAACAACCAGATCGACACCAGCAGCGGCACGGTGCAGCTCAAAGGCCGGTTCGCGAACCCGACGCATCGCCTGTGGCCGGGCCAGTACCTGAACGTGCATCTGGTGCTGGGGGACCGCGCGCGGGCCCTCACGGTGCCGGCCGCCGTGGTGCAGCGCAATCAGGAAGGCACCTACGCGTATGTGGTGAACGCCGACGACACGGTCCGGCTGCAGTCGATCAGGGTGGCCCTGATCCAGGACGGCACGGCCATCATTGACGCGGGCCTGACGGCGGGCGAACGCGTGGTGCTCGACGGCCAGTACAAGATCACGACCGGCACCAAGGTCGCCGCGGCGCCTGCGTCCGCGGCGGCGGGTGCGGCCAGCGCCGCGGGAGGCGCCCGGTGAGCATTTCCGCCGTCTTCATCAAGCGCCCGATCGGCACGACGCTGCTGGCGCTGGCGATATTCCTGATCGGCGCGGCGGTGTTTCCGCTGCTGCCGGTGTCGTCCCTGCCGCAGGTGGACTTCCCGACGATTCAGGTCACCGCCAACCTGCCCGGCGCGAATCCCGAGACCATGGCCTCCAGCGTGGCGCAGCCGCTGGAGCGCCAGTTCGCGCTGATTCCCGGACTGTCGCAGATGACCTCGAGCAGTTCGCTGGGCACCACGCAGATCACGCTGCAGTTCGACTTGAACCGCAACATCGACGGGGCCGCGCTCGACGTGCAGTCGGCGATCACCGCCGCCGGCGGCCAGTTGCCCTCGAACCTGCCGAGCCCGCCGACCTTGCGCAAGATCAATCCGGGCAACTTTTCGATCCTGGTGCTGGCGGTGCAGTCCGACTCGTTGCCGATCACGCAGGTCAACGAATATGCCGATACCATCCTGGCGCAGCAGATTTCGCAGATTCAAGGCGTCGGTGTGGTGAATATCGGCGGCGCGCAGAAGCCGTCGGTGCGCGTCCAGGTCGATCCGGTCAAGCTGGCCGCCCTGGGCATGAGCCTGGAGGACGTGCGCGGCGCGATTGCCAGCGCCACGGTCAGCCAGCCCACCGGCAGCATCAACGGCAAACAGCAACGCTTCGCCGTCTACACCAATGACCAGGTGCTGCAAGCCGGGCCGTGGAACGACATCGTGCTGGCCTATCGGCACGGCGCGCCGGTGCGCGTGCGCGACATCGGCGTGGCGGTGGCCGGGCCGGAAGACGTGAATTCCGCCGCCTGGGCCTACAAGGGCGCCGCGGCGCCGGCCGCCAGCACGCAGCACAACGGGCGCGGGCTGGTGCTGTTCATCGACAAGGAGCCGGGCGCTAACGTGATCGACACGGTGGAGCGCATCAAGGCCGCGCTGCCCAGGCTGCGGGCCGCCATTCCGCCATCGATCTCGGTCAACATCCTGGTGGACCGCACGCAGAACATCCGCGCCTCGGTGCACGAGGTCGAGCAAACGCTGCTGATCACCATCGCCGCCGTCATCGGGGTGATCTTCATGTTCCTGCTCACGGTACCGGCCACCGTGATCCCGGGCCTGACGGTGCCGCTGGCGCTGCTGGGCACGGCGGCCGGGATGTACCTGTTGGGATACAGCCTGGACAACCTGTCGCTGATGGCGCTGACCATCTCGATCGGCTTCGTCATCGACGACGCGATCGTGATGCTGGAGAATATCTACCGCCACATCGAAAAGGGAATGAAGCCGATGGCGGCGGCCTTTCAGGGCTCGGCGGAGATCGGCTTCACGATCATGTCGATCTCGGTCTCGCTGGTGGCGGTGTTCATTCCGCTGCTGCTGATGGGCGGCATTGTCGGGCGGCTATTCCGCGAGTTCGCGGTGGTCGTGACCATGACCATCGTGATCTCGGTGCTGGTCTCGCTCACGCTCACGCCGATGCTGTGCTCGCGTTTTCTCACCGACAGCCACACCCGGCCGCATGGCCGCCTGTACGGGCTGTTCGACGGCGGCTTCAACGCCATGCTGGCCGGCTACCGGCGCGGGCTCGACAAGGTCCTCAAGCACGAGTTCATTACCCTGTGCGTGTTCCTCCTGACGCTGACGCTGACGGTGCTGATGTTCGTGTTCAGCCCCAAGGGGTTCTTTCCGCAACAGGATACCGGCACCATCTTCGCGATTGCCGAAACCGGCCAGGATGCGTCCCCCGCAGCGATGTGGCGGCGCCTGACCCAGGCGGCCGACGTGGTGCGCGCGGACCCTGACGTGACCGCCTTCGGCATGTTCACGGGCGGCAGCGGTAATACCGCAAACACCGGGCGCCTGTTCATTGCCCTGCGTCCGCGCGACGAGGGCCGTACCGCCACGGCCGACCAGATCATCGCGCGGCTGCGTCCGAAACTGGCGACGCTGGAAGGCGTCCGGCTGTTCATGCAGGCGCCGCAGGACATCAACGTGGGCGGCCGGCTGTCACGCACCGAGTATCAGTACACGCTGACCGACACGGACCTGGACGAGCTCAATACCTGGGCGCCGCGGTTGCTCGAGCGCCTGCGCAAGTTACCGGCGTTGGTCGACGTGGCCACCGATCAGCAGAACGAGGCCGCGGCCGCGGTGCTCACGATCGACCGGGCACGGGCGGCCAGCTTCGGCATCTCGCCAGCGCTGATCGATTCGACGCTGAACGACGCGATCGGCCAGCGTCAGGTCGCGCAGTACTTCACGCAGACCAACAGCTACCATGTGATCCTGGAAGTCACGCCCGCCATGCAGCAGGATCCGTCGCTGTTCGACAAGCTGTACCTGACCTCGCCGCTGACCGGTCAGCAGGTGCCGCTGTCAGCCTTCGTCAAGGTCGATACCAGCAAGACGGCCTATCTGACGATCAACCACCAGGGCCAGTTTCCGGCGGTCACGATCTCGTTCAACCTGGCCCCCGGCGCGGCGCTCGGCGACGCGGTCGCCGCGATCCAGAAGGCGCAGAGCCAGATGCGGGTTCCGGCGACGCTGAGCGGCTCGTTCCAGGGAACGGCACAGGCGTTCCAGAGTTCGCTGGCGACCCAGCCCTACCTGATCGCGGCGGCGCTGGCGGCGGTGTACATCGTGCTGGGTCTGCTGTATGAGAGCTACATCCACCCGTTGACGATCCTGTCCACGCTGCCGCCGGCGGGGCTGGGCGCGCTGCTGATCCTGCGCCTGGGTGGTTACGACCTCAGCGTGATTGCGCTGATCGGCATCATCCTGCTGATCGGCATCGTCAAGAAGAACGGCATCATGCTGGTCGACTTCGCGCTCACGGCGGAGCGTGAGCAGGGGCTGGCGCCACGCGAGGCGATCTATCAGGCCTGTCTGCTGCGCTTTCGTCCGATCATGATGACGACGATGTGCGCGCTGCTGGCCGGCCTGCCGCTCATGTTGGGCCGGGGCGCCGGCTCAGAGCTGCGCCGCCCGCTCGGCTACGCGATGGTCGGCGGCCTGCTGGTGTCGCAGGCGATGACGCTGTTCACGACCCCCGTCATCTACCTTTACCTGGACCGCGCCCATCATTGGTATATCCGTCGCAAGGCACAGCGCAAGGCGCGCAGGGCAGCTGGCGCGGGCGCGCTGCCCCCGCCGGCGGCCGCCGAGCCGCATTGATGCGCAGGCAGCGGCGCGAACACGGATCCATGAAGATACTGATCGTCGAGGACGAGCCCAAAACCGCCGGCTATCTGCAAAGAGGCCTGGGCGAGCAGGGCTGCAGCGTCGATCTGGCCTGCAACGGCATCGACGGCCAGCATCTCGCGCTGGCGCACGACTACGATGTCATCGTGCTGGATGTGATGCTGCCCGGCATCGACGGGTTTTCCGTGCTGCGGACACTGCGCGCGCGCAAGCAGACACCGGTCATCATGTTGACCGCGCGCGACCAGGTGGAAGACCGGGTCAAGGGTTTGCACGACGGGGCCGACGACTATCTGGTCAAGCCATTTTCATTTCTCGAATTGCTGGCCCGGCTGCAGGCCCTGGCGCGGCGCGGCCGGCCCCAGGAGCCGGCGCTGCTGAAGATCGCGGATCTGCAGATTGACCTGATGGCGCGCAAGGCCTTGCGCGGCAACGTGCGCATCAACCTCACTGCCAAGGAATTCGCACTGCTCGCCGTGCTGGCCCGGCGCCAGGGTGAAATTCTCTCCAAGACCGCGATTGCGGAACTGGTGTGGGACATGAATTTCGACAGCAACACCAACGTGGTCGAAGTTGCGATCAAGCGGCTGCGCGCCAAGATCGACGCGCCGTTTTCGCCCACGCTGCTGCATACCATCCGCGGCATGGGCTACGTGCTCGAGTCCCGGGAGAAGGGCGCGACGTGATGCGCCGCTCCATCACCGTGCGGCTGGTGGCCATGTTCGCGTGCGTGGCGCTGCTGACCTTTGCACTGATCGGTGCCGCCCTGTACGGCGTGCTGGCGCGTGAACTGGCGCGGCACGAACAGGACGAACTGCGCACCAACCTGCAGAACCTGCAGTACTCGATCGAGCGCACCGGCACGATCGATCACTGGGCCCGCGTGCAAGCCAAGATGGACACGCTCACGCCGTCCGATGGCAGCGTGCGCTTCTGGGTGCTGAGCGACGATCCGCGCTACGAATACGGCCAAAACCTGACACAGATCGAGCATCTCGGCCGCGAGCCCGATGGCCGCGGCAATATCCTGATGCCACCGGCGCAACATTCGTTCGTCACGCTGTCGGCCCGCATTCCTGCATTGCAGGATCGCCCGGCCGTGCGCCTGATCGTTGGCGTCGACTCGGCCTCGTACGCCCGAACACTTGACATCTTTGTGACCGCGCTGGGCCTGTTGTCCCTCGGCGCGGTGCTGGGGGTCATGCTGATCGGCTACTGGATCACACGCGTCGGACTGCAGCCGCTGGTGCGGCTGTCGAAAGAGGCCCAGGCGCTGCGCCCGAGGTCGCTGTCGCAACGACTGAACGTGGCCCGCCTGCCCGCTGAATTGTCGGCGCTGGCCCAGGCCTTCAATGGCGCGCTGAGCCGTCAGCAGGACGCCTACCGGCAGCTCGAGTCGTTCAATGCGGACGTGGCGCACGAGTTGCGCACACCACTGACGAACCTGATCGGCGGCACCCAGGTGGCGCTGTCGCGCCAGCGCACGGCGGCACAGCTCGAGGAGGCGCTGCAATCGAACCTGGAAGAGCTGGAGCGGGTGCGCTCGATCATCAACGACATGCTGTTCCTGGCCCGCGCCGACCAGGGGGAAGCGGCCACTGGCCTGGTGTGTGCTTCGATCGCACAGGAGGTGCGCAAGACCGCCGAGTTCTTCGAGTTCGTGCTGGACGACATGGGCGCCACCGTCAGCATCGAGGGTGATGTGGCGGTCGAGGCCATGATCGAAACCGCGCTGTTTCGCCGCGCCATGTCGAATCTGCTGCAGAACGCGATCGAGCACTCGAACGCGGGGGCACGGTTGCTGGTGACGATAAGCCAGCAACTGAGCTCGATCTGGGTCACCGTCTCGAACCCTGGGGAGCCGATTGCGCCGGCCCATTTGCCGCGTCTGTTCGACCGCTTCTACCGGATCGACGCGGCGCGGCAGTCCCAGGGGGAACACCACGGCCATGGCCTGGGGCTCGCGATTGTCAAGGCAGTCGCCAGCATGCACGGCGGCAGCGTCACGGCGTCCTGTGCCGCGGGCTTGACCACGATTGGATTCAGCGTTCCGGTGGCGGCCCCGCAGACGCCCTGACTCGTGCGCCGCCTTTGAAACGGGCAGCCGGCCTACAGAAATTCGCGCGCGGGTCTGCTATGGTGTCCGGACCATGCCAGTTTCTGGATCGCCTCCGCTGCAAAGTCCGCACGCCTTGCCGTTGATCGGTCATGACAGCGCGCTTTTTCTGGATTTCGACGGTACGCTGGTCGACTTGGCAGACCAACCGGAGGCGGTGCGGGTGCCGCCCGGCCTGCCCTCCGTGCTGCGGCAGTTGTCGGCCCGGTTGAATGGCGCGCTGGCGATCGTGTCGGGCCGCCGGCTCGCCGACCTGGACCGGTTGCTGGCGCCCCTGCGGCTGCCGGTGGCGGCCGAACACGGCGCGCATCTGCGGCTCGCCCATGGCGAACTGATCGAGCCGCCGTCTCCGGCGCTGCCTGTGGCGATCCGCGAAGTGAACGCGCTGGCGCGGCGCCACCCCGGCTTGCGCGTCGAAGTCAAAACCGCCGCCGTCGCGCTGCACTACCGCCATGCGCCGGAACTGGAAGCCACATGCCTGCGGGCCATGGCCGAAATCGCCGGCGCCGCGCCGGATCTGGAACTGCTGCACGGCAAATGCGTGCTGGAAATCAAACCGGCCGGCGTCAGCAAGGGTGCGGCCATTGCCGCCTTCATGGCACAGTCTCCGTTCACCGGGCGCGGGGCGCTTTTTGCCGGCGACGACGTGACCGACGAAGCAGGATTCGCCGCGGTGCAGCGACTGGGCGGCCGCGGCATCAAGGTGGGCCCAGGCGCCACGCAGGCCCTTTATCGCTGCCCATCCGCCGCCGGGCTGCGGGATTGGCTGCGGCACGCGGCCGAAGCCCCCGAGCGCCCGGCAAGGATCACGTCATGAACGCACCGCCAGACTCCGCGCGTTTCCCGGCGCCGGCCGAACCATCGCTCGCGATGGGGGTGATTGGCAACTGCGCGATCAGCGCCCTGATCGATGCTCGCGCCCGCATCGTCTGGTGCTGTCTGCCCCGCTTCGATGGCGATCCGGTATTCAACGCGCTGCTGCAACCCGCCGCAGCCGCCGGGGTTTCGCCCGGCGCGTTTGCCATCGAGATCGAGGATTTTGCCGAATCACGGCAATCCTACGATCCGAATACGGCGGTGCTCCGCACCCAGCTGTTCGACCAAAGCGGCCACGCCATCGAGATCACGGACTTCGCCCCGCGTTTTCGCAGCCGCGCGCGTTTTTTCCGGCCGATGATGCTGGTGCGCCGGGTCCGGCCGCTGAGCGGGGCGCCGCGCATCCGCGTGTCGCTCGACGTGCGTTTTGACTGGGGGCGCAGCGAACCGATGATCACCCAGGGCAGCAACCACCTGCGCTATGTGGGCAGCGAGTTGACGCTGCGGCTGAACACGGACGCGCCGCTGTCCCACATACGCTCGCGGCAATCGTTCCTGCTGACGCGTGAATACAATTTTCTGCTCGGTCCCGACGAATCCCTGAACGACGGCATCGCGGACACCGCGCGGCACTTCGAGCAGGAGACCCTGGCCTATTGGCGCCAGTGGAGCCAGCGCCTGAGCATCCCGCTGGAGTGGCAGGACGCGGTGATCCGTGCCGCGATCACGCTCAAGCTGTCACTGTTCGAGGACACGGGCGCCATTGTCGCCGCCATGACCACCAGCATTCCGGAAGCGCCGCGCAGCCAGCGCAATTGGGACTACCGCTATTGCTGGCTGCGCGATGCCTTCTTCGTGGTGCGCGCGCTGAACAGCCTGTCGGAAACCGGTACCATGGAAGACTACCTGGGCTGGCTCGCCAACGTGGTGGTGCAGGCCGGCGGCGGGCACATCCAGCCGCTGTACGGCATCGGCCTGGAGCGCGAACTGCCCGAGCGGGTCATGGATCATCTCGCCGGCTACCGCGGCATGGGGCCGGTGCGCGTGGGCAACCAGGCCCAGGAACACTTTCAGCACGACGTCTATGGCAACGTCATTCTGGGAGCGGCGCAGGCCTTTCATGACCACCGGCTGCTGCGCCGCGCCGGACTGGCCCAGTTCAAGCGGCTGGAAGAGGTCGGCGAGCAGGCGATCCGCACCTACGACAAGCCTGACG
This sequence comes from Rhodoferax sp., assembly GCA_035572155.1. Classification (GTDB taxonomy): domain Bacteria; phylum Pseudomonadota; class Gammaproteobacteria; order Burkholderiales; family Burkholderiaceae_C; genus Rhodoferax_A. Next base: position 13,690 of record DATNBD010000039.1, read on the forward strand.
CCGGGATGTGGGAGCTGCGCACACGCGCGCGCATCCATACCTCGTCCGCGCTGATGTGCTGGGCCGCGTGCGACCGCCTGGCCAAGATTGCCCGGGTGCTCGGGCAAAAGCGGCGGGAATCCTACTGGCGAGGCCACGCGCGGCGCATGCGCGAACGCATCCTGCGCGAGGCCTGGAGCGAAGAGCGCCAGGCCTTCACCGAGAGCTTCGGCGGGCGCCATCTGGACGCGAGCGTGCTGCTGATGCTGGAAGTCGGTTTCATCGAACCGAAGGATCCGCGTTTCATGGCTACGGTGGCCGCGCTGGAGACCCATCTATGCGATGGACCGTACATGCGCCGCTACGAGGCGCCCGACGACTTCGGCAAGCCCGAGACGGCCTTCAACATCTGCACCTTCTGGCGCATCGACGCGCTCGCGCGCACGGGCCGAAAGGAGCAGGCGCGCGAGATTTTCGGCACCATGCTAGCCGCGCGCAACCACCTGGGCCTGCTGTCCGAAGACACGCACCCGGTCACCGGGGAGATGTGGGGCAACTTCCCGCAGACCTATTCGATGGTTGGCATCATCAATGCGGCGGTTCGTCTGTCCGCTCCCTGGGATTCGCAGATATGAAGGGCATTCGATGAGCCGTCTTGTAGTGGTTTCCAACCGCGTGGCCGATCCGCGCAAGGCGGCGGCGGGCGGGTTGGCCGTTGCGCTGGGCGACGCACTGCACAGCACGGGCGGGCTCTGGTTTGGCTGGAGCGGCACGGTGCAGGCCGAAGGCACACCGGGCGAAGGGGAACTGCACCAGCAAAAGGCCGGCGACGTCACGCTGGCCACCGTCGATCTGTGCGAACAGGATCACGCCGGCTACTACCTGGGCTACAGCAATGGGGTGCTGTGGCCGGTGTTTCACTACCGGCTCGACCTCGCGCGCTTCGACGCCGGCTATTTCGGCGCGTACCGCCGCGTGAACCGCCTGTTTGCACGCCAGTTGCTGCCGCTGCTGCGGCCGGACGACATCGTCTGGGTGCACGACTACCACCTGATTCCCCTGGCGGACGAATTGCGCGCCCTGGGCGCTACCCAGCGCATCGGCTTTTTTCTGCATGTACCGCTGCCCCCGCCACAGCTGCTGGCGGCCATCCCGCAGCACGAATGGCTGATGCACGCGCTGTTTGCCTACGA
>DATNBD010000040.1:0-28705 GCA_035572155.1 Rhodoferax sp.
GACGGCGCGCAGGGCTCGGTCACGATCCATGCCGACGCCTCGGTCTATGCCGGGCTGTTTGATGGAACCGAAACGGCTGCGCTGACTCTGAACCCTTCGCGCAAAGGCTATGTGCACCTGGTGCGTGGCGAGTTGCAGGTCAATGGCCACGCGCTCACGACCGGCGACGCCGCGCTGATCGAGGGCGAAAGCTTGCTGACGCTGGCCCACGGCAAGGACGCCGAAGTGCTGGTGTTCGACCTGAGCGCGTGAGCGCCCCATTTTTGAACGGACGAATCATGAAGGTATTTATTTTTGGCGCCAGCGGCATGGTGGGCCGGGCCCTGGTGCATGAAGCCTTGCGGCGCGGCCATCACGTCACGGCCGCGGCGCGTGACGCTTCGAAAGCAGCCGCCACGCCCGGCGTGGTGCTCAGACAGGTCGATGCGGGGGACGAGCATGCGGTGCGCGACGCGGTCGCCGGCAGCGATGCCGTGATTGCCGCGGTCAGTGGACGCAAGAGCGGCCATGACACCGTTCCCGCGATTGCGCGCAGCCTGCTGGCCGCGCTGCCATTGGCTGGCGTGCCGCGCCTGCTGTGGGTGGGCGGCGCCGGCAGCCTGGAAGTAGCGCCCGGCGTGCCGCTGATGAGCACGCCCAACTTCCCAACGGCCTACAAGGACGAAGCGCAGGGCCAGGGGCGGGCGCTGGAGGTGTTTCGCGCCAGTGCGTCGACACTGAACTGGACCTATTTCAGTCCCGCCGCCTTGCTGCAGCCCGGCGAGCGAACCGGCCGTTACCGCATCGGCGGCGACCAGTTGCTGCAGGATGCCGCAGGCAACAGCCAGATCAGCGTGGCCGATTTTGCGTTGGCGATGCTCGACGAACTCGAGCGCAACGCGCATCCCCAGCAACGCATCACCGCGGCCTATTGACCTTTTCAGACCTCTCACTCCTTCCTGTCAGCCCTTCAATTCACACTTCGCACTCCAAGGAGAAATCATGCCGAATTCATTGCAAAACTTTCTGAGCCTGCTCGGACGCATCCTGGTGGTGGTGCTGTTCCTGCCTGCGGGTATTTCCAAGATCGGCCACTTTGCCGGCACGGTAGGCTACATCACGTCGCACGGCTTGCCGCAGCCGGAGATCGCCGCGGTGATCGCCATCCTGGCCGAGGTCGTGCTGCCGTTGGCCTTGCTGGTGGGCTTCAAGACGGGCTGGGTCGCGCTGCTGCTGGCCATCTACACAGTCGCCGCGGGAATCTTCTTCCACAACTATTGGGACGCGCCCACTGCCCAGGTGATGATGCAGCAGATCAACTTCTACAAGAACCTGGCCATCGCCGGCGGCTTGCTGTCCTTTGCCGCCTGCGGCGCGGGGGGCTGGAGCCTGGACGCCAGACGCGCCGCCTGATGCCAGCGGGCGCTCCGATCAGCATTCAACATTGCGGTCATGCGGCCGGGCTGTTAGGCTGTTAGATTGATTGCTTTGCGAGGAGCCCGCCATGACCGTTGAACTCAGGCGTCAGGTCACGCCCACAGGACCCGCGCCAATGGCGCTAACGCTGCACATCCGCAGCCATGAGCTGATCGCGGATGGCAGCGTGGCCGAGGGCGGTACCGATGCCGGCCCCAATCCGCACGATTTTTACGATGCGGCGCTGGGCGCCTGCAAGACCCTGACCGTGCTTTGGTACGCGCGCAAAAAGGGCATCGCGGTGGCCGACATTCACACGGTGATCGAGCGCGACGCTTCGGCCGAACGCAATGGCGTGTACCGGCTCGCGGCGCGGTTGCAGATCAGTGGGGATCTGACCGACGCGCAGCTGCAGGAACTCGGTACCGTGGCGGGCAAGTGCCCGGTGCACAAGCTCATGACGCAGGTCACGACCGAGATCAGCACCCACGTGGAGCGGTTGTCATGAGCCGCCGGGCCGCTCCCAAGGCGAATACCGCAGCGCGTCGCGCGGAGGTGATCCGATGAGCGCGCTGCTGCAACTCAGGGGGCGTGACCATGACATCGGCGGCGGCTTCCTGGTGCGGCGACTGCTGCCGTCCGCGCAGCGCCAGTCCATCGGCCCGTTCCTGTTTTTCGATCACTTCGGCCCGGTGCTGGAGCAGCCCGGTGTCAATCACGACGTGCGGCCGCACCCGCACATTGGGCTGTCCACCGTGACCTACCTGTTCGAGGGCGCCATGGTGCACCGCGACAGCCTGGGCTATGTGCAAAAAATCGAACCCGGCGCGATCAACTGGATGACGTCGGGCCGCGGCATCGTGCACTCCGAGCGGCGCCCGCAGGAGCTGCGCGAGCAGGCCTATGTGAATCACGGCATCCAGCTCTGGGCCGCACTGCCGCGCGAGCATGAAGAGGTCGCGCCCAGCTTCGCGCATACGCCGGCCGCCGCTATGCCGGCGCTCAAGGCAGGTGATGCCGATGTGCGCGTGCTGGTCGGCGAGGCCTTTGGCGCGGTGTCGCCGGTGGCGACCTATTCGAAAACCATTTACCTCGATGTCGCGCTGCCGGCAAACGGGCGTCTCTCGCTGCCGCCGCTGGCGCCCGAGCTGGCGGTCTATGCGGTCGATGCCGAGGTGCTGATCGACGGCACGCCGGTCGCCGCGCACACGCTGGCCGTGCTCTCACCGGGCGTGAGCGTCGAGCTTGCGGCCCCGGCGGCCGCGCGCCTGATGGTGCTGGGCGGCGACGCGCTGCCCGAGCGGCGCTTCATCTGGTGGAACTTTGTCTCCAGCCGCAAGGAACGCATTGCGCAGGCCGCACAGGACTGGGAAGCGCAGGCCGTCGGCCAGGTGCCGGGCGAGACCGAGTTCATTCCGCTGCCCGAAAAGCGCTTCGTCGTCTGATTCGACCCGTCGCCCCGCGGCGGCGGTTTCCTACAATGCAGGCTATGTTCGTTCACCTTCGCCTGCATACCGAATTCTCCGTCGTCGACGGCACCAACCGCGTCGATGAAATTGTCCAGGCCGCCGCAGGCGACGGCCAGCCCGCGCTGGCCATCACCGACCTGGGCAACCTGTTCGGCGCCATCAAGTTCTACAAGGCCGCGCGCGAGGCCGGCGTCAAACCCCTGATTGGCGCTGAAATCTTTCTGGAAGGGCTGGGCGCGGATGCGGGTGCCTTGTCGCGTCTCGTGCTGCTGGTGCAAAACCGTCAGGGCTACCTGAACTTGTCCGAGCTGCTGGCGCGCGCCTGGACGCAAAACGTGGTCAAGGCCCAGGCCGTCGTCAAGCTGGCGTGGCTGACGGAGCTGGGCGAGGGCCTGATCGTGCTTTCCGGCGCGCAGGCCGGCCCGGTCGGGCAGGCGCTGGTGCAGGGCGACTCCGCCCGGGCCAGCGCGGCCGCGCTGCAGCTGGCCACGCTGTTCCCGCATCGCTTCTACATCGAGCTGCAGCGCGCCGGCCGTGTCGATGACGAAGCCCACGTCGCCGCCGCCGTGCAACTGGCCGCCAGCCTGAAGCTGCCCGTGGTGGCGACCCATCCGGTGCAGTTCACCGGCGAGGACGACTACGAGGCGCACGAGGCGCGCGTGTGCATCGCCGAGGGTGAAATTCTGGGCAACCAGCGCCGCGTGCGCAGGTTCACGCGCGAGCAATATTTCAAGACGGCCGTGCAGATGCAGGCGCTGTTTGCCGATGTGCCATCGAGCATCGCCAACACGCTGGAGATCGCGCGGCGCTGCAGCCTCACGCTGGTGCTCGGCAAGCCGCAGCTGCCGGACTTTCCCACGCCCGAAGTCGACGGGCGCAAGCTCTCGCCCGAGGATTACTTCCGCCATGCTTCCTTCGAGGGGCTGGAGCAGCGTCTGGCGCACTTGTATCCCGACCCCGCGCAGCGCGACAGCGAGCGTCCGCGCTATGTGGAGCGGCTCGAGTTCGAGATCGACACCATCCTGAAGATGGGCTTTCCCGGCTACTTTTTGATCGTGGGCGACTTCATCAACTGGGCCAAGAACAACGGTTGCCCGGTCGGGCCGGGCCGCGGCTCGGGCGCCGGCTCGCTGGTGGCCTATGCGCTCAAGATCACCGACCTCGATCCGCTGCAATACAACCTGTTGTTCGAGCGCTTTTTGAACCCCGAACGTGTGTCGATGCCCGACTTCGACATCGACTTCTGCCAGAGCAACCGCGACCGCGTGATCGATTACGTCAAGCTCAAATACGGCAAGGAGGCGGTGAGCCAGATCGCTACCTTCGGCACCATGGCGGCGCGCGCCGCGATCCGCGATGTGGGCCGCGTGCTGGACATGAGCTACACCTTTTGCGACGGCATCAGCAAGCTGATTCCCAATAAACCAGGTACGCACATCACCATCGACGGTGCGCTCAAGGCCGAACCAATCCTGGCCGAGCGGCTGGCCAACGAAGACGAAGTCAAGACCCTGCTGGCGCTGGCGCAGAAGCTCGAGGGTATGACGCGCAACGTGGGCATGCACGCGGGCGGCGTGCTGATCGCACCCAGCAAGCTGACCGATTTTTGCCCGCTGTATCAGCAGCCCGGCAGCGACTCGGCGGTGAGCCAGTTCGACAAGGACGACGTCGAAGCCATCGGCTTGGTGAAGTTCGACTTCCTGGGCCTGGCCACGCTCACCATCCTGGAAATTGCCAAGGAGTTCATCACGCAAAGACACAAGGGCCAGGAGGGCTTCGCCTACGAGGACTTGCCGTTGGACGATCCCGCAGTGTACCGGCTGTTTGCCGAGGCCAAGACCGAGGCCGTGTTCCAGTTTGAAAGCCGAGGCATGCAGGGCATGCTGCGCGATGCCAGGCCGACGCGCCTCGAAGATCTGATCGCGATGAACGCGCTGTACCGGCCCGGGCCGATGGACCTGATTCCGACCTACATTGCGCGCAAGGCCGGGCGCGAGGAGGTGGTTTACCCCGACCCGCGCGTCGAGGCCATCCTGTCCGAGACCTACGGCGTCATGGTGTACCAGGAGCAGGTGATGCAGATGGCGCAGATCCTGGGCGGCTACTCGCTCGGCGGTGCCGACCTGCTGCGCCGCGCCATGGGCAAAAAGAAGGCCGAGGAAATGGCCACGCACCGCCAGATCTTCCGCGATGGCGCGGCGAAAAAAGGCATCGCCACGGACAAGGCCGACGCCGTGTTCGACGACATGGAAAAGTTTGCCGGCTACGGCTTCAACAAGTCGCACTCGGCCGCCTATGCGCTGCTGGCGTACCACACGGCCTGGCTCAAGGTGCATTACACGGCCGAGTTCTTCTGTGCCAACATGACGGTGGAGATGGACGACACCGACAAGCTCCGGCTGTTGCACGAAGACGCCTTGAAGATGGGCATGACGTTCGAGGCGCCCGACGTGAATCGCGGTTTTCACCGCTTCGAGCCGATCTCCGACACGGTCATCCGCTACGGCCTGGGCGCCGTCAAGGGCACCGGCCAGCAGGCCATCGATGCGATCGTGGCGGCGCGGCAGGAGGGGGGGCCGTTCACGAGCCTCTATGACTTCTGCGTGCGCGTGGACCGCAGCAAATTCAACAAGCGCGCGCTGGAAGCGTTGATCAAGGCCGGCGCGTTCGATTCGCTGCAGCTCAATCGCGCGGCGCTGGTCGCCTCGGTGGACCGCGCGTTCGACTTTGCCACGGCCGCGCAGGCCAACGTCAATCAGGGCGGCCTGTTCGACATGGGCGACGACGATCACGGCTCCAGCACCCAGGAGCCCGATCTGGTGGGTGCCATTCCCTGGGGCGTCAAGGAGCGTCTGACGCACGAGAAGACCGCCATCGGTTATTACCTCTCCGGCCATCTGTTCGACGAGGTCGCGCACGAGGTGCGGCGCTTTTGCAAGCGCGAGATCGCCGACCTGATCGATTCGCGCGAGCCGCAACTGCTCGCTGGCATCGTGGGCGATTTGCGCGTCATCAACAGCCAGCGCGGCAAGCTGGTTCTGTTCCGGCTGGACGACAAGTCGGGTGCCATCGATGCCACCGCCGACGAAGCCCTGTTGAATGCGCACCGCAACACGCTCAAGGACGATGAACTGGTGGTCGTGAGCGGCCGCTTGCAGCCGGGCCGGGGTGGTTTCGAGTCGCGCTTTCAAGTGCAGCAGGTGTGGGATCTGGCAGCCGCGCGTTGCCGCTTCGGCAAGTTCCTGCGCGTGGCCGTGAACGGCAAGGCACCCGACATCGCGCGGATCCTGAAGGATTTTCCGCCCAGGCGCGAAGTGTCCGAGCAGGGCGAGTTGCTGCGCGGCCTGGGTGTGCGGCTCACTCTGCAGCGTCAGGTTGAGAGCACCGGTGCGGCGGCCGAACTGCAGCTCGGCGACGAGGTCAGGTTCTTCCCGACCGATGCCGCGCTGGCGAGCTGGATGGCGCAGGCCGACCAGGGGCAGGTCGCAATCGTGTATGACTGACCCACGCGAACTGGCTTACCGTTTCTCGATACCCATTTAACAGGAGTTCCCCATGACCACCGACGACACCCTGCAGGCCGTGCGCCCCCATGCCGAGGAACTCATCGGCATCCGGCGCGACATTCACCAGAACCCCGAACTGTCCTTCAAGGAACAGCGCACCAGCGACCTGGTGGCCGAGCGGCTGCAGGGCTGGGGTTACCAGGTCGAGCGCGGCCTCGGCGGCACCGGCCTGGTCGGCCAGCTTCGGCGCGGCAGCGGCACGCGTTCGGTGGGCCTGCGCGCCGACATGGACGCGCTGCCGATCAAGGAGGCCACCGGTCTCAAGTACGCCAGCCGCAACGCGGGCGTGATGCACGCCTGCGGCCACGACGGCCATACCGCGATGCTGCTCGGGGCCGCGAAGGTGCTGGCCGAGCGCGGCAACTTCTCGGGCACCTTGAACCTGATCTTCCAGCCGGCCGAGGAATACGGCACGTGCGAGAGCGGCGCCGTGAAGATGATGGACGACGGCCTGTTCGACAAATATCCCTGCGACGCCATCTTCGGCATGCACAACATGCCGGGCTGGCCGCAGGGCGCGCTGGTGTTCCGCGAGGGACCGATGATGGCCTCGTCCGACAAGGTCCACATCACCCTGCACGGGCGCGGCGGCCACGCCGCCATGCCGCACCGCGCGGCTGACCCGCTGGTGGCGGCGGCCAGCCTGGTGATGGCGCTGCAGACCGTGGTGTCGCGCAATATCGATCCGCAGCAGACCGCGGTCGTCACGGTCGGGATGTTTCAGTCGGGCATCGCCAACAACGTGATCCCGCAAATCGCGTCGCTGGCGCTTAGCGTGCGCGCGCTGGACCAGGGCGTGCGCGGCCTGCTGCAGCAACGCATCACCGAGATCGCCCATGCGCAGGCCCAGAGCTTCGGCGTGACGGCCGAGGTGGACTATCAGCGGGGCTACGCGGTGCTGGTGAACAGCCATGCGGAAACCGAGTTCGCGCGCCGCATTGGCATCGAGTTGCTCGGCGCGGACAAGGTCACCTTGCAGGGACCGGCGCTGACCGGCAGCGAGGACTTCGCCTTCATGCTGGAAAAGCGCCCGGGCTGCTACCTGCTGATCGGCAATGGCGACGGCGACAGCGCGGGTGCCTGCATGGTGCACAACCCGGGTTTCAACTTCAACGACGACAACGTGGTGGTCGGCGCCGCGTATTGGACGCGCCTTGCCGAGCGCTACCTGAGCGACGCGCCGCTGCAAGGCTGATGCGGTATCGCCGCGCGCCAGGTTTTAAGGAAATAGTGCCTGTAGCCCTTACAGGTAATGGACAGATAGCTCTATAAATAAGAGCATCAACGCTTCGGTTTGAGGTCGATGGTCAGTGTTGGCGGAACGGTGCCGTCATCGTTGCGCGGCAGCTTGCCGGTTCGCTCCAGTCCGCGCAGCGCGGCGTCGTCCCATCCCGGCAGGCCGCTGGATTTGACCAGCTGCGGTGTGCCGACGATGGTGCCGTCCGGCGCCAGGTGCACGTTGAAGGTGGCGGCCGGGTTGCCGTTCACGAGGTCCGCATTCGCGAACACGATGTTGGGCCGCACCGCCGCGGCGATCCTGGCGCCCCAGTTGCCTGATGGTCCCGACGAGTGCTGTTTGTTGCCCGTGGCGTCGGCACCGCCGGTTGCATTCGCCATGGCCAGCATGTTCTTCACGGTTTGCTGGTGCAACTTCTCGGCCTGTGCTTTGGCGAGCGCCTTGGCCTTTGCCGCCTGTGCCTTCGCTTCGGCTTGTGCTTTGGCCTCCGCCTCGGCTTTTGCTTGTGCCTGAGCCTTCTCTTGCGCTTGCGCCTTGGCCTCGGCGGCTGCCTCGGCTTTCGCCTTGGCTTGCGCTGCCTTCTGCTCGGCCTGCTGCTGCGCCAACTGCTGTGCGCGCTTTTCCGCGTCCAGTTTTTTCTGCAGTTCGAGCTTTTGCTGCTCCAGCAACTGCAGTTGTTCGCGTTTCTCCTTCTCCAGCTCCTTCTTCTGTTGCGCCAGCGCGATATCGGCATCGCGCAGCGAGGGCGCGGGGGGTGGCGCCGGGGTCGGTGCAGGAGCGGGCGTGGGGCGCGGCACGGGCTGAGGCGGCGTGGGACGGGGCGTCGGCGCGGGCGGTTGCTCCGCTCGCGGCGCGGCCTGCTGCGGCACGGACGACCAAAGCTCGGCGTCGACCGCCACATCTTCTGCGTCGCGCTTCCAGTGCACGCCCCAGGTCAGCGCCAGCAACAGCAGCAGATGCACCAGGATCGCCAGCGCGATCGCGCGCGGCGACGCACGCGGCGCTGGCGGTGCGAATTCAAGGCGTTCGGCTGCGGCGGCGTTCATGGCATCAATGGGGATTCAACGCGGCGCCAGTTGCACCGACAGGCCGACCCGCTTGACACCGGCGCTTTGCAGCTTGCTCATCACGTGCACCACGGTTTCGTATTTGACGTTGCGATCAGCGCTGATCACCACCGGTGTATCGGTGCCGGCGGACAAGCCACCTTGCGCCTGCTGCACGGCAGTCACGACTTCGTTGATCGTGACCGGCACCGAAGTACCATTCGGGGACTTGAGGTCCAGCGACTCGTCCTTGCCGATGACGATCTGTATCACCTGATCGGGCCGCTTGGCCGCCTTGCCGACCGTGGGCAGATTGATCATGCTGGGCGCGATCAGCGGCGCCGTGACCATGAAGATGATCAACAGCACCAGCATCACGTCGATGAACGGCACCATGTTGATCTCGCTGATGGTGCGGCGGCCGCCGCGACCTCGGGAAATGACAGCAGGCATGGCGAATGCCCTCCTAGTGGCCCGAGGCCGATTGGGCGCCCAGGTTGCGCTGCAGGATGTTGGTGAACTCCTCGATGAACGTCTCCAGTTTGATCGCGACACGGTCGATGTCGTGCGCGAACCGGTTGTAGGCCACCACCGCCGGAATCGCGGCGAACAGGCCGATGGCGGTGGCCACCAGTGCCTCGGCAATGCCCGGCGCCACGGTGGCCAGCGTGACCTGTTGCAACCCGGCGAGGCCGATGAAGGCGTGCATGATGCCCCACACCGTGCCGAACAGGCCCAGGTAAGGCGAAACGGACCCGGCGGAGGCGAGGAAGGCCAGATTGATTTCCACCGCGTCGAGTTCGCGCTGGAAGCTCGCGCGCATGGCGCGCCGCGCGCCGTCCATCAGGGCGCCCGAATCCGTGATGCGGCGCTCGCGCAGTTTCTGGAATTCGCGCATGCCGCTGGCGAAGATGCGCTCCATGGGCCCCGCGTGCTTGGCGTTCTGCGCGGCGGACGCGAACAGCTCATTCAGGCTGGTGCCGGACCAGAAGTCGCGCTCGAATTCGTCGTTCAGCACGTTCACCCGCTTGAGCGCAAACACCTTGCGAAAGATGGCGGCCCAGCTCGCCACCGATACGCACAGCAGCAGCAGCATGACGAGCTGCACCACCCAGCTCGCGTTGATGACCATGTTGACGATCGACAGATCTTGATTCATTGAAGGGCTTCCAGGATGTTTTTCGGAATTTTGGCAGGCTTGAGGGTGGCACCATCGACCCACCCGATTCGGATGCTGCCGTCGCACAGAAGTTCCGCCGGCAGGGTCGATGTTAGCTCTGATTTCAATAGCGCCTGTTGCAGGATGGTCATGGACGCCTGGCCCATTTCCTTTAATTGCGCGGTGACCACGAGCAGGTCGTCCAGGCGCGCGGCGCGGTGGTATTTGACCTGGCTGTCCGACACCACGAACATGCCGCCGCCGGCGTCCCGCAGCGCGCGCTGCGAGAGCCCCAGCGAGCGCAGCCACTCGGTGCGGGCGCGCTCGAAGAACTTGAGGTAGTTGGCGTAGAAGACGATGCCGCCCGCATCGGTATCCTCCCAGTACACGCGAACCGGCCAGCGGAAAGCAGGATGCATCGCAACGGAACGGCTCATCAGGCAACCTCCGCGCGACGCGTTGCGGCATTGGCCGTGGGAATGGCCCGGCGGCTCATGCCAGCAAGGCCCGCAGCCGGGTCGCTGCGTCCTGCAGATGCTGCATCGAACTGGCGGTAGAAAAGCGCACGAAGTTGTGCGTTTCGCCGGCGCTGCCGAAATCGCGCCCGGGCGTGACGGCGACATGCGCCTGCCGCATGATTTCAAAAGCGAAGTCCCAGCTGTCCTTGATCCGCAACCTGCGGCACAGATCCGAACAATCCGCCCAGGCGTAGAAGGCGCCGTCGGGCATCACGGGCACATTCAGCCCCATGTCGTTGAGGGCTGGAATGAAATAATCGCGCCGCGCCTTGAACTCGGCGCGGCGCCGCTCGTACTCGGCGATGCTCGCCGCCTCGAAGCAGGCCAGCGCTGCATGTTGCGACACCGTGCTGGCGCAGATGAACAGGTTTTGCGCGAGCCGCTCGATCACCGGTACCAGCGCCTCGGGCACCACCAGCCAGCCGAGCCGCCAGCCCGTCATGTTGAAGTACTTGGAGAAGCTGTTGATGCTGATGACGTGGTCGTCCAGCGCCAGCGCGGTGTGGCCGAAGGTGTCATCGAAACTCAGGCCCAGGTAGATCTCGTCGATCAGCATGATGCCGCCGCGCGCCCTCACGACCTGGTGAATGCGGCGCAGCTCGGCGGGGTGAATCGAAGTGCCGGTGGGGTTGGACGGCGAGGCCAGTAACACGCCACGGGTTTTGTCGTTCCACGCCGCTTGCACCTTGTCGGCGCTGAGTTGGAAGCGCTCTGCAGCGGAAGTCGGCAGCAGCACAGCGCGGCCGTCGGCGGCGCTCACGAAATGCCGGTTGCACGGGTAGCTCGGATCCGGCATGAGTATCTCATCGCCCGCTTCGATCAGGGCCAGGCAGGCCAGTTGCAGCGCCGCCGATGCCCCCGCGGTGACGATGATGCGGCGCGCCGGCACGGTCAGGTTGAAGCGTTGCAGGTACCAGTCGCTGATGCGTTCGCGCAGGCTGTCCAGCCCGGTCGCCTGGGTGTACTGCGTGGTGCCGCTTCGGATGGCACGGGCGGCCGCCTCCTGCACCAGCGGCGGCGCGGTGAAGTCCGGCTCGCCGATGTTCAGGAAGATCATGGGCCGCTCGGTGTGCGCGACATCCCGGCCCAGGGCCGCCGCCGCCTTGGCCACCTCCATCACGTAGAACGGTTCGATGCGCTGGGCGCGGGTGGAGATTTTCATGGTGGCTTGCTTGGGGCGGCCCGGCGCGGCGCTCATCGCTCCATGCCCTTCGTGCGATTGGCGGCTACCTCGGCCGCGCGCAGGGTGGGAGCCAGGCCATTGAGCACGCCGTTCACATACTTGTGGCCATCCGTACCGCCGAATTCCTTGGCCAGCTCGATGCATTCGTTCAGCACCACGCGCCAGGGAACGTCCAGGCAGTGCTTGAACTCGTACGCGCCGATCCACATCACACCGTGCTCGATGGGGGATATCTCCTCCATCCGGCGGTCCAGCAGCGGCAGGATCAGCGCATCGAGTGCCGCCGACTCGTCGATGCAGCCATGCAGCAGCGCGTCGTAATGCGCCGCGTCCGCCTTGTGGAAGCCGGCCAGGTCGCGCGTGAAGATGTCGATGGCGGCCGCATCGTTGCGGCCGACCTGGTGCTGGTACAAGGCCTGCAGCGCGAATTCGCGTGCGCGCGAGCGGTTCGACTTGGCGGCCGCCTTGCGGGCGCCGGTCCGGGTCAGGCCCGTGCGGGATTGGCGTGGCGGGCGTGCGCCGGGTTTGGGGAGCGCGTCAGGCGCCGCGGGTTTGTGCAGCGTCATGCGAGTTCGTCCAGCAGGGTCGCCATCTCCACGGCCACGCGGGCCGCGTCGCGGCCCTTGTCGGTTTGCCGGGCGACAGCCTGTTCCAGGTTTTCCGTGGTGAGGATGGCATTCGCGACCGGCAACTGGTAGTCCAGCGCGACACGGCTCACGCCGGCGCCCGATTCGTTGGCCACCAGTTCGAAGTGATAGGTTTCCCCGCGAATGATGCAGCCCAGGGCGATCAGCGCGTCGAACCGTTCCTGCTCGGCCAGCGCCTGCAGTGCCAGCGGCACCTCCAGCGCGCCGGGCACCGAGACATGGACGATCTGGCCGGCGGGCACGCCAAGCGCGGAGAGTTCCGCCCTGCAGGCGCTCGCCAGGCTGTTCGTGACGCCTTCGTTATAGCGCGCCTGCACGATGCCGATGTGCAGCCTGCTGCCGTCCAGTGGCCTTTGGGCCGTTCCCCGTTCTGCGCCAAACATGAGCTATTCCTTCGGTGTGTAACCGGTGATTTCGAGTCCGTAGCCCACCGCGATGCTGGGCATGCGGCGCGGCGTGCCGAGCAGATTCATTTTTCGGACACCGCATTCGCGCAGGATCTGCGCGCCGATGCCATAGGTGCGCAGATCCATGCGGCCGCGCTCCGGACCGTGGCTGGCGCGCGCCGTGCCCTCAAACTGGGCCAGCAGCTGCGCGGCGCTCTCGCCGCAGTTCAGCAGCACGACCACGCCCTGTCCCAGTTGCGCAATGTGCTTGAGGCTGGTGTCCAGGCCCCAGGTGTGCATGGAACGATTCACCTCCAGCGCATCGAGCACCGACAGCGGCTCGTGCACGCGCACTGCCACGGTGTCGTCCGCCTGCCACTGGCCCTTGACCAGCGCCAGGTGCAGGCCGCGGCTCGGCTTGTCGTGGAACGCATGCGCCACGAATTCGCCCCAGCCGGTGCGCAGCGGACGCGTGCCGACCAGCTCGATCAGCGTTTCGACCCGGCTGCGGTGCTGGATCAAATCTGCAATGGTGCCGATCTTGAGGCCGTGCTCGGCGGCAAACAACTGCAGGTCGGGCAGGCGCGCCATCGTGCCGTCGTCCTTCATGACTTCGCAGATGACCGCCGCGGGCGAGCAGCCCGCCATGCCGGCTAGGTCGCAACCGGCTTCCGTGTGGCCGGCGCGCATCAGTACACCGCCATCGACGGCCTGCAGCGGAAAAATGTGGCCAGGCTGCACCAGGTCCTGCGCCTTGGCCCCTTTGGCTACCGCGACCTGCACGGTGTGCGCCCGGTCCGCAGCCGAGATGCCGGTGGTCACGCCTTCGGCGGCCTCGATCGAGACGGTGAAAGCAGTGGAATGCTTGGCATTGTTGCGCGCCACCATGGGCGGCAGATGCAGGCGCTCGCACAGGTCGCGTGTCAGGGTCAGGCAGATCAGGCCGCGCGCGTGACGCGCCATGAAGTTGATCGCCTCGGGCGTGACATGGTCGGCGGCCAGGATCAGGTCGCCCTCGTTCTCGCGGTCTTCTTCGTCGACCAGGATCACCATGCGCCCGCCGCGCATGTCGGCCACGATGTCCTCTACGGGGGAAATGGGGACGGGGAAAACGTTCGTCATGAAAGGGCCCGGTTCGGGTTCTGCGGATCGGCGTGCAACATGCGCTCCACATAGCGGGCGATCAAGTCCATTTCGAGGTTCACTCGCGCGCCCGCACGCAGCTGGTTCAGCGCCGTGTTCTCCACCGTGTGCGGGATCAGGTTGACGCTGATCTCGCAGCCGGCGCTGGAATCCGTGACGCGGTTCACGGTCAGGCTCACGCCGTTCACGGTGATGGACCCCTTGTAGGCCAGGTATCTGGCCAGTTCGCGCGGCGCGTTGATACGCAGCTCCCAGCTCTCGCCTACCTGCGCAAAATGGCTCACCGTGCCAATGCCGTCGACATGGCCGGCCACGATGTGCCCGCCCAGACGGTCGTGCGCGCGCAGGGCTTTTTCGAGGTTGATCGGGCCGGGCTCGGTGAGACCGGTGGTTTTATCGAGCGATTCTGCGGAGATGTCGATGCTGAACTGCTGCTTTTCGGGCACTAGTGTGGTGACCGTCATGCAGGCGCCGTTGAGCGCGATGCTGTCGCCGAGAGCGACGTCGTCCAGGTAGCCGGCGGGCGTCTCGATGGTGAGACGTTTGCCGTGCTGTAAAGAGCTTCCCAGATCGTGGACTGCGGCGATGCGCCCCACGCCAGTGATGATTCCGGTGAACATCCTGCTATTTTCGCAGGGATTGGGGCTAAAACTGGTCGCGCCCCGGAATTCTGGCCAGAATGCGCAGATCCGGGCCGGTCATTTCACTCGACTGGAACGTCAGCGGCACCGCCTGCGCGAGTTCGGTCAGCGGCCCGAAGTTGGCGATGCCGCGCCCCTGGCCCATCAGTTTGGGCGCCAGGTACACCAAGAACTCGTCCACCAGTCCCTCGCGGACCAGCGAGCCGTTGAGCTTGAAGCCGGCTTCGATATGCAACTCGTTGACTTCGCGCCGGGCCAGGTCGCGCAGCATGGCGGCCAGATCCACCTTCGGTGCGGTTTGCGGCGTGCCGCCCGGCAGGTAAATGACGGTGGCGCCGCGCGCCTCCAGCGCCGCCCTTTTTGCATCGTTTGGCACGGCCGCGTAGATGTACAGCGAGCGCCCCGCTATGAAAAGAGCAGCGTCGAGCGGCATCTCCAACCGGCTGTCCACCACCACCAAATGCGGCTGGCGCGGGGTCTCCACCAGTCGTACATCGAGCCGTGGGTTGTCTTCCAGAACCGTGCCGATGCCGGTGAGCACGGCACAGGCGCGCGCGCGCCAGGCGTGGCCATCGACGCGCGCGGCCTCGGCCGTGATCCACTGGCTGGCGCCGTTGTCGAGCGCGGTCTTGCCGTCCAGCGATGCCGCCACCTTCAGGCGCACCCAGGGCGTGTTGCGGAGCATGCGGCTGAAAAAGCCGATGTTCAGTTCGCGCGATTCGGCCGCACCGGGCCCGACCTGCACTTCGACACCGGCCGCGCGCAACCGCGCAAAGCCCTGGCCCGCCACCTGCGGATTCGGGTCGGCGATGGATGCGACCACCTTCCGGATGCCGGCCGCGATCAGCGCGTCGCAACAGGGGCCGGTTCGGCCTTGGTGGGAGCAGGGTTCCAGCGTCACGTAGGCGGTGGCGCCGGCCGCCGAGTGGCCCCGGTCCGCAGCGTCGCGCAGCGCCATGATCTCGGCGTGTGGGCCGCCGGCGCGCTGCGTGTGGCCCTGGCCGAGCCAGCGACCGTGCGCGTCTGTCAGCACACATCCGACGCTCGGGTTGGGAGGAGGCAGCCAGCGCGAATCGGTCGCCAGCCGGAGCGCGAGCGCCATGGCGGCGGCGCTGCTCAAGGTATCGGGGTGGTTCAAAGTCCGTTTGTCGCGATTTTTCAACCGCTTGTCCAGAAAGTAAAGTTATCGATGAGTTTTATGTCTGAAATGTAAAGATTGAAAAATTAAGTTGCTACCATCGACGCATGTTCAGTCAGTATGGTCGTAAATTCACCGCAGGGCGCCGCCGGTTTTGCGCGGGGCCGTGCGTATTCGTCTGCGCGAGATGGAAGGGTTTTTCGCTCCTGGAAGTTCTGACGGTGATCGCCGTCATTGCGATTCTGGCAGTAATCGCCACGCCGTCCTATACCGAGATGCTGCGCAGGAACCGTCTGGCGGCGGCGGCGTCCGCCATGCAGGTCTCCCTGAATCTGGCGCGATCGGAAGCCGTCAAGAGGGGCGGCGACGCCCGGGTCACGGTCGCCGCCCGCGGCACCGCGGGCAGTTGGGCGAACGGGTGGACCGTCTTCGTGGACCGCACGACCGATGCGAACGGCGAGGTGGCGCCGGCCGACGACAGCAGCGCGGCCATGACGCGGCTGGAGGTCACCGACGCGCCGGCCGGGCCGGTCAGCGCGGCTCAGAACGGAGCGCTCAACTCGTTCACGTACAACGGCCTGGGGCGGCTCATCGACGTCAGCGGCGCGGGTGTGACGAACCGCTCGTTTTGGTTTTTTGACGGTGCCAGCGAAAAATACTGCCTGATCGTGAACAACACGGGCCGGGTTCGTGCCGATCGCGCCGCCAGTGTCGCGAATTGCGCGCAGAACTAAGCGAGCCCGCCATGCAGCACTTTTCGAATCAGTTCACACAACACTCGCCGCATGCGCGATCGCCAAGGCGTCAGACGGGTTTCAGCCTGATCGAGGTGTTGGTCACGCTGGTCATTCTGGCGTTCGGGTTGCTGGGCATTGCGGGCCTGATGGTCAGCGGCATCTCGAACACCGCGTCATCCGAGGCGCTCTCCAAGGCCAGCCAGCTCGCGGCCGACATGGCGGATCGGATGCGCGCCAACCCCGCGGCGGCGCTTTCGGCGACCAGCGAATACATCACCGCGTACAACGATGATGCGCCGGCCAACCCGGCGACGATTGCGCAGGCGGACAAAAAGGCCTGGCTCGATGCGCTCGCCGCGCAACTGCCGCAGGGCGACGGAAAAATCACCAGCAGCGTGGGCGCGGGCCAGCGCAAGATGGAAATCGAGGTGCGGTGGACCAGCTGTCTCGGCACCTTGACTGATGCCGAGAGCACGTCCTGCAAGGACAATTCCGCGGCGGCCTTTCGAACGGTTTCGCTGGAGTTGCGGCTGTGACGGCGTGCCCAGTGTCTTTTGGTGGGCGCCGTCACAGCGGTTTCACGCTGGTCGAGCTGTTGATAGCGCTTGCGATGGGCTTGGCGGTGCTGGTGGCGCTGTCGGCGGTGTATTTGACCGTGAAGCAATCGTTCCGGTTTCAGGAAACGAGCGGCAGGTTGCAGGAAGACGCCACGTTCGCACTCGACACGATGTCAAGGGAACTCCGGATGGCGGGGTTTGCGGGCTGCCCCGGCATCAATAAGGTCACCGTGGGCGGTGTCTCCATCTATTACCCCGGCAGCGTGCTGACCTCGGGTAGCCCGGAGGGCATCAATGGCCCGAATCCGCTGGCTCAGATCGAGGCGTCGAAGCCCGAGGTGGTGCAGCAGCCCCTGACCTCGCTGAACTTCATTCGCGGGTTTGACGACGTGCCAAGCGGCATGTTTGCGGCATCTGCGGTGCCGGCTACGAGCAACACGGCCAGCCTGTTTTTTGCCGGCGCAAGCGTCAATGCGGTGGCAGTCAGCGCGGCGATGGCGGGTGTCGACTCGAACCTGACGATCGCCGGTGACCCTTATCGTTGGCGCAATGGTCCAGCCAACAGCGGCGTCTATGACTTTATAGTGTCCGACTGCACGTCCTCCAGCATCTTCCGGGGCAAGATCAGTCAGAGCGGCGGCGTAACCAGCATCGACCACAACGGCACGGTGATGGGAAACGCGGGCGATGCCTTTACGTCGAATTACCGGTTCGACACCAGCGCGCAGGTGATGCCGCTGGAATGGAGTTTCTATTACGTGGCAACCCGGCCCGGGGCCAGTACGCCGAGCCTGTACCGCGTCTTTTACGACGGCAACAACCGGCAGCAGACGCAGGAACTGGTCTCCAATGTCGAAAGCATGCGGCTGCATTACGGCGAAAACACGGTACTCGATGCGGGCGGCGTGCCAACGCTGGTGGCTGATGTATGGCGCACGAGCGCAGCCGCGGTGACCGACTGGTCGCGTGTCGTGGCCGTGCGTGTCGGGCTCATGATGGTCAGCGCCGAAGACCATGCAAATCCGGACGTCGACATGGCAGTGCCGACGCTGCTCGGGCAAGTCTACAAATTGCCTGCCGGCGCCTCCGAGAAGCGTCTGCGCAAGGAATATTCCACCACGGTGGTTCTGCGCAACAGCGTGGCGGCGCGCTAGGACGGGCGACAGAAATGACCAGACCCGGAAACCCAATGGCCGTCATGAGCTATAAAAATAGTAGCAATCTATTATTTATGCATAAGGGAAAAAGGCATTATTTCTTTCGAAAAAGGCGTCAACACCAAAGCGGAATGACGCTGCTGGTCGGACTGGTGCTGCTGGTGCTGCTGATGGTTGTCAGCGTCATTGGGTTTCGCAACACCACGCTGTCCACCCGCATGACGGGCAACGCCATGGACCGCAACATCTCTTTTCAGTCTGCCGAAAATGCGGGCAAGGAGGCGCTGCAGGTGATCGAATCGGGTGGCTTCGGCGTTGCCCATGCGGGCCATTACGACCCGCCGCTGCCCGGTGCGGGGAGCACCGCCTTCTGGACCCAGGGCCTGGGCGCAACCGTCAGCATGGCCAGTTGTGCCAGCACCACGCCGTTCAGCTGGAAAAGCTGCGCGGCGTCGGTGGCGTCCAAATACACCGGCAATGCCGAGAACGCCGGATACGTCATCGAACGGCTGTCGCAGCTGACCAGCGGGGGCAGCACCGTATCGACCTATCGGGTGACGTCGCGCAGCACCGGCGGGTCGGGCGACGCCGAAGTGGTCCTGCAGACGATCTACAGCCACACAACGACGCCCTAGCCGAAACAACCAGGGAGGCCCGAGCATGAACCAGAGGATTCGGAATTTTCTCGTCGGACTTCGCGCTGGCGGCGCTTCGCCGGGCACTGCGCGCGATCCGTTGTGCCCGCAGGCAGGGGCCGCGTCGGTGTTGCCGCCCGCACCCTGGCGCGTGCTGGGTGTGCTGGCATTGGCAGCGCTGCTGACTGGCCTGCCATGCACGCGGGCGCTTGCGCAGACCACGGTGAACATGGCCCAGGTGCCGCTGCTGGCGCTCAAAAGCGCACCGGGCCTCGTGCTGCTCACCCTGAGCCGGGATCACCGGTTGTTTTATGCTGCCTACAACGACACCAGCGACATCGATGGCGATGGCGTGGCGGATGTCGGCTTCAAGCCATCGATCACCTATTACGGCAATTTCGTGTCGAACCGCTGCTATGCCTATAGCACGTCCACCAAGCGCTTCAGCCCCAAATCCATCGCGGATCCCAACACCGGTTGCGTGAGTGCTCCGTCGAGTGCGCGCTGGCATGGCAACTGGCTGAACTGGGTCAGCACCTCGCGCATGGACGCGTTGCGCAGGGTTCTGTACGGTGGCTATCGGGTTTCCGATCCTGCGTCGGGTACTACGCTGTTGCAAGGTGCTTACATCCCGCAGGACAGCCATGTCTGGGGCAAGGAGTACCGGCCCGTGACGGGGCGTGACAGTTACAACATCACGTACTACACGGCTTTGGCGGCGCCCAAGGCGGGCAAGCAGCATCTGTTCGCGGTGCGCAGCCCGGCCTACGCGGCCACGCCGTCCGATACCGGATCTGCTGCCTATCCGTTCCCGATGCCGGCGCCCGACCTGCGCGTCATCCTCGACGCCGATCAGGTCACCGAACGCATCTGGAACTGGGCTTCCACCGATGTCGGCTACGCGCCGATCGCGGCCGACTCGGCGAATTTCTCGATTGGCGGAGGCCGCAATTCGGTGACCAGCACGGCCTACTCGCTTACGGTTGAGGCCTGCGTGGCGTTGGGTGGCGCGCGCGAGGACGGTTGCGTCGGTTACCCGGCCGCAAACCCCAAGGTGTGGAAGCCGACCGGTGCGCTGCATGAATATTCAGTCAACGACGCGCTGAAATTCGGCCTGATCACCGGGTCCTACCAAAACAACTATTCGGGTGGCGTGGTACGTCGCAACATCAGCAGCTTTGCCAGTGAGGTCAACCCCGACAACGGGACGTTTCAGCAGGTGGCGGAGGGTTCCGCCGCGGTGGATGGCATCGCGCGCACGATAGACCGGCTCTCCATCTATGGCTGGAATGGGTCCAGCTATTACTGCGGCACCAGCTTCTCGTCGCCAAGGGCGCAGGGAGATTGCGAATCCTGGGGCGCGCCCGTGGGCGAGATGATGTACGAGGGCCTGCGGTACTTTTCCGGCAAGGCGTCGCCGACGGCGGCTTACGCGGAGGGTGTCAGCAACGCCGGCAGCCCCGACTCCAGGCTGGGGTTGCCGTTCATCGGGACCGCCGCGTCGCCATGGAAGAATCCGTACCGGGCCAAGTCCGCGGGCGGCAACCCGATCTGCTCGCGCCCGGTTCAAATGGTGATCGCCGACTCCGTCACCAGCTTCGATTCGGATCAATTGCCGGGCGTCCCGACCCTGTTCCTGCCGCCGGCTCGCCTGGGCGCGGCCCTGGGCGGCAGCGACCTGACGGGGCTGAACGTGTCGACCCAGTCGGACGCGATATGGGCCGCCGAGGGGCTGGGGACGCGCAACATCTTCATTGGCCAGTCCGGCGCGCTCAGCGATGGCAACCCAACCGCCAAGCCGGCGAACTCGTTTGCGCAGATTCGCGGTCATGCGCCGGACGCCACCCAATCGCAGGGAAGCTACTATGCCGCGGCAGTCGCCCGATTCGCCCGCGTTACCGGGGTCGATATCGGGGCTCCGACCGCAACGCCGGCGGTGCCGATGGTGGCGGGCCGGCCGGTGGACACGCTGTCCGTTGCGCTCGGCAGCGTGGTGCCGAAGATCGAAGTCACCTGGAGCGGGAAAAAGGTCTCCATTGTTCCGGTGTCCAAGTCGGTTGGCCCCCCCAGCTTTGTCAGCAGTTCGGCCTATGGGCAGTATCAGGCCACAGGAGCCATCACCGGCTTCTACCTGGACAGCTTCAACAACACGAGCGGCCCCACGGGCGTCGACTACAACGCCGCCATCAATGGCGGGCGCCCGACGCTGTCGTTCGTCGTGAATTTTTCCGACTCCGACGAAGGAACGGACAACGAGACGGACGCCATCATTGGCTACAACGTCAGCGTGAATGCGGCCGGCAAACTGGTGGTGGCGCTCTCGCCGCTGAACACCACGGCCGCCGGCATCGAGATGCACGTCGGCTACTCGATCACCGGCACCGCCAAGGACGGCCTCTATCTGGACATGACGAGCAAGCCCGGCGGCGGCAGCCCTGGCATCAAGTACTACCTCGATACGCTCACCACGCCCACTGCGCAGGACCCGGCGCCCTCCAACGGCACGCGAATCAATGCGGCGGTGCTGCCAACGACCGCCACGACGCGCACGTTCGACTTTGCAACGGCCACCGCAACGGCGGGCTATCTTCCGCACGACCCGCTCTGGTATGCGGCCAAATATGGCGGCGCCGGTGTCACCGACGCCAGGGGCGACCCCACCAACTATTTCAGGATCAGCAATCCTGCGCAGTTGCCCGACCAGATGGGCAAGGCCTTCCGGTCCGCGGCTGCGCTGGCCGCGGTGGCCAGTACCAGCGTGGTCGGCGTGGGGCAGCGCAGCCTGGGCTCCGCCGCCATTTATCAGGCGAATTACGATTCATTGACCTGGTCGTCGCGCCTGTACGCGTTTGGCGTCTCAGCGGCGGGAGAGGTGTCCAGCACGCCCCTGTGGGAAGCTTCCACGCTGCTTCCCGCGCCGGCACTGCGCACCCGATTGTTCCTGGGTCGCGGTGGCAGCAGCCCGCCGATCGCACTTGGGCCCGGCAGCTTCGGCGCCATGAGTCCTGGGGAACAGGCGGATTTCGGGGACGCGGCAACGCTGGCCTACCTGCTGGGTGACAAGAGCGCGGAAGAGCGCAACGGAGGCGCGCTTCGCAACCGCGGCACCACGGCCGCCGGGGCGCCGGGGTCGGTCCTGGGCGATATCGTCAACTCGGACCCGCAGATCATCTCCAGGAAGGATTACGGCTATTCGGCGAGTGACCCGAGCTACGCCGCCTACCTGGATTCCATCAATTTCGAGATGCTGGCCGTGGGAACCAACAACGGCTTCTTCCACATTTTCGATGCCCAACCCGACGTCAGCGGCGGCGCGGAATTGCTGGGCTTCATGCCGCAGGCCGCGCGCGCGAACATCAAGGAACTGGCGAGCCCCGGCTATCAGCACCGCAACCTGGTGGACGGCGCGATCGGGATCGGGCACGCGAAGATCGCCACGCCGACCGACGCCGCGGTGAAATGGCGCACCGTCGTGGCGGGCGCCGGTGGCGACGGCGCCCCCGCCGTGTTTGCGATCGACGCCAGCGCGAAGACCTTCTCGGCGAACAGCATCCTGTGGGAGATGAACAAGACCGCCTTGCTGGCGGCCGACCCGGGCGACGCCAACGGCTATGCGGCCAAATTCGGCAACATCATGGGGCGCCCCGCGATTGGAAAACTGGCGAATGGCACCTGGGTTGCCATTTTCGGCAATGGCTATAACAGCGCGGCCGGGACATCGAATCTCTATGTCGTTCGGCTGGACACGGGCGCCATCGTGCGGGTGATTCCGACGAACACCGTGACGGCCAATGGCATGGGGGCGATCGAGATTGTCCGGAAAACTTCGGGTGACCAGGACACCATCGCGTATGTTTATGGGGCCGACTACAAGGGCAACATCTGGCGCTTCGACCTGAGTGACAGCAATCCTGCCAGCTGGAGTTCAGCCGGTGCGCTGATCTACAAGGCGCCCGCTACCGGGCGCCCGATCACGGCGGAAATCAGGGTGGGGCCGGCACCGGCCAGTCCGAAGACTCAGGGGGGCAACATGGTCTATTTCGGAACGGGTAGCTATCTGAGCGCGTCCGACCCGGCCACGACCAACGTGCAGGCTCTGTATGGGATTTACGACGACCTGTTGCACACCCTGAATACATCGGCCTTTGTCACCGATGCCAGCCTGTCGTCGATGACCATTTCCACGCAAGCTGGGAGCGACGTGCGCACCACTTCGGCAGGCGCGACACCGGACTGGTTCAACGTGAGCGGCAAAAAGGGCTGGATCGTCGAGCTGAAGGGCGCGAACGTCGTTGCCGGCGAGCGCGTGATCGCACCGCCGGTACGGTATACGGTGGCCGGCGTGGTTGACGCATTCCTGTTCACCTCGATCGTGCCGAGCACCGATGAATGCGATGCCGGCCTGGATGCCTGGATCACCGGGGTCGATGCGCTAACCGGGGGGTATCGCAAGGTGTTCGCGAACCTGGACGAAAACTCCGTGCGGATACGCGGCGGCTCGCCGCGCGGCGTGTTTGTGCTGCAGGACGGACGGCAGCCCACGCTGTACATCAGCCAGACCGTGTTCAACAACACCATCAGCACCACTTCGTTTGTCACAGGAACGGGTGGCGAGCAGAGCGTGTCCATCAACGGCGTCGACGGCAGGACCCGGGTGATCAGTATCGATCTGACGGCGCCCACGGCAACCCCCCGCGGGCGCCGGCAGGTTTGGCGCCAACTCAAATGACCGCGGGCCGGTGTCTGCATCCGAGGAAGGGAATCACGATGAGGCGAGTTCGCAAATCAGAGGGCTTCACACTGATCGAGGTCATGATCACGATCGCCATCATCGGCATCCTGGCGGCTGTGGCCGTGCCGTCCTATCGGGCCTATATCGAGCGCGGCCACCGTGCCGGCGCCAAGACCGTGCTGCTGGAAGCCGCTCAGTTCATGGAGCGGTATCGCTCCAGCAATTTCCGGTACGTGGATGCCGCGGGCGTTGCGCCGTCGCTGCCCAACCGGCTGCAGGTGACGCCGGTGGAAGGGGCGAAACGCTACGACGTTGCCCTGGATGCGTCGGCCACGACCGCCACCTCGTTCCTGCTGATCGCCACGCCCAGCGGCTGGACCGACAACACTTGCGGCAACCTGACGCTGACCAACCTTGGTGTCAAGGGGCAGTCCACCGGCGACGCGGCGACCTGCTGGAATCGTTGATACGAACCGGTTACCGGCGCACCGCGTCGACCAGCGTCTTGAACTCGTCAATATCCTCGAAACTGCGGTACACGCTGGCAAAGCGCACGTAAGCGACCTTGTCGAGCTTTTTGAGTTCGCGCATCACCAGCTCGCCGATGCGGTGGGACGGGATCTCGCGCAGGCCCAGGCCGAGCAGCTTTTCCTCGATGCGTTCGATCGCGCCGTCGATTTGCTCGGTGCTGACGGGACGCTTGCGCAGCGCCAGGTTCATGGAGGCGCGCAGCTTGGTGCGCTCGAACTCGATGCGGCGTCCGTCTTTCTTGACAACGGCCGGGAAACTGACATCGGGCCGCTCGTAGGTGGTAAAGCGCTTTTCGCAGGCGGCGCACTGGCGCCGGCGACGGATGAAGTCGGCGTCCTCCGAGATCCGTGTTTCAACGACCTGGGTGTCGGTGTGACCGCAGAAGGGGCATTTCATGGCGGAGGGGGCATGGATCCCGGCTCAAGGCCGGGATGACCACTATTTTGCCGGTATTGATTTAGCGGTGGCTAGCCGTACACCGGAAAACGGCGGGTCAGCACGTTGACTTTGGCGCGCACGGCCTCGATGTTGGCAGCGTCGCGCGGGTTGTCCAGCACGTCGGCGATCAGGTGGGCCGTGGCGCGGGCCTCTTCGTCCTTGAAGCCGCGCGTGGTCATGGCCGGGGTGCCGATGCGCACGCCGCTGGTGACCATGGGCTTTTCGGGGTCGTTCGGGATGGCGTTCTTGTTGATCGTCATGTGGGCGCTGCCCAGCACGGCTTCGGCTTCCTTGCCGGTGATGCCCTTGGCGCGCAGGTCGACCAGCATCAGGTGGCTTTCGGTACGGCCGCTGACGATGCGCAGGCCGCGCGACACCAGCGTTTCGGCGACGATGCGCGCATTGGTCAGTACTTGCTGCTGGTAGGTCTTGAATTCCGGCATCAAGGCTTCCTTGAACGCCACCGCCTTGGCCGCGATCACATGCATCAGCGGGCCGCCCTGCAGGCCGGGGAAGATGGCGCTGTTGATGGCCTTTTCGTGCTGCGCCTTCATCAAAATCACGCCGCCGCGCGGGCCGCGCAGACTCTTGTGCGTGGTGGAGGTCACCACGTCGGCATGCGGCACCGGGTTCGGGTAGATGCCGGCAGCAATCAGGCCGGCGTAGTGCGCCATGTCGACCATGAAGATCGCGCCCACGTCTTTTGCCACCTTGGCGAATCGTGCAAAATCAATAGCAAGAGAGTAAGCACTGGCGCCGGCTATGATTAGTTTTGGCCTGGATTCATGGGCCTTGCGTTCCATCGCGTCGTAATCGATTTCTTCTTTCTCGTTCAGACCGTAGCTCACCACGTTGAACCACTTGCCGCTCATGTTGAGCGCCATGCCGTGCGTCAGGTGGCCGCCTTCCGCCAGGCTCATGCCCATGATGGTGTCGCCGGGCTTCAGGAAGGCCAGGAACACGGCTTCGTTGGCCTGCGCGCCCGAGTGCGCCTGCACATTGGCCGCCTCGGCGCCGAAGATTTGCTTGATGCGGTCGATGGCCAGCCGTTCGGCCACATCCACGTATTCGCAGCCGCCGTAATAGCGCTTGCCCGGATAGCCTTCGGCGTATTTGTTGGTGAGCTGCGTGCCCTGCGCTGCCATGACGGCGGGCGAGGCGTAGTTCTCGGAAGCGATCAACTCGATGTGCTGTTCCTGGCGCGTGTTCTCGGCCAGGATGGCGGCCCACAACTCGGGGTCGGTTTGTTCAACGAGGATTTTGCGGTGGTACATGGCAGTCCTTAAAGACGAGGTTCCCTGTCATTGCGCGAATGAAACAAGGGCTGCCCAGGCGAACGGCGGAACGCCGTTGTCAAAAGACGCAGGCGGTACGCTTCCCGGTGGTGTCCCACGTCAGCGCCAGCGACCCCGTTTGAGGTGCCGCGCCTATCGCCAGTCGCGTACCGTGGAAGTGTAGCTGACCGGCTCGGGCATCGCGCGGGCAAAACCCCCGAATACAAGCAAACCGGCGCAGTCAGGCATCAATACAGGGAAGCCGAAGCGACCTTCACGCCGCCGCTACCTGCCTCCAGCTTGGGCACCGGTGGGCCGGGTTCCAGCGGAACAGCGTGTCCCGTCGCGACCTTGTACAGCCGCGCGCGCTCGGCCAGAACCTTGCTGGCGTAGCCGCCGTCGTCCTGGATGTTGGCCGCGCCCACGTAGTACTTGAGCCCGCCCTGGATGGAGCCGGCGCGGGCAATGCAGTCCTGCAGGACCTTCACGCCCACGCGAAGGTTGGTGACCGGGTCGAAGGCGGCCATCATGCCACCAAAGCTTTTGTATTTATCCGAATGCACCTTGGTCATGACCTGCATCAGTCCCTGCGCGCCGACCGGGCTCTGGGCAAACGGGTTGAACCCCGACTCGATCGCCACCACCGCCAGAATCAGCGTCGGGTCCAGCTTGGCGTGGGCGCCGATCTGATAGGCCTCGGCCACCAGCGCGCTCACGGGCTCGGGCGCCACATGGTATTTCTTGCTGAGCCAGTACGCCACGGCTGCCTGCTGTTTGGGCAGATCCTTCGGATCGGCGACAGTGACTCGCTCTGCCGCATCGGGATCGGCCACCATGCCGGTGGCGGCAACCTGGCGCGATTGCAGCCAGCCGGCGAGCTTGTTCTCGCCGATCTGGCGCAGATCCGGACGCACCACCAGGGTGATCACGAAGAACACCAGGGCGATGCCCAAAAGGGCCAGGCTGTTGTGGGTGATTTCAAAAAAACCGTCGACCATGTCAGATGCGAAGACTCGCAAGCCCCTGGCCGATCTTGCTAACGCTGTCATAGCTCTTCCTTTCTACGCGGGGGCTGCTGCGCGTGCTGGATTGCAGCACCACGAACAGGACTCCTCGTTTGGATTGGTACGCCATCGAATTCACCTGATGCCATCAAGACTCTGGCGGTGAATCGACTTAGCCGTGGGTCGGCAGCGATTACGGGTTATCCCTAGATATTCCCAAGACTCGCGGATTCTAGGTTGACCTCAAATACCGGGTCAAGAATAAAAGCTAGATGATTTACTCGAATTTCAATCTATAAGCACTGTATTTTAACACAGTTTTGATGAAAAAACTACCCGAACTGCGTCGCGGCCAGGCGTGGCAAGCAGCGCGCCTTCGACAGGCCCGGCCGCCCGCCTACTCCTCAATCAATAGCTGGCTGTCCGCTTTCGGTGCCAACCACTGGGTGCCCCGACTTGCATGGCCAGTGATCCGGTGGCGTCCGGCCGGGCCTTGGCAGCGGTGTTCGGCCACGCGCCGGCGCCGGCCGATGATGCGGGCGTAATATTCTGAAAATCTTGCAATCGTGCCTTCCGGGCTCATTGAAAAGCCGATTTGCAATTGCGTTACCCAGTGACTAAGGTGAAAAAGCCTGAGCAATCGGGCGTTCGCCGGTAGGAGCCAGTCCCCGCCGAGAGGTGTGGCTGACGAAGCAGCCCCGGCTTGTCCTGGAAGCAATCCATTGCTTCCTGCGCAGTGTGGGACTTCAATCTCCCGCCTGCGAACCCAGACGGCATTGGCCTTTTGGCTGCCGTCAGGCCCGGTTGAATTGGTTGCAGGCCGATTCGCCGGGCTTTCTCATCCTGGCCGCGCCATTGTGTATTGAATACACTAGGCGCGATGAATGTGCAATCCATCAGGGCCAGCAAGTGGACGCGGCGTGCCGCCTGGGTCGTCATGGGGGTGTTGGCACTTTGGTTGATCGGCTGGCTGGCCGTGCCGCCCGTCCTCAAAAGCGAGGGGCAGAAAATTGCCAGTGAGCAGTTGGGCCGCAAGGTCACGATCGGCGCGGTTGATTTCAAGCCCTGGACGCTGGAGCTGACATTGACCAACCTGGCGGTGGCGACGGCCGACGGGGCAGGGCAGCAGTTGCACATCGGGCGGATCTATATCAACGGTTCGATTCAGTCACTCCTGCGCCTGGCACCGGTGGTCGATGGCATCACGATCACCGACCCCAGCCTCAAGCTGACGCGCGAGAGCGCGGGTCACTACGACATCGATGACATCCTGACCCGGTTCAACCGGCCGTCTTCCAAGCCAGCGGGCAAGCCGATGCAGTTTGCGCTGTACAACCTGGTGCTGAACGGTGGCTCGGTGGACTTCGTCGACCAGGTCGTGAGCAAGACCCAGCAGTTGCGCGGCCTGACCCTGAGCGTGCCGTTCCTGAGCAACCTGGACTCCAAGCGCGACGTGGTGGTGCGCCCGCGGCTGGCCTTCACCTTGAACGGCAGCCATTTCGATTCGGCCGCCGAGGGCACGCCATTTGCCCAGACGCGCAAGACCGATGCCACCCTCCAACTGGCCGGGGTCGATCTCGCGCCTTACCTGGGCTATCTGCCAGCGAGCTTGCCGGTGCGGCTGCAGGCCGGCGTGATCGACGCCGACCTCAAGCTGGCGTTCGAGCAGGCGCCCAGCGCATCGATCAAGCTCAGCGGCACGGTGCAGGCCAGCCATGTCAAGCTGGCCGATGCCAGGACGCAGACATTGCTGGCGTTCGATGCGCTCAAAATCACGATGGCGGACGTGCAGCCGCTGGCGCGGCAGGCGAAGATATCCTCGATTGAACTCGCCGGCCCGGATCTGGCGGTGCGGCGCGATGCGGCGGGGCGGCTCAATCTCGATTTCGCGACGGCGCCCGCGGCTGCCGCGAATGGCGGCGCAGGAAGCGCGGCCTCCGCGGACGGTACGGCCCCGGCTGCGCCACGCACCGAGTCCAGCCCGTGGAAAATCGAAGTGGACAAGGTGGCGGTGCGCGGGGGCACGGTCAACTGGACGGACGAGACCACCGCACCGCACGCACAGCTGGCGCTGCGCGATCTGGTGTTCGACGCGGCCGGCATTGCACTGCC
>DATNBD010000041.1:0-2945 GCA_035572155.1 Rhodoferax sp.
CTTGGTCTGGCACAGGCGCCAGATGTCGCCGGCTTCCACGTTCTGGCTGAGCAGCACCTCGCCCGTGACCAGGTCGGTGATGTTGGCCACGCCGTCTTCCGCGATCTCGAAGGTCTTGTCGTGCGAGCCGTATTCCTCGGCCTGCTGCGCCATCAGGCCGACGTTGGGCACCGTGCCCATGGTCTTCGGGTCGAACGCGCCGTGCCACTTGCAGAAGTTGATGATTTCCTGGTAGATGCGTGCGAAGGTGCTCTCGGGCATCACGGCCTTGACCTCTTTCAGCCGGCCGTCGGCGCCGTACATCTTGCCGCCGGCGCGGATCATGGCGGGCATGGACGCATCGACGATCACGTCGTTCGGCGAATGGAAGTTGGTGATGCCCTTGGCGGAATCCACCATCGCCAGTTCGGGCCGGTGCTCGTGGCAGGCGTGCAGGTCGTTCTTGATCTCGTCCTGCTTGCTCTGCGGCAACGTGGCGATCTTGTTGTACAGGTCCACCATGCCGTTGTTGACGTTCACGCCCAGTTCGTCGAACAGCTTGCCGTGCTTGGCGAAAGCTTCACGATAGAAGATCTTCACGCAGTGGCCGAACACGATGGGGTGCGAGACCTTCATCATGGTCGCCTTCACGTGCAGCGAGAACATCACGCCGGTCTTGCGCGCGTCCTCGATCTGCGCCTCGTAGAAATCGAGCAGCGCCTTCTTGCTCATGAACATCGAGTCGATCACCTCGCGGTCCAGCAGCGGGATATTCGGCTTGAGCACGAGGGTCTTGCCGCTCCTGGTGATCAGCTCCATCTTCACGTCGCGCGCCTTGTCCAGCGTCATCGACTTCTCGCCGTGGTAGAAGTCGCCGCGGTGCATGTGCGAGACGTGCGAGCGCGAGGCCGGGCTCCACTCGGCCATGCTGTGCGGGTGCTTGCGCGCGAACTCCTTCACCGCCTTGGGCGCGCGCCGGTCCGAGTTGCCCTCGCGCAGCACCGGGTTCACCGCGCTGCCGATGCACTTGTTGTAGCGCGCGCGGATGTCCTTTTCTTCGTCGCTCTTGGGGTTTTCCGGATAGTCCGGGATCTTGTAGCCCTTGTCCTGCAGCTCCTGGATGGCGGCCTTCAATTGGGACACCGAGGCGCTGATGTTGGGCAGCTTGATGATGTTGGCCTCGGGCTTGAGCGTGAGCTTGCCCAGCTCGCCTAGGTTGTCGGGCACGCGCTGCGCATCGGTCAGGCGCTCGGGGAACTGCCCCAGGATGCGGCCGGCGACCGAGATGTCGCTGGTGGCCACCTCGATGCCCGCCGGCGCCGCGAAGGCGCGGATGATGGGCAGGAACGAGCAGGTGGCCAGAAACGGCGCCTCGTCGGTGAGTGTGTAGATGATTTTCGGTTTGCCTGATGCCATGGAAGTCTTTCAAACGGTGGTCTGGTTGAGCTGGTGCCGAACGGGGGATACCCGCCGCCATCGCTCCCGGTCCGCATGGGGCGCGCGGGAGTGCAGGTCGAAAATACCACGGATTTCGGTCCCGGGACGGCGCGGGCGCGGGGCGGCACCGTTCGCGAAGTTGGCAAAAGCGGCCGGCGGGCGGGCGGCCGGGCTCTTGTATAGTGGTGAGCCCTGCGGGGCTTCGCCCCGTCGCCAGCCCCGGCACCGATCCGCCGCAAAGACCCCATGACCGCGCCCGACCCCCGACCCCGCAACCGTATCCGCCAAGACATCCAGTCCATGCACGCCTACGCCGTGCAGGACGCCAGGGGCCTGGTCAAGCTCGACGCCATGGAAAACCCGCACCGCCTGCCGCCCGAATTGCAGGCCGAACTGGGCCGGCGCCTCGGCGCGCTGGCGCTGAACCGCTACCCGGACGGCCGCGTGAACGACCTGCGCGCCGCGCTGGCCGCCTACGCGAAGATGCCCGACGGCTTCGACATCATGCTGGGCAATGGCTCGGACGAACTGATCTCGCTGCTGGCGCTGGCCTGCGATATTCCGGGGGCCAGCATCCTGGCGCCGGTGCCGGGCTTCGTGATGTACGCCATGAGCGCCCAGCTGCAGGGCCTGGCCTTCCACGGCGTGCCTTTGAGTGCCGATTTCGAGCTCGACGAGGCCGCGATGCTGGCGGCGATCCAGGCGCACCAGCCGTCCATCGTCTACCTGGCCTACCCGAACAACCCCACGGCCAACCTGTGGGACGACGCGGCGATCGAGGCCATCATCGTGGCGCAGGGCCGCCAGGGCGGCCTGGTCGTGATGGACGAGGCCTACCAGCCGTTTTCCAGCAAGAGCTACATCGACCGCATCGCGCGCCACGGCCACGTGCTGCTGATGCGCACCCTGTCCAAGTTCGGCCTGGCCGGCGTGCGGCTGGGCTACCTGATGGGTCCGCGCGCGCTGGTGGCCGAGATCGACAAGGTGCGCCCGCCCTACAACATCAGCGTGCTGAACTACGAGTGCGCCCTGTTCGCACTCGAACATGCAGAGGTTTTTGCAGCGCAAGCCCTTGACCTGCGGGCGCAGCGTGCTACTCTTTTTGATGATCTCCAGAATCTGCCGGGCGTGAGAGCCTGGCGCAGCGACGCCAACATGATCCTCGCGCGGGTGCCCGATGCCGGCAAAGCCTTCGACGGACTGAAGGCGCGCGGCGTGCTGGTCAAGAACGTTTCTAAAATGCACCCCTTGCTGGCGAATTGTTTGCGCCTGACCGTGGGAACGGCGCAGGAAAACGTCAAAATGCTGGCAGCGCTCCAGGAATCCCTATGACAGCCTCGCCATCCGCCGCCCGCACCGCCGAAGTCTCCCGCAAAACGGCCGAGACGCAGATCACCGTCAAGCTCAACCTGGACGGCACGGGCGTGTCCAAGCTGGCGACCGGGATCGGCTTTTTCGACCACATGCTGGACCAGATCGCGCGCCACGGCCTGATCGACCTCGACATCCAGGCCACGGGCGACCTGCAC
>DATNBD010000042.1:0-5454 GCA_035572155.1 Rhodoferax sp.
TGGCGCCCGACAGCGCCGAATAGGGGTCGATCAGGTCGGTCGGCGCATACACCGCGCCGCAGACTTCGCAGTTGTCGCCGTACTGATCCTTCGCATGGCAATTCGGGCACTCGCCCTTGATAAAGCGGTCCGGCAGGAACATGTTCTTTTCGGGGTCGAAGAACTGCTCGACGATTTTTGTGCCGATCAGCCCGGCTTTTTTGAGATCGCGGTAGATCTGCTGCGCCAGCGCATGGTTTTCCGGCCCGTCGGTCGAATGCCAGTTGTCGAAGGCGATGTGAAAACCGTCCAGGTAGGGTTTGCGGCCCGCGGCAATGTCGGCCACGAACTGCTGCGGCGTCTTGCCGGCCTTCTCGGCCGCGATCATGATGGGCGCGCCATGCGCGTCGTCGGCGCCCACGAAATTCACATCGGCACCCTGCATTCTCTGAAAACGCACCCAGATATCGGCCTGGATGTATTCCATGATGTGGCCAATGTGGAAGTTGCCGTTGGCATACGGCAGCGCGGTGGTCACGAACAATCGGCGGGGTGCGGGCATGGGTATTTTTCTCGGGGAAACCCCGCATTTTAAGAGTTATGGATAAACTTCCCCGCAGTTTTCCGGAACCTCACAATGCCCACCCCAGAACAAATCCTCGCCGCCGTGCAGGCGGTAACCGACCCCAACACCGGTCACGACTTCGTTTCCACCAAGGCCCTCAAGAATCTCAGCGTCGCGGGCGGTGACGTGTCTTTCGATGTCGTGCTGGGTTATCCCGCTGGCAGCCAGATCCCGGCGCTGCGCAAGGCCTTGATCGCTGCGGCCAAAGGGGTGGCCGGGGTGCAGAACGTTTCGGTGAACATGACGGTGAAGGTGGAGCCGCACGCAGTGCAGCGCGGCGTGCAACTGCTGCCCAACGTGAAGAATATCGTCGCGGTGGCCTCGGGCAAGGGCGGCGTGGGCAAGAGCACCACGGCCGCCAACTTGGCACTGGCGCTGGCGGCCGAGGGTGCCAGCGTGGGCCTGCTCGACGCCGACATCTACGGCCCCAGCATTCCGATGATGATGGGCATAGAGGGCCGCCCCCAGAGCGAAGACGGCAAGACCATGGAGCCGATGGAAAACCACGGTGTGCAGGTGATGTCGATCGGTTTCCTGGTGAACCAGGACGAGGCCATGATCTGGCGCGGCCCGATGGCCACGCAGGCGCTGGAGCAGTTGCTGCGCCAGACCAACTGGAAGGACCTGGACTACCTGATCGTCGATCTGCCGCCCGGCACCGGCGACATCCAGCTCACGCTCTCCCAGCGCGTGCCCATGACCGGCGCGGTGATCGTCACGACGCCGCAGGACATCGCACTGCTCGACGCTAAAA
Organism: Rhodoferax sp.; assembly: GCA_035572155.1. GTDB lineage: Bacteria > Pseudomonadota > Gammaproteobacteria > Burkholderiales > Burkholderiaceae_C > Rhodoferax_A. The sequence goes on from DATNBD010000042.1 coordinate 1,359, forward strand.
AGGGCATCAAGATGTTCGAGAAGGTCGGCGTGCCGATTTTGGGCATCGTGGAGAACATGGCGGTGCATGTGTGCAGCAACTGCGGCCACGTCGAGCACATCTTTGGCGAAGGCGGTGGCAAGAAGATGGCGGCCGACTACGGCATGGCCTACCTGGGCGCACTGCCGCTGGACATGCAGATCCGGCTGCAGGCGGATGGCGGCAAGCCCACCGTGGTGGCTGACCCCGAGGGTGAGGTGGCGGGCATCTACAAGGCGATGGCGCGCCAGGTCGCGGTCGCGATCGCGGCGAAGAACAAGGACTTCACGTCCAAGTTCCCTGCGATCAAGATTTCCAAGGATACTTGAGCTTTTAAGGCTCTAGCCCCTGTTGGTATTGAATATATAGCTACTATTTTAATAGTCCATGTTCAATCCAGGATTCAGCGCCTGCCGGATTCCTGCTCGCGCAGCTTGAAGCGCTGGATCTTGCCGGTGGCGGTCTTTGGCAGCCCGGTCACGAATTCGATGGAGCGCGGGTACTTGTAGGGTGCCAGCCGGTCCTTCACGAACGCTTTCAGTTCCGCCTCATCGGCCTGCGCGCCGTCTTTCAGCACCACGAAGGCCTTGGTCTTGGTCAGGCCGTTCGCGTCGGCGGTGCCGATCACTGCGGCCTCGAGCACGGCCGGGTGCTGCACCAGCGTGGCCTCGACCTCGAACGGAGAAACATAGATGCCACTGACTTTCAGCATGTCGTCGCTGCGGCCCGAATAGGTGTAGCTGCCGTCGTCGGCATTGCGCACGTATTTGTCGCCGGCCTTGGTCCAGCCGCCCTGGAAGGTCTCGCGGGTCTTCGCGCGGTTGCCCCAGTACATGATCGCGCTCGACGGGCCATGGATGTACAGGTCGCCAGGTTCGCCGTCTGGAACCTGCCGGCCATCATCGCCGCGCAGCTCGATCTCGTAGCCCGGCACCGGCCAGCCGGTGCTGCCCAAGCGGACCCGGTCCGGACGGTTCGACAGGAAGATGTGCAGCATCTCGGTGGAGCCGATGCCGTCGACGATGTCGATGCCGAAGTGCACCTTGAAACGCTGGCCGATCTCGGCCGGCAGCGCCTCGCCGGCAGACGACACGAGCCGCAGCGCCACCTCGCTGCGCGGCGGCAGTTTGGGGTGCGCGAGCATGGCAGCAAAGCCGGTCGGCGCGCCGTAGAACGCGGTGGGTTTGATGCCGCCGATCTCGCCGCGCAGGCGTTTGAACGTGGCCTCGGGCGTCGCGCGCTCGGCCATCAGCAGCGAGGTCGCGCCCACGCTCATCGGAAAGGTCAGCGCATTGCCGAGGCCGTAGGCAAAGAACAGTTTGGCCGCGGAGAAGCAGACGTCGGCTTCGGTCAGGCCGAGGATGGCCTTGCCGTACAGCTCGATGGTCCAGTAAGCATTGGCATGCGAATGCACCGTGCCCTTGGGCCGGCCGGTCGAGCCCGATGAATAAAGCCAGAAGCCCGGGTCGTCCGGCCCCGTGGCCGCGGGTTTGGCCAGTGGGGGCTGCGCCTGCACGAAGGCTTCGAACTCAACTTCGGACGGCTGCAGCGGCGCGATCGGGTGTGACACGATTACCTTCTGCACCTCGTGGTCGGACCGGGTCATGGCCGAGGCGAGCGCCGGCAGCAGCGCGCCCGACACCAGCACCGCCTGCGCGCGCGAATGCTCCAGCATGTAGGCGTAGTCGTCGGCGGTCAGCAGCGTGTTCACCGCCACCGGCACGATGCCGGCGTACAGCGCGCCGAGAAAGCTCACCGGCCAGTCGTTGCCGTCCTGCATCAAGAGCAGCACGCGCTCCTCGCGCCGGATGCCGAGCGCGCGCAGGCTGGCGGCCAGGCGGCGCACGCGGTCTTCGAGTTGGCCGTAGCTGAGCGTGCCGAGATCGTCGATGAACGCCGGTTTGGCAGCGCGCTGGCGGTTCGCGGCCAGCAGATGCTGGGCGAGGTTGAAATGCTCGCCCGAGGGCGACACGGCCGCAGCGTTGGATGGCACGGCGGATTGGGCGGGGGCTGGGCTCATGCTGGTTTCCAATGTTGAGGGCGCGGCGTAGATGGTCAAGCGGGCGATACGGGCAGCCCAAAAGGAAAGTTTGGCTTGCGGACCTGGAGCTTGCGCGTATAAATGCACTATTGTGCTTTGCACGATAATATGCACTATGATGCATGTCAAGTGCTAAGCTGATTTTTCAGGGTTTTCCCTGTAATGATTCATCTGGAGTCCTGGCTCATGGGTGCAAATTTGGCAGATGTGATGGAAGTTCAGGCGCCGCCGCTGGTGGCGATGCCGGAGGCTTCCGGCGACGGGGCGCGCCATCCTTTCCTGGTCGCGCTGGGCGAGCGTGTGCGTACCCTGCGCTCGCGCCGCGGCATGACGCGCAAGGCCGTGGCGCGTGCGGCAGAAGTATCCGAGCGGCATCTGGCGAATCTGGAATACGGCACGGGCAATGCGTCCATTCTGGTGCTGCTGCAGGTATCGCAGGCGCTGCAGTGTTCGCTCGCCGAGCTGCTGGGCGACGTCAGCACCTCGTCGCCCGAATGGCTGCTGATCCGCGAACTGCTCGAGCATCGCAGCGAGGCCGACCTGCTGCGCGCCCGCGTGATGCTGGGCGAGCTGCTGGGCGCCGGTGGCGGCGGCGAACCCGCGCGGCGGGCACGCGTCGCGCTGATCGGGCTGCGCGGCGCGGGTAAATCCACACTGGGCCGGCGGCTCGCCGACGACCTGGGCTACGCCTTCATCGAACTGAGCCGCGAGATCGAGAAGTTCGCCGGCTGCGGCATCAGCGAAATCCATAACCTGTACGGCTCCAATGCCTATCGCCGCTACGAGCGCCGGGCCCTGGAAGAGGCCATCCAGATCTACCCCGAAGTGGTGATTGCCACGCCCGGCGGCCTGGTCGCCGATGCGGCCAATTTCAACCTCATGCTGACCCACTGCTACACCGTGTGGCTGCAGGCGGCGCCGGCGGATCACATGGCGCGCGTGGCGGCGCAGGGCGATCTTCGTCCCATGGCGGCGAGCAAGGAGGCGATGGAAGACCTCAAGCGCATTCTGGCGGGGCGCTCGGCTTTCTATTCCAAGGCCGATCTGACCTTCAACACCAGCCTGCGCCCGCTCGACGAAAGCTTTGCTGCACTGCGCGACCAAGTACGAAAGGGGCTGGCCTTCTCGTGACAGGGGCAAGAAGAAAATAACTGTTTGATGCATAAAAATGCACTTGACCGAATAAACAATATGCAATATTATTCATATTTATTGCAATCCAGTGCATTTATTTGAACTTTTCTCGATCAACTTGCCCGCAGGAGCAGACATGGCCGAAATGACCCCCGTGGTTTACCAAACCACCCCTTCCCAGTACAAACACCTGAAGCTGAGTTTCGAGGGCCAGGTGGCCACCCTGTCCATCGACATTGCGGAAGACGGCGGCATTCGCCCCGGCTACAAGCTCAAGCTCAATTCCTACGACCTGGGGGTGGACATCGAGCTGTACGACGCGCTCAACCGCATCCGCTTCGAGCACCCCGAGGTGCGCAGCGTGGTGGTGACCAGCCTGAAGGACCGCATTTTCTGCTCCGGCGCCAATATCTTCATGCTGGGCCTGTCCAGCCACGCCTGGAAGGTCAACTTCTGCAAGTTCACCAACGAAACCCGCAACGGCATCGAGGATTCGAGCAGACATTCCGGGCTGAAGTTTGTGGCCGCTCTCAACGGCGCCTGCGCGGGTGGCGGCTACGAGCTGGCGCTGGCCTGCGACGACATCGTGCTGGTGGACGATCGTTCCTCCACCGTCTCGCTGCCCGAAGTGCCGCTGCTGGGCGTGCTGCCGGGCACCGGCGGCCTGACCCGCGTGACCGACAAGCGCCACGTGCGCCACGACCTGGCCGATATTTTCTGCACCACCCCGGAAGGGGTGCGCGGTCAGAAAGCGATCGACTGGCGCCTGGTTGACGCGATTGCCAAGCCGCGGCAGTTTGCACAGGTGGTGAGCGAGCGCGCCGCGAAGCTCGCCGCCCAAAGCGACCGACCGGTGGGCGCGAAGGGTGTGGCACTGACGCCGCTGGCGTGCAGCAAGACGGC
>DATNBD010000043.1:0-7300 GCA_035572155.1 Rhodoferax sp.
TCGCCCCGGCCCAACTGTCGCAACACCTCCAGCGCGGCCTTAAAGCCCTGTACACGCTGCACGGCGACGAGCCGCTGCTGATCCAGGAGGCGGCCGACGCGATCCGCGTTGCGGCGCGCGCCCAGGGCTATACCGAGCGCACGGTGCACACGGTGGCCGGCGCCAACTTCGACTGGAGCGAGGTGCTGGCCGCGGGCGGGTCGCTGAGCCTGTTCGCGGACCGCCAGATCGTCGAGGTCCGCATCCCCTCGGGCAAGCCGGGCAAGGAGGGCAACGCGGCGCTGCAGCAACTCGCAAGCCAGGCGCAAGGCGCCGAGTCCACCCTCACGCTGGTGTTGCTGCCGCGCCTCGACAAGGCGACCAGGACCGGGGCCTGGTTCGCGGCGTTGGAGAGCTTCGGCGTCACGCTGCAGGTGGAGGCGGTGGAGCGCGGCGCGCTGCCGGCCTGGATCGCGCAGCGCCTGCAGGCCCAGGGCCAGCGCGTCGCGGCGGGCGAGGCCGGACAGCGCGCGCTGCAGTTCTTTGCCGACCGGGTGGAGGGCAATCTGCTGGCCGCGCACCAGGAAATCCAGAAACTGGCGCTGCTGTACCCGCAGGGTGAGTTGACGTTCGAGCAGATCGAGCGTGCCGTGCTCAACGTCGCGCGCTACGACGTGTTCAAGCTGTCCGAGGCGGTGCTCGGCGGCCAGGCGGGGCGCGTGCTGCGCATGCTGGACGGCCTGCAGGCCGAGGGCGAGGCCGAGGTGCTGGTGCACTACACGCTGGCCGAGGACATTCGCGCGCTGTGCCGCGTGAAAGACGCGATGCAGGCGGGCCGGCCCTTGCCCATGGCACTGCGCGAGCAGCGCATCTGGGGCCTGCGCGAGCGTTTGTTCGAGCGCGCGCTGCCGCGCCTGGGCACCACCACGCTGGCGAATCTGCTGTACGCGGCGCATCAGGTCGACGGCATCGTCAAGGGCCTGAAGCTGCCCGACTGGCCCACCGACAACTGGCAAGCGCTGCAGCGGCTGGCGCTGGCCCTGTGCCGCGCATGCGCCGCGGTGCCCGTGAAAACGCCGGGCGCGCCGGCGCATGCCAGAATGCTGGCATGAATCTGCCGAGCGACCTTTCCACGCGCGCCGCATCTCCCCAGCAAGAGCACCCGCCTGCGGCGCCGGCGCAGCGGCCCGCGCAGGATATCGCCGGCTACGCGCGAACCTTGGGTATTCAGGCAAAAGCCGCTTCAGCCCTGATGGCGCGTGCGGAAACTGCTATCAAGAACGCTGCACTGCGCAGACTGGCCGGCCTGTTGCGCGAGAACGCGCCGGCGCTGCAGCAAGAGAACGCGAAGGACATCGCGCGCGCGGTTGCGGCCGGCCTGGCCGCGCCGCTGGTGGATCGGCTGCGGCTCGGCCCCAGGGCGCTGGAGACCTGCGCGCTGGGTTGCGAGCAGCTCGCCGCCATGCCTGACATCATCGGCGAGGTCACGGCGCTGCGCCAGCAGCCCAGCGGCATTCGGGTCGGCCAGATGCGTGTGCCAATCGGCGTGTTCGGCATGATCTATGAGAGCCGCCCGAACGTGACGATCGAGGCCGCGAGCCTGTCGATCAAGAGCGGCAATGCCTGCATCCTGCGCGGCGGCTCGGAGGCGATCGAGTCGAACCGCGCGCTCGCCGCGCTGGTGCAGCAGGCGCTGGAGGCCGCGGGATTGCCGCCGGGCGCGGTGCAGCTGGTGCAGACCACGGATCGCGAAGTGGTGGGGCAAATCATCACGATGCCGCAGTATGTGGACGTGATCATTCCGCGCGGCGGCAAGGGCTTGATCGAGCGCATCTCGCGCGACGCGAAGGTGCCGGTCATCAAGCACCTGGACGGCAACTGCCACGTCTATGTGGACGACCCGTGCGACCTCGAGATGGCGGTGGCGATCGCCGACAACGCCAAGACGCAGAAATACAGCCCCTGCAACGCGGCCGAAGGGCTGCTGGTGGCGCAGGGCGTGGCGCACGCGTTCCTGCCGCGCATCGCCGCGATCTTTGCGGCCAAGGGCGTGCAGATGCGCTGCGATCCGGTCGCTGCGCAAATCTTGAGATCAAATCAACCTCCAGCCCTTACCCCATCTGCGCAAGGCGCTATCAATCCAGGTGCATTGGTGGTCGATGCGGTGGAGTCCGACTGGTTCGAGGAATACCTTGCGGCCGTCATCAGCATCAAGGTGGTGGCCGGTGTCGACGAGGCCATTGCACATATCAACCACTATTCGAGCCATCACACCGATGCGATCGTCACGCGCGACCACATGCACGCGCAGTGCTTCCTGCGCGAGGTCGATTCGGCCAGCGTGATGGTGAATGCCAGCACGCGCTTCGCCGACGGCTTCGAGTTCGGCCTGGGCGCAGAGATCGGCATCAGCACCGACAAGTTCCATGCGCGCGGCCCGGTCGGCCTCGAAGGGCTGACCTCGCTGAAGTACATCGTGCTGGGCCAGGGCGAGGTGCGCGCCTAGGCAGGCCCTGCCCAGCGCGTCGCGATCTGGCTCATCGATCTCACGGGCAGCGATCTGGCGCGCGGCGCACCCCTTGCAAGCCGCCGCGGCGCCCTCAGGTTCTAGAATCTGGTGCAACATTCACCGGACGACAACAAAAAAGGGCCGCATGGTTCCCCACCTCATCACGGCGCTCACGGGTCCCATCAACGAACTCGAGCAGCGCGTTCTCGACTCCATGCCGGCGATCGAGCGCTGGTTCCGCCTGGAGTGGATGGAGCACACGCCGCCGTTCTACAGCGCGGTCGACATCCGCAATGCCGGTTTCAAGCTGGCGCCGGTGGACACCAACCTGTACCCCGGCGGCTGGAACAACCTGACGCCCGAGATGCTGCCGCTGGCGGTGCAGGCGGCGCAGGCGGCGATCGAAAAAATCTGCCCCGAGGCCAGGAACCTGCTGGTGATCCCGGAAAACCACACGCGCAACACGTTCTACCTGAGCAACGTGGCGCAACTCGCGCGCATCTTCCACATGGCGGGGCTGAATGTGCGTGTCGGCTCGATCGACCCCGCGATCAAGAAAGTCACCCGGGTCGAGCTGCCGCACGGCGAGCATGTGACGCTGGAGCCGGTGATCCGCAGCCGGCGGCGCCTGGGCCTGAAGGATTTCGACCCCTGCACCATCCTGCTCAACAACGACCTGATTGCCGGAATCCCCGGCATTCTGGAAGACATTCACGAGCAGTACCTGTTGCCCCCGCTGCAGGCGGGCTGGTCGGTGCGGCGCAAGAGCACGCATTTCCACAGCTACGAGGAGGTCGCGAAGCGCTTTGGCAAGCTGCTCGGCATCGATCCGTGGCTGATCAACCCGATGTTCGGCAAGTGCGGCGAGGTCGACTTTTCACAGGCCGTCGGGATGGATTGCCTGCGCAGCAACGTCGATGCGCTGCTGACCAAGGTGCGGCGCAAATACAAGGAATACGGCATCAACGAAAAGCCGTTCGTGGTGGTCAAGGCGGACAACGGCACCTCCGGCATGGGCATCATGACGGTGCGCGACGTCAAGGATATCGAAGCCTTCGACCGCAAGGGCAAGAAAAAGGCCGGCCCCGCGCGGGAGGGCCCGGTCGCCTGCGACGTGATTATCCAGGAGGGCGTGCTGACGAACGAGCGCATGAACGACGCGGTCGCCGAGCCGGTGGTCTATATGATGGATCGCTACGTGGTGGGCGGCTTTTATCGCGTGCATGCGGAACGCGGCGCGGACGAGAATCTGAATGCGCCCGGCTCCCGGTTTGTGCCTTTGGCTTTCGCCGAGAGTACGCGCTTACCTCAGCCGGGCATGAAACCGGGCGCGAGCGCACCCAACCGCTTCTACATGTATGGCGTGATCGGGCGGCTGGCGATGCTGGCCGCCAGCTATGAGCTCGAGGCCACCGATCCGGATGCGGAAATCTACGATTGAGGGCCGCCCGGGCCACCCCGTATCAGTTGTTGCACTGCAACAATTGCCCGATTTGAGCTCACCGGGCGTATTTATCGGGAGGGTTTGGCGGCCCCGGAGTGCAAAATAGCGCCCTTCGAGGCAACGGAATCCGGTCGGGCACCCTGACCGGGCGCATTTGTGGCGGTATCCAGATCATCCTTTGCGGCGCTCACGCTGGGCGCCATTGGTGTCGTCTACGGCGATATCGGCACCAGCGTCCTGTATGCGTTCCAGCAGGTCTTCACGACCGGCCACGTGGCCGTCACGCACGAGAACATTTACGGCATCCTGTCGATGTTCTTCTGGACATTGACGATCATCGTGTCGATCAAATACGTGGTGCTCGTGCTGCGCGCCGACAACAACGGCGAAGGCGGCACGGCGGCGCTGCTGGCGCTCGCGGTGCACGCGGTGCGGGACCGGCCCGTGCTGCGCCGGCGCCTGCTCGTGATCGGCATGTTCGGCGCGGCGCTGTTCTACGGCGACGGGGTCATTACCCCCGCGATCTCGGTGCTGTCGGCGGTCGAGGGCCTGGAGGTCGTGTCGCCGGGCTTCAAAGAATATGTGGTGCCGCTCACGCTGGTCATCCTGTTTGTGCTGTTCGTCGTGCAAAAGCGCGGCACGGCCGACATCGGCAAGTTTTTCGGGCCGATCATGATCGTCTGGATGCTTGCGATCGGCGTGCTCGGCGTGGTGCAGATCGCCGGCCATCCGGCCGTGCTCAAGGGGCTGAGTCCGTATTACGCGGTGCGCTTCATGATCGCCGATCCCGGCGTGACCTTCATCATCCTGGGCGCCATCATCCTGTGCGTGACCGGGGCCGAGGCCCTGTACGCGGACATGGGCCATTTCGGCAAGAAGCCGATACGCTTTGCCTGGTTCTCCATCGTCATGCCTGCGCTGGTGCTGAACTACTTTGGCCAGGGGGCGCTGGTGCTCCAGAACACCGCGGCCCTGAAGAACCCGTTTTACCTCATGGCGCCTGGCTGGGCCCTGCTGCCAATGGTTGTGCTCGCCACCCTGGCGACCGTGATTGCGTCGCAGGCCCTGATCTCGGGCGCCTTCAGCGCCACCAAGCAGATCATTCAGCTCGGCTACCTGCCGCGCATGCGGATTCTGCACACCAGTGTCAAGGAAACCGGCCAGATCTACCTGCCGTTCGTGAACTGGGCGCTGTTCGTGGCGATCGCGCTCGCGGTGGTGCTGTTCAAGTCGTCCGATGCGCTGGGCGCCGCCTATGGCATCGCGGTCTGCGGCACCATGCTGATCACTACCTTGCTGACCTTCTACGTGGTGCGCTACGAATGGCGCTTTCCGCTCGCGCTGTGTATTGCCGCGACCGGCACCTTCTTCGTGGTGGACGTCGCGTTTCTGTCCTCGAACCTGCTCAAGATCATGGAGGGCGGCTGGTTTCCGATCCTGATCGCGGGCGGGATTTTTACCCTGATGGTGAGCTGGAAGCAGGGCCGCGCACTGCTCCAGACCAAGATGAGCGCTGACGCCATCGACCTGCCCAGCTTTCTCGAGGCCGTGTTTGTGAACCCGCCGGCGCGCGTCGCCGGCACTGCCGTGTTCCTGACCGCCGGCACCGGCATGGTGCCGAACGCGCTGCTGCACAACCTCAAGCACAATAAGGTGCTGCATGAGCAAAACCTGTTCGTGACCGTGCGCAGCCACGAAATCCCGTGGATCGGCATGGACAAGCGGCTCGAGATCGAGGCGCTGGGGCACAACTGCTGGCAGGCCGTCATTCATTACGGCTTCAAGAACGACCCCGACCTGCCGAGCGCGCTGCAGCAGACCCGCGGCCGCGGCTGCGATGTCGATCCCATGACGACCAGCTACTTCCTCTCGCGCGATATCGTGATCCCCACCGTCGGCAGCGGCATGGCGCCCTGGCGTGAAAAGCTGTTCGCGCAGATGCATCGCGCCTCCAGTGGTGCTGCGGACTTCCTCAACCTGCCGAACAACGCGGTGGTGGAACTGGGCTCGAAAATCGAGCTCTGAGCCCACGCCGCGCGCGGCCGGTTGGCGCAATGGCTGCAGCCCTCGCCGATAACCCCACGGACCTGTCCCGATGCGTTTCTTCAAAGACCTTTCCCTCAGCGCCTTCAGCGCCGGATTCGTGGCGGTGCTGGTCGGTTTCACCAGCTCGGTGGCCATCGTGTTCCAGGCGGCGCAAGCCTTCCACGCGACGCCGGCGCAAATCTCCTCGTGGATGTGGGCGCTGGGCCTGGGCATGGGGCTGTGCTCGCTGGTGCCCTCGCTGCTCTTGCGCATGCCGGTGATGGTGGCGTGGAGCACGCCCGGCGCGGCCGTGCTGGCCACCGCCGGGCTGACGGGCGGCTTTTCCATGGCCGAAGCCGTGGGCGCCTTCATGGTGTCTGCCGCCCTCATCACGGTGTGCGGGATCACCGGCTGGTTTGAAAAAATCATGAACCGCATCCCGGTGGCGCTGGCCTCGGCGCTGCTGGCCGGCGTGCTGGCCCAATTTGGCCTGGACGCCTTCGCCGCGGCGCACACGGCGCTGCCGCTGGTGCTGCTGATGCTGGCCACCTACCTGCTCGGCCAACGCTGGCTGCCGCGCTATGCGGTGGTCGTCACTTTTGCCGTGGCCATCGTGTTCGTGGCGAGCCGTGGCGAAATGGCGGTGGCCGGGGTTGGTTTCGACATGGCGCGGCCGGTCTTCACGGCGCCGCGTTTCAGCTGGAGCGCCATCATCAGCCTGGCCGTCCCATTGTTCGTCGTGACCATGGCCTCGCAAAACCTGCCAGGCGTGGCCGTGATCCGGGCCACGGGCTACGGTGGCGCGAAAGGCATCCCGATCTCGAAGATCATCACGCTGACCGGTCTGGTCACGCTGGTGCTGGCGCCGTTTGGCGCCTATGCGCTGAACCTCGCCGCCATCACGGCGGCCATCTGCATGGGGCGGGAAGCCCACGTCGATCCCGCCAAGCGCTACACGGCGGCGGTCGCGTGCGGCGCGCTGTATATCGTGATCGGCATCTTCGGCGCCGCCGTCACCGGCGTGCTGACGGCGTTCCCGAAGGAGCTGGTGGCGGCGATCGCCGGGCTGGCGTTGCTCGGCACGATCGGCGGCGGCATGGCGGCCGCGATCCGGGAAGAATCGCACCGCGAGGCCGCGATCATCACCTTCCTGGTCACGCTCAGCGGCGTGGTGATTGCGGGCGTGGGCTCGGCGTTCTGGGGCGTGGTGGCCGGCGCCGTCGCGCTATTTGTGCAACAGTACGGGCGCGCCGCCTGATTATCCGCGGCCCCTCATCGTCTCATTCCATGAACATCCTCTTCGTTGCCGATCCGCTCGATCATTTCAAGATCTACAAGGACAC
>DATNBD010000044.1:0-23730 GCA_035572155.1 Rhodoferax sp.
TCCGACGCCAAGGGCTTCTACGCGGTGTACTGCGGGCTGATCGCGCTGGCGGCGGCGCTGGTGCTGATTCCTGACGTTCCGCTGGGTCTGCTGACGAATGCGGTGCAATCCCTGGCCGGGATTCTGCTTCCAAGCGCAACCGTGTTCCTGCTCATTCTGTGCAACGACAAGGAAGTTCTGGGTCCCTGGGTGAATGGCCGATACACGAACATCCTGACCGCCGTCATCGTGGCCGCGCTGATACTGCTGTCGGTCATTCTGGTGGCCTCGGTCCTGTTCCCGGATATTTCCGAGCAAGCCATCATCGACATGCTCATCCTTGGCGGCGTCGTTGCAGCGCTGGTGGCGGTGGCAGCCAACGCAGTACACGCCAAGAACGAAATGCTGCAACCCCTACGCAGCGCCGAGCCGATCACGCTGGAGCAGCGCAACAAGTGGCGCATGCCGCCGCTGTCCCAACTCAAACCGATGGTGATGACCCAGCCAACCCGCATCTGGATGGGCCTCTTGCGCGGCTATCTGGTGCTCGCGATTGCGATGGTGATTTACAAGGTGGTGCAGTTGGCACTGCAATAGCAGACACGCGCCGGGCGGGGCGTATCAGATCCCCAGATACGCTTGCTGCACCGCCGGGTCGTTGATCAGGTCCTTGGCGAGCCCGCTGTGCACGACGCGGCCGGTCTCCATCACGTAGCCCCGGTCCGCGCCCGACAGCGCTACCTGCACATCCTGCTCGACCAGCAGCACGGTGACGCCATCGCGCTGGATCGCGGCCAGCACGTCCATCAGCTGGTCCACCACGACAGGCGCTAGGCCCAGGCTCATTTCGTCGACCATCATCAGCACCGGCGCCGCCATCAGCGCGCGCGCCATGGCACACATCTGCTGCTCGCCACCGGACATGCTGCCGGCCAGCTGGCCGCGCCGCTCGGCCAGGCGCGGCAACAGGGCATACATCTTGTCGAGATCGCGCGCAACGGCGGCCTTGTCATGGCGCCGGTAGCCGCCCATCAGCAGGTTGTCCTGCACCGTCATGCGGTCGAACAGCTGGCGCCCTTCGGGCACCTGCACCAGTCCCAGGCCAAACACCTGATCGGGCGTCATGCCGGTCAGATCCTGCCCGTTCAACAGAATGCGGCCGGTGCAGGGCAGCAGGCGCGACAGGGCGCGCAGCAAGGTGGTCTTGCCGGCGCCATTACTGCCGACCATGGCGACCATTTCGGCGGGATAGACCTCGAGCGCCACCTCGTGCAGGACGGGCATGCCGCCGTAGCCGGTGCCCAGGTTTTCCACTTTCAAGAGGGGCGTACGGTCTGCCGGGGCGCTCATGTGCGTTTCTTTCCGAGATAAGCCTGCACCACGGTCGGATTCGCCAGCACTTCATCGGACGTGCCGTCGGCGATCTTGACGCCGTGATGCAATACCAGCAGGCGGTCCGACAGGCTCTTGATGGCCTTGATGACATGTTCGATCACCAGGATGCTGATGCCCTGGTCGCGCACCTTGCGGATGACGTCGATGACCTCGTCGATCTCGACGTGATTCAGGCCGGCCATGACCTCGTCGCACAACAGCACCTTGGGCTGCATCGCCAGCGCCTTGGCCAATTCCAGCCGCTTGCGGCCCGGACCGCCGAGTTCGTCCGCGCGCTGGTCGATGAATTTACCAAGGCCCACGAATTCGAGGGAACTGCGCGCCTGCTCGCGCGCCTTGGCCAGTTGGGCCTGACCTCCGCCATGCCCGAACAGGGCGCCAACGGCCACGTTGTCGAGCACGGACAGTCCAGGGAACGGGCGCATGATCTGGAACGTGCGGCCGATCCCCAGGCGCGCACGGCGAAACGCGGGCTGGTGCGTGATGGACTTGCCCTCGAACAGCACCTCGCCCTCGCTCGGCGCAAGCGTGCCGCTGATCAGGCTGATCAGCGTGGTTTTGCCCGCGCCGTTGGGGCCGATCAGGCCCAGGATTTCACCCGGCGCGAGCGTGAAGCTCACGTCGCTGACGGCAACCAGCCCGGCAAAGCGCCGGGTCGCGTGACGGACTTCGAGCAGCGCGGTCATAGTTTGTGCGCCCGGATGTTTTCGCTGAAATAGCGCCAACCGGTCTTGCGAAAGCGCCGGAACATGTCCGCCAGGCCGCGCGGCATCAGCACCACGGCCGCGACGATGACGATGCCGAAGAACAGACCAGCGATGCTGGTGACCTCGCTGGACAGGAATTCGGAAATGGCGGACAGCGACACCGCGCCGACAATCGGCCCGAGTACCGTGCCCGCGCCGCCGAACACGGCCATGATGATCATCTTGACGTTCAGGCTGATGTCGAAGGCGCTGTCCGGGTCCAGAAACGTGATCCAGTAGGCGTGGATGCCACCCGCGAGCGCGCTGAAGATGCCCGACAGCGCGAACGCCATGACCTTGTACAGCGTCGTGTTCACGCCCATGACGGCAGCACCTTCCTCGTTCTCGCGGATGGCGATGAGGCCAAAGCCAAAGCGGCTGCGCGTGAGCCAGAAAATGGTCAGCGTGGCCACCACGAGCAAGCCCAGTGACAGTTCGTAGAACAGCCGGTCGTTGTTGAGCGGCGGCAACACCAGGCCGATGTTCTGGCCCGCCAGCGGAATGTTCGACACAATGGCCGCCATGACCTGCGATAGCGCCAGCGTGGCAATGGCGAAGTAATGGCCCTTGAGCCGCAGCACGGGGATCCCCAGCAGCACGGCAAAGACCACCGCCAGCACCACACCGAACCCCATGCCGACCCCAAACGGCAGATGCCATTGCACCATGGCAATTGCCACGCCGTAGCTGCCCAGGCCGTAAAACACCGAGTTGCCGAACGAGGCATACCCGGTATAGCCGCCAATGATGTTCCAGCCCTGCGCCAGCACGGCCAGCAGCAGCGTGCTGATGCCGAACTGGACCAGCACGTCCGAGCCGTACCAGGGCACGCCAACCAGCACCAGCAGCGCGACCACCAGCGAGCCCTTCTGCCACGCCTTCATGCCGTTTTCCCCAGCAGGCCGGTAGGCCGCACAATCAATACCAGCACCAGTATGCCGAAGCTGGCCACGTCGGCGTAGGTGGGGCCGACGTACAGCGTGGTGAGCGACTCCACGATACCCAGGAAAAGCCCGCCGACGATGACACCCAGCGGATTGTCGAGCCCTCCTATGATGGCAATAGCAAAGGACTTGGCGGTCAGCGTGGCCCCGATATAGGGGTTGATCTGCGACACCGTGCCATACAAGCCGCCCGCCGCACCCGCCAGCGCGATGCCGATCGCGAACGTCACTGCGTACAGATGCCGCGGTTCGACGCCGTAAAGGCGCGCTGCAACCAGATTCTGGGCGGTCGCGCGAATCGCGCGACCGAGCCGCGTGTGCAGCAGGAACAGCCACATGCCAACGGTCAGCACGATCGCCATGCAAAACGCGCCGAGCCGCGCCACCGGCAACGTGACCGGCCCCCATTGCAGGCTATTACCGGCATAGGAGGGGTTGATGGTGCGGAAATCTGCGGAAAACGCCAGTTGCGCCAGATACGTCAGCACCACTTCCAGCCCGAAGGTGATCAGCAGCGTGTTGAACATCGGCGCCCGCACGATCAGGTTCAGCAGGCCGCGCTGCAGGGCGTAGCCCAGCGCAAACATGACGACCGCAGTGATGGGCAGCCCGAGGAACGGATCGATATGCAGGTAGGTGTACAGGTGCCAGGAGACATAGGCACCCAGCATGATGAAGGCGCCGTGCGCCAGATTCACGATATTGAGCACCCCCCAGACCAGGGCCAGGCCGAGCGCCATGACAGCGTACAGCCCGCCCAACAGAACACCGTTGACAAGGATTTGTGCGAGCAGATCCACCGCAAGTCCCGGCCAGTGGGGCGCTCAGCGCGCGTTCCAGGCCGGCATCGGGTACTTGGGTTGCGTCACGAATCCCTTGGCGTCGTAGATCTTCACGACTTCCTGGTTCTGCACCTGAATCACGATCTGCGGCAACTGGATCTGGCCATTCGCGCCAAACGCGATCGGACCATACAGGCTCTCGAACTTGATCTTGGCCAGCGCATCGCGCACTTTTTGCGGATCCGTGCTGCCAGCGTCTTCCATCGCCTGCACCACCGCTTCCACGTCGGCCACGCCGGATGCGGCATGGTAATCAGGGTCATAGCCGAATTTGGCCTTGTACTCCTTGGCGAACTGCTCGGCATCGCCGAACCAGCGGTCTTTCAGGCTTGCACTGGGCAACCACGCCGTCATGCCATAGGCATAGTCGGCGTCCTTGCCCAGGGCCTTGCGGAAATCTTCGCTCGGTACACCGACGGTGAACGAATACATCTTGGGGGCCACCGCCAGGCTCTTGGACTGCCGCACGAAGTTCAGAACCTCGGTCTCGTGGCCCGCAACCAGGACCACGTCCACGTTCTTGCTCTTGATCTGCGACAGCAGCGAATTGAAATCGCTGGTGTTGCTGCTGTAGCGCTCGTCCATCACGGTGTCGAAACCGGCCTTCTTCAACAACGGCCGGGTACCCTCCGCCACCGAGACGTCGAAGGCGTCGTCCGCGTACAGTAGCGCCACGGTCTTGGGCGGCGTCTTGAGTGCCTTCAGCATGCTGATGGTGCTGCCGAAGTAGTCGCTGGCCGGCGCCAGCGTACCGAAGATGTACTTGAAGTGGCGCGCAAAAATCTGATCGGAGGCACCGCCGCCCTGCACCATCGGGATCTTGTATTTCTCGGAAACCGCCGAGTCGGCCAGCGCGAAATTGCTGGCGAACGGGCCGAGCAGCAGGTTCACCTTGTCCTGCGACACCAACTGAACGTATTGGCGCACGCTGAGGTTCACGTCGGACTGGTTGTCGTACAGCTTGAGCGCCAGCTTGTGCGACTTGCCGGCGATCTTCACGCCGCCGTCGGCGTTGATCTTGTCAATGGCGAATTGATAGGCATCGCGGTAATAGCGTCCGGTGTTGGACACCGGACCCGTGAGCTGAACGGAAGCGCCCAGCACGATGTCCTGGGCCAATGCCGACCCCGCAGGCGCGGCGGCGACGACGAATGCGGAGATGAGAGTAGCGAGCAAACGGGAGCGAGTGGGGGACATGGGCATCCTTTTCTTTCTTGCGAGGAGTATCAGAATCGTTGCGACGTGGGCAACAGCCGAGCGGCGAGCATACAACACCGATATGGTGAGCGCAATTGGGTTCACTACCCCCATCAGGCCGCGTGATCGATCCGTTCAAACGCGACCTGCCCGCCCACGATGGTGCAGCGCACTTGCCCCGGCAAGTCGTAGCCGGAAAACGGCGTGTGCTTGCCCTGACTGACCAGCGCGTCGGGCCGCACCGTCCATTCGTCCTGCGGATGGAAGATGCAGATGTCCGCGACGCCTCCCGCCACCAACTGGCCCGCGCTGGCCTGCAAGGTGCCCAGCGCCGGGCCGAGCACCCGGGCCGGCTCGCAGGTCAGCACCGCGAGCGCGCGCATGAGCCCCACGCCGCTTTCCTGCCCCCATTTGAGCGCCAGGCCGAGCAGCAGCTCCAGGCCCGTGGCGCCTGCTTCCGCTTCGGCAAATGGCAGGGCCTTGGCATCTTCATTCACGGGCGTGTGATCCGAGACCAGCGCATCGATGGTGCCGTCCGCCAGGCCCTCGCGAATTGCGTCGCGGTCGCGCTGCTGGCGCAGTGGCGGATTCAACCTGGCGCGGCTGTCGAAGTAGCCGATATCGGTGTCGATCAGGTGCAGCGAGTTGATGCTGACATCGCAGCTCACGTTCAAGCCCTCGTCCTTCGCCTGGCGCACCAGGGCCACGCCGGCGGCGCTGCTGAGCCGGCACAGATGCACCCGCGCGCCGGTGGCTCGCGTCAGTTCCAGAATGGTGTGCAGCGCAATTGTCTCGGCCACCACGGGCACCCCCGCCAGACCCATGCGGGTGGCCAGCGGGCCGCTGCCCGCCACGCCGCTGCCCAGATACAGTTCCTGCGGCCGCAGCCAGACACCGAACCCGAACGTGCTGGCGTATTGCAGCGCGCGCAGCAGCACCTGGGTATTGGCCAGCGGCACCTCGGCCTGGCTGAAGGCGACGCAGCCGGCCTCGGTCAACTCGAGCATCTCGGTCAGTACTTCGCCCTGCAGATTGCGCGTCAGCGCGCCCAACGGAAACACGCGGGCCCGGTGCAGCTTTTCGGCGCGCATTTTCAGCATCTCCACCAGGCCCGGCTCGTCGAGCACCGGCTCGGTGTCGGGCACGCACACCAGGCTTGTGATGCCGCCCGCCACGGCTGCAGCCATCTCGGACTCCAGCATGCCCTCGTGTTCGTGCCCGGGTTCGCGCAGCCGCACCGCCAGGTCCACGAGGCCGGGCGCCACAATGCAGCCCGACGCATCCAGCGTGTGGCTCGGGACAAAATCGGATGCTATATTTTTAATAGCAACAATTCGGCCTGCAGCAACGGCTAAATCGCATATTTCATCGAAATTGGTGGCGGGATCGACAACCCGCCCGTTCTTGATCAGGATCTTCATGCTGTGCCCGCCTTGCCATTCGTTGGAATACCTCCGTGCTGCGCACTGCGGTGCGAGCTTGCATGAGGGCGGCCCGGCGCGGCGCTCATGCCTCGTTGCCCGCCACGATGCCCATCACCGCCATGCGCACCGCGATGCCAAAGCTCACCTGCGGCAGGATCACGCTTTGCCGGCCATCCGCCACGGCGGAGTCGATCTCCACGCCGCGGTTGATCGGCCCCGGATGCATCACGATGGCATCGGGTTTGGCAAGCGCGAGCTTTTCGGCGGTGAGTCCGTAGCTCTTGGAGAACTCCTCGCTGGACGGCAGCAGCGCCCCGCTCATGCGCTCGTTCTGCAGACGCAGCATGATGATGACGTCGCAGTTGCGGATACCCTCCTGCAGCGTGTGGCACACGCGCACGCCCATGGGCGCCATGTCCGCCGGCACCAGCGTCTTGGGGCCGACCACGCGTACCTCGGCACAGCCCAGCGTGGTCAGCGCGTGAATGTCGGAGCGCGCCACGCGCGAGTGCAGCACGTCGCCGACGATGGCCACCGTGAGGTTGGAAAAATCCTTCTTGAAGTGCCGGATGGTGTACATGTCCAGCAGGCCCTGCGTCGGATGCGAGTGGCGCCCGTCGCCCGCATTCACCACATGCACATGCGGCGCCGCGTGCTGGGCAATCAGGTACGGCGCGCCCGATTCACTGTGGCGCACCACGAACAGATCGGCCGCCATGGCGCTGAGGTTGGCGATGGTGTCCAGCAGTGACTCCCCTTTGGACGCGGAGGACCGCGCAATGTCAAGGTTGATGACGTCGGCGGACAGGCGCTTGGCCGCGATCTCGAACGTGGTGCGGGTGCGTGTGGAATTCTCGAAGAACAGATTGAACACACTCTTGCCGCGCAGCAGCGGGACTTTCTTGACCTCGCGGTCGTTCACACTGACGAAGTTCGCCGCCGTGTCGAGGATATGCGTCAGGATGCTTTTGGGCAGCCCTTCGATGGAGAGCAGATGAATCAGCTCGCCGTTCTTGTTGAGTTGCGGATTGCGTTGGTTCAACACGGTCACTGCCCCTCCACATGAAAGCTGAACCCGCCGGCCTCATCGCGCGCCAGCGCCAGCAACTGGGTGGCCGGCAGCGTGATCCGCACCGCCGCAAAGTCGGCCTGGATCGGCAGCTCGCGCCCGCCGCGATCCACCAGCACCGCCAGCCGCACACTGGCGGGGCGGCCAAAATCGAACAGCTCGTTGAGGACCGCGCGGATCGTGCGGCCCGTATACAGCACATCGTCGAGCACGATGATGTCGGCCCCGTTCACGTCGAACGGAAGCACCGTCTGCCCACCAGCCGACAGGCCGCGCTGCGCAAAATCGTCGCGGTGCATCGCGGATGAAATGACACCCGGCTCCTGCGGCCAGTTCAGGTCTTTCTGCAGCCGCTGTGCCAGCCAGGCGCCGCCGGACGTGATGCCCACCAGCTGCGTCTGCGGGGTGCGCCAGTGACACACGCCGCGCAGCAGCTCGCGGTACAGCGCCTCGGCATTCAGGAGCAGGTTCCCCATGCCCGACACGGGGCGTTCCTCGCTACCGGTACTCATGGAAGACTCCTCAAAAATTGCTCCAGGATGATGCAGGCCGCCATCGCGTCGGCGTCCCTCGCGCCTGCCGCGAGGGCTTCGGTGGTGCTGTAGCGCTCGTCGACTTCGAACACCGGCAACCCGAAGCGGCCGTGCAACTGGCGCGCGAACCTGTGCGCGCGCGCGGTATTTTCGTGCGCGGCGCCGTCCGGATGAAACGGAACGCCGACCACCAGCGCATCGGGCTGCCATTCGTCGATGCGGGCCCGCACCAGGGCAAAACGCGCGTCGCCCTCGGCCTGGATGGTGGCCTGCGGCTGGGCGCTGCGCAGCAGCCGGTTCCCGGTGGCGACGCCGGTCCGCTTGAGTCCAAAGTCAAAAGCGAGAAAGGTTTGCAGCGCCAGGGGTACGTCGGGCCCGGCCAACGTGCTCATCAGGCAGCCTTTGCACCGCGCGCGCGGGCATTCGATTTGGCAATGGCAAGCCCACGCCTCATGCGTGTCCCGCCTGCGGCGACACCATCCAGGCTTCGAGCCCGAGCAACGCCAGCGCCTGGTCGTAGCGCCGGTCCACAGGGGTATCGAAAATCACCGTGGCGTCCGCACCGACCGTGAGCCAGCTGTTTTCCGCCAGTTCGGATTCGAGCTGGCCCTCACCCCAGGCCGAATAGCCCAGCGAGATCAGCACACGGCGCGGCCCCGCGCCGGTGGACAGGGCTTCCAGCACATCCTTCGAGGTCGTCATCTCCAATCCCCCCGGAATCGACATGGTGGAGGCGTACGCGGTCTCGCTGGAGTTGGCGTCGCCGGTCGCCATGGTCTCGTGCAGCACGAATCCCCGTTCGGTCTGCACCGGCCCGCCATGGAACACGGGCAGCTCGATCAGATCGTCGCGATGCAGCGACAGCTCCACCTTCTCGAACAGGTTCTTCAGGTTGATGTCACTGGGCTTGTTGATGATCAAGCCCAGCGCGCCGCGTTCACTGTGCTCGCACAGGTAAACGACGCTTTTCGCGAACATCGCGTCGCGCAACCCCGGCATGGCGATCAGGAAATGATGCGTCAGGTTGATGGGGGCGGAATCCGGCGGCATGATGCCAATTTTACCCTTGCCCTGCGTTTGCGCTGCCGGCACCAACGCAGCGTGCGCAAACCTTGCGGTGCTACGCGGCAGCCAAAAAAATACTATCTAACTGATAGCAAACATCCGTTGATAAAAAAGGGCCAGAATCGGATTACGCTTCAACCTTGGCGGCGCAATAGCGGCGCACCAGGCTCAATAACTCTTCTTCGGAATACGGTTTGCCAAGATAGTGGTTCACGCCCAGTTCCTTGGCGTGTTCGCGGTGCTTCTCCGCGATGCGCGAGGTGATCATCACAATCGGCAAATCGTGCATGCGCTGGTCACCCCGGATATTGCGCGCCAGATCAAAACCATCCATGCGCGGCATTTCGATGTCGGACAGCACCACGGCGGGACGCTCCTCGGCCAGCCGCTCCAGCGCCTGCAAACCGTCCACCGCCAGTGCCACGCGATACCCCTCGCGCTGCAACAACCGCTGGGTCACACGCCGTACCGTGATCGAGTCGTCGACCACCAGGATCAACGGGATTTGCGGCGGCAGCGCGAGCGCGGCCGCTCCGCCAGCTGCGCCCGAATCCGCAGGCGCCTCCAGCGGTGCCTCGTCGGCCCCCACCAACCGGGCCTGCTCACCGTACACCACGGCAAGCGCCACCGGGTTGTAGATCAACGCGGCTGCGCCCGAAGCCAGCACGGTCATGCCGGCCAGGCCGGGCAGGCGCGACAACTGGGGGCCGAGGTTCTTCACCACCACTTCCTGGTTGCCCAATACCTCATCCACGTGCAGCGCCACGCGCTGCGCGGCACTGCGCAGCACCAGAATCGACGCCGTCTTGCCCTGCGCCTCGCCGCTCCTGCGGGAAA
This sequence comes from Rhodoferax sp., assembly GCA_035572155.1. Lineage (GTDB taxonomy): Bacteria > Pseudomonadota > Gammaproteobacteria > Burkholderiales > Burkholderiaceae_C > Rhodoferax_A. The sequence continues at coordinate 10,032 of DATNBD010000044.1, forward strand.
CCTGCAAAAGCGCGCCCGACCAGAAGAATGGAATGGATTCCCCCGCGAATTCGAACGAACCGCTGCGATACGCCTGCAGCAACTCCTGCGCGCTGGCACGGCGCACGATTTCCACCAGATTGGACGGCACGCCAATCAACTGGTCGCCAATGCGCAGCATGACCACCTGGGTCACCGCGGTGGTCAGCGGCAAGATCAATTTGAAGCTGGTGCCCTGGTTCGCCTCGGTCGAGGTCTCGATGCGCCCGCCCAGCGCGTTGACCTCCGCGCGCACCACATCCATGCCGATGCCGCGCCCGGCCAGTTCGCTCACCTGGCTTGCCGTAGAAAAGCCCGGCATGAAGATGAATGCCGCGGCATCTGCCGCCGACAGTGCCTGATCCTGTGTCACCAGCCCTTGCGCCAGCGCCTTGGCGCGAATTCCGGCGACGTCCAGGCCGCTGCCGTCGTCACGAAATTCAATCGAAACATCGTTGCCCGCATGATGCAGTCCGATCGTGATCGTACCCACGGGACTCTTGCCCAGCCGGGTACGCACCTGGGCATCTTCGATGCCATGCGCAACACAGTTGCGCAACAGGTGCTCGAACGCCGGCGTCATGCGGTCCAGCACGCCGCGGTCCATTTCGATCGAGCCACCCGCGATGTCCAGCTTGACCTGCCGGCCGGTGTCCTTGGAAGCCTGGCGCACGACCCGATACAGACGGTCCGAAATGGCCTCGAATTCCACCATGCGGGTGCGCAGCAAGTCACGCTGCAACTCCCGGGTTTGCCTTGCCTGCGCGTTCAGATCGTCTTCGGTCGCCTCCACGGTGCGCTGCAGGCTGCGCTGCACGGTGGCGACGTCGTTCACCGACTCGGCCATCATTCGGGTCAGTTCCTGCACCCGGGTGAAGCGGTCGAATTCGAGCGGGTCGAAAGCCTGTTGCGAGTCCTTGGTCTGGGCCAGACGCGATTGCATCTGCGTTTCCGCCTGCAATTCGATGTCGCGCAACTGCTGACGCAAGCGGTCCAGGTTGCCCGTCAGGTCACTCAGGGAGCCGCGCAACTGGCCGATCTCGGATTCCAGTCGGGTGCGCGTGATCATGACCTCACCCGCCTGGTTCACCAGCCGATCCAGCAGCTGGGAACGTACGCGCACGGTCTGATTCGAGGCCTGGCGCAGCGGCGCCAGCACATTGGTGACCGGCGCGGCAATCACACCGCGCCTGGCCGACGGGGCAGCCACGCCGGCTTCGGCGACCGGCTGCGCCGACAGGGCATCCTGCGGCGCCGGCTCGGGCGGGGATGCCTGCGCAGGCTCCAGGGTCGAAGACCTGGTCACGGCCTGCCCCTTTCGGAGCTGGTCAAAAATACCTTGCATCACATCAAATCGCGCCAGCAACGGCTCCAGTTGCTGCGTTTGCAGGTCGTCCGTCCCGATGTGCTCGATGTCGGACTCCAGCAGATGCGCCAATTCGCCCAGCCGCAATGCACCGGCCAACCGGGCACTGCCCTTGAGCGTGTGCAGGGTGCGCAACACTTCGGTGCGCGCGCCCAGATTCGAGGGCCGGGCCGACCACTGGCGCAGCGCACCGCCCAGCTGCGGCAGCAATTCCGCGGCCTCTTCTTCAAAGATCGGGAACAGATCGAAGTCAACCGCATCGGTCGCGTCGATGTCTTCGTGTCTCTCCTGCGTGATCGTACGGGTCTGCGCCGGGGGCTCGGCGGGACGCACCGGTTGTGGCTGCGGGGCACCCTGGGCCGGGGGTTCGGCGATTGCTTCCGTCGCAAGGATCTGCCGCAAGGCGAGCAATACTTCCTCGCTGGGTTCCTTCAGAAAGCCGGCGGCAAACTGGTGCAGCAAACGCCGGATGTCCTCGGCCGCACCGTTGAGAGTCTGGCCCTGGCCAGACATTCCGGAACCTTGCACCTGAACATGCGACAGCGCGTGCTCCAGGGCACGCGCGAGATCCGACAGCGCATGAAACCCGACGGCAGCGGAACTGCCGGCCAGCGAATGCGCCAGCGCGACGGTGGAATCCGGCATCGGCTGGTGCGGCTCCAGCGTCCACTCGGCCAGCTCGGTGACGAGCCGGCGCGACCACTCGTCGGCTTCGTTCAGGTACACGTTGAACAGCGGGATGGCGATGCGCAGGGGGCCAATCACTTTGACCGGCTCGTCGCTTGCCGGGCCCATCGCCTCGTCGCCTTGCGCCTGCGCCGAAGCGGGCGATACGAATTCGGTGCCGACAGACGGGAGCGCCGGCTCGTGCGCCGGTGGCGCCGGCGATTCGATCGGCACATCCGGTATGACAGCGGCGCGCACATCGGGCTCGGGCTCGGGCCTCGGTGCGGGAGGCTGCGTCTCCAGATAGGGCTCGTGGAAGAAAAGGTACTCAAGATCCAGCGCAGGTGCGGCACCCGTCAGTGGCGCGGGCAGAGTCGCCTCCGAAACCGACACAGAGCCGGCGAAGTCGATATCCCCGAAGTCCGTCAGAGGCGCGCGTACAGATGCAGCGAACTGGCTCTCGGACACCTGGGACGAAGACTGTGTGTCCTCGAAATCTGGAAATGGCTCGGACTGCGACGGCGCCTGCGACGCAGCGGCCGATGTCGCCGCACTGCCCGGCAGGGCCAATTCCAGGCGCTGGCCCCTGGTTCGCAATGCTTCGGCTGCCGCCACGAAAGTTGCGGCCCGCCACGCGGCATCGGTCTGGTTGGCGACGGCTTCCACCCACCGACCGAAGGCCCCCATGACATCGCGGGACAGACCCTGCAATGCGTCGTCGACGGGTGTCTGCTCGGCCAGCCGGGTGTTAAGCAACTGTTCCATCGCCCACGCCGCCTCGCCAAACTCGTTCAGCCCCACCATCCGTGAACTGCCCTTGAGGGTATGGAAAGCACGGCGCAGCGTTGTTTGATGACTCTGCTCATGGGTGTCTTCGGCAAGCGACTCCACGGCAGCAAGGCCGCTTTGCAGGACCTCGCGCGCCTCGTCCAGGAAGATGCCTCGCAGATCATCTTCTTCAATGTCGGGCTCGGCCGCGGCGGGTGTGGCGGCCGTCGGCGCGGGGCCCGCGGCCGCGGCGAGTTGCGCCATGGCATGCGCGGCAGCGCCTCCGTCCTGCGCCGACATGGCGGCCGACGCGCTGCGCGCCGACTTGGCCAGCGCCGGTTGATCAGCCAACGTGGCACGATCGGCCAGCGTATCGAGCCGGGCCGTGATGTCGCCCTCGGCCACGCCCGGTCCGGTGTCGTTGACCACGGAGTGCAGTTCCCGCGACAGCAGATCCGCGCCAGCAGGCACCGGTGTCGCCCCCGGCTGCACCACGGCAGGCGAGGCGGAACGTCCCATCAAGGGCTTGAGTTCACTCAAGGTTTCGTCAAAAACAAACAGCTTCTTCGCCAGCGCAGGCTGGTAACTCAGCATGTCGATGAGAAATCCCAAGGCGCCCAGGTTGTTGCCGAGCTTGTCGAACGCGCCCGCAGGGAGTTGCGGCGCACCAGGCTCGGCGACCATCATCTGCTCGGTGCTGTCGCGCATGCGCAGCACCGCCTGCGACGCCTGCTCCAGGCCAAGCACCGACAGCACGCCACGCATTTGCGAAAACTGGCCGGGCACGTTGCGCAGCACGCCCTTTTCGCGCGGATTGCGGAAGAACTGGTCGAGCGCCACCTCGATTTCGGACAGCGCCGTACGCAATTCCCCCACCACCGTCCCCATGGTCTGGCGATCGCTGACGCGGCGATACAGCTCCTCCATCCACGGCTCCAGCGGCTCCGGCTGTCCGCCATTGCGCACGCGATCGAGGCGACCGCTCAAGCGCGCGGACCTCACGCCCAACTCCTGTTCCCCGAGCTCCATGTCCTCGAAGGCCGCTTCAAGGTACAGGATGGAAGTGGCTACCTCCATCGCCAGTTCGGTCGCCGGAGGCTTGCCGGAGCGAACCGTGACATCGACCGCACTCACCAGCGCCTGTGCCATCGGCTCGCTGACCGGATGCAGCCTGACCAGCGACTCGCTCACCAGATTGAACTGGTCCGCCACACCCCGAAGCTTGCCGACATCACCACCGGACAATGCGGACCAGCTCTCCTTGGCCGCCTCGATGCGCTTGCGGGCCTGCACCAGCAGCGCCGGGTCGTGCCGGCCAAAGCTGCGGGCCTCATAGTCAATGGGCAAAAAGCTCGCCAGCCCGTAGGCCAGGCGAATGGCCGCCAGCGCTGGCGCCTGGTCCGGACCCGGCACCGCCTGCGCACAAAAGAAGAGCAGGTCCTGCGCCAACCGGTCCGAAACGCCCTGCTCACCGCGCGCAAGCGTGGAATACTGCAACAAGATGCGCGAAGCGGCTCGCTTGACATAGATATCGGCCGAGATCAGCCGCAGCGCGAGCGCTTCGAAATAGGCAGCGCAAATTTTCCAGAAAGACGCTGGCTCCAGCGCCGTTTGCGCGGCCGCGAAAGCCAGACTGAGATCGCGCAAACGGTGCGCAGCCGCCACGTCGCCGCTGCGCATGACGGCGAGCACCGATGTGTCCAGCTCGGCTCGGGCTGCCGCGTCGTAGCCGCGCGGCGAGGCGCCGAACGACACGACCGGATTGACCCAATGCCATGTCATCTGCCACAGGTCTGCAGGATGCACCCGGTCGCCGCCTGCCAGCAGCTGGACATCGCGGTATTGTGGAAACAGCGCGACGGACGACACCGCCTTGCCGCTCAATACCGCTTGCAGATACTCGGCAAGGGCAAAGCCCGCTCGCTCGACGGTGGTGGCACCTTCGTCCGTGCACAGCTGCGGATGCTGAAAGAAACGCTGTACCGCCGCCTCCATGGCGCGCAGCAACTGGGCTGGCGCCTCCAGCCCCACCATCTCCAGGGCACCCACGGATTGATGCAGTTGCAGGCGCGCGATACGCAATTGACCCGTGTCGATCTCCGCGAGATTGGTACCTCGGGCGGTCTCGGCCTCCCGCGCGAATCGCTTGAGCGAGCGAGCGGCACCATCCAGCGACTTGCGAATCTCATCCAGCACCCAGGCCAGCGGCCCCAGATCAGGGGCCATCGGCTCGGTATCAGCGGGTGTGGCGGCGGAACCGGTTTGGTTGAACTGCATGGAGAAGGTCCACTCGAGCAATATCGGGGGCAATGAGGGCCGACGTTACGCGATCTTGAATCGCGACACGGACTGGCGCAATTCCTCGGCCATGCGGGACAAGTCACGTACCTGCTGCGCCGTGGAGCGGGTGCCTTCACCGGTCTGCTCCGTCACCACGAAAATATGCTGGATGTTGCCGGCCACCGTGTTCGCGGAAGTCGCTTCCTGGGACGTCGCATGCGAGATCTGGTCGATCAGCTCCGCCAGCCGGCGCGAGACGCGGTCGATCTCCGACAGCGCCGTGCCCGCGTTGTCGGAAAGCTTGGTTCCCTCGACCACGCCATGAGTAGAGCGCTCCATGGCGGCCACCGCGTCCTGCGTATCGGTCTGAATGGCCTTCACCAGCGCGGATATCTGGCGCGTCGCGTCGGCGGAGCGCTCCGCAAGTCGCTGCACTTCTTCCGCCACCACCGAGAAACCACGACCGGCATCGCCCGCCGAGGCCGCCTGGATCGCGGCATTCAGGGCCAGCACATTGGTCTGCTCGGTAATGTCCGAGATCAGCTCCGTGATCTCGCCAATCTCCTGGGAAGACTCGCCCAGCCGCTTGATCCGCTTGGACGTCTCCTGAATCTGGTCCCGGATCGAGTTCATGCCCCCGATCGCGTTCTGCACCGCCACCAGCCCCGATTCGGCAGCCTGCAGCGATTGCCGCGCCACCGCGGCCGACTCGGATGCCTGCGAGGATACCTTGTTGATCCGGCCAGCCATGTCCAGCACGGATTGCCCCGCCTCGTGAATCTCCCGCAACTGCTGCGCCGAAGTGGCCAGCAATTCGGAAGAGGTGTTCTCCACCTGGGCCGTGGTCCGGGCCACCCGCGACGCCGTGGTCTGCACGTTGCCCACCAGCAAACGCAGTTCCTCAACGGTGTAATTGACGGAATCGGCGATGGCGCCGGTGATGTCTTCCGTCACGGTAGCTTCCTGCGTCAGATCACCTTCCGCCACGGTTTGCAATTCGTTCATCAGCCGCAAAATCGCCGCCTGGTTGGCGTCGTTGACCCGCTTTGCCTCCTGCTCCTGGCGTTCGGCGTCAACCCGCTGCTGATCCGCCAGCCCCTGGCGCTGGCGACTGTCCTGCAGCGGAACATAAGCCAGGCCGACCGCGCAAGCCAAGGCGAGAAGTGCCGACAATGCCAGTGCCGCGAGAATGCCTGTTTCGATACCGGTTTGGGACGAAAGGCGGACTTGCAGACCTTCCAGTTCACGGCGCAAGGGGTCGCCGTTGGAATTGATGGATACCTGCGCCTCTCTCGCCTTCACCAACTCACGCACGTTCCCGAGAACGGCGTCGGCCTGAGTGAACATTTTTCCGTTGACGTCCAGCAAGGCCGAGAGCTGTTTGCGGGTCTGCGGATCATTGGTACCAGACAAACCAAGAACGGAACTGCCATCGAGCAAGCCCTTTCCGGTGTCCTGCAAGGCGCGCAAATCGGAGCCAAGCAGGGCCACCGCATCCGGATCAAGACCTCGTGGGGTCAGAAACTGGTTCGCGGATTTGCCAATGCGCAACGACAACATCACCAGTTGGCTGGCGGCGGAAAGCTCCAGCATGCTCGCATGTTGCTCCAGCTCGAGCGTCTCGACACCCTGAGCCAGATTCAGCGAAGCGGCGGATTGCTTGTTGATGTTTTGCAGCGCACTGCCGATGCTCACCAGAAGTTTCTTCTGGCTCAGAATGAATTGAGCACTATGGCTGGTCTGTTCCATCAAGGGTGAAATTTTTTCGACCTGCGGCTGACTTGCTGCGCTCACCGGGGACAACTGCATCGAGGCATCGCCGTCCTTGAGCCCTTGCACCGATTTTTTCAGGATGTCGGCACTCTCCTTCAGCTGTGGAAACGCCTGCTCGCTGCCCAGCAGCGCTTGTGCCGCCTCATTCGTCAGGCGCTGCGAATTCAGGAGCGCCTGCCCCGTCGCGGTCAACTGACGGGCAACCTTGCTGGCCCGATTGAGCACGAAAGACGTCGCCACAGCGAGTACCACCAGTGCCAGCGCCAGCACGATAGCCAGGATCCGCTGATGTTGTACCGAGGTGCGGCGCCCCAGCAGTGGAACGCTCACCAGATCCGAGCTGGACGACCCGCGCGCGCCATCTCCAGTCAGCGTGCGGCCGTCGCCGAAGTCATCGGCGTGCAGGTGCTCCGGCGCCATGGCCTGGGTGAGCTCCCTGTCCGCATTCGCGGCATGGGACGCCGTAACGTCGGCTGCAGCCTGGGCGTTGGCCTGGAATCGTTTCTCAATGGGATGACCGATGGACATATTCATGCGACCTCGCAAAAACAATCAAGCGTTGATGTTCAGAAATTCGGATTGCTGCGAGAGCAATTGAAGGTTGATTTCCTGCCAGTGCGCCCCTTCGGCGTCGGTGTAACCGCTGCCGAAATAACCGGGCACCGAGTCGCCCTTGGGCGCCGAGTCGACAAATGACTCCACACTGCGAAGGCCAACCAGGCGGTCGATCATCAAGGCGCAGTTGACGTCCAGCGCCGCATTCAGCGCCACCAGTCGGGCCTGATCGCGACTGGGTTCGGCACGCGACGCCCCGGCGACAAAACCGCCCAGGTCAATCACGCCGTAAAGCCCACCGCGCAAATTCGCAACGCCGAGAAACCAGCTCAAGGTGTAGGGGACCGCCTGGGTTTGAGCCCAGGGAAAAATCTCCCCCGACTGACTCAGTGGAAAAAGATAATTCGCCCCGGCGGCCTCCACGGCCAGCCAGGACGCCGCAACGCCCGTGGTGCGCGCCGCGCTCAAGCGACTCGCCAAATCAGTCTGGAACTGCCGGAGGGCTTCGCGGTTCGCCATGCGGATACCGGATCAGTTCAAGGCCTTGATCTTGGCCATCAACTCTCCGGCGTCGACCGGTTTCGTGATGTAGTCCCGCGCACCCTGGCGCATGCCCCAGACCCGGTCGGTCTCCTGGGTTTTGCTGGTGCACATGATGATGGGCACATCCGCGTACTGCGGATCACGCGAGATGGTACGCGTCACCTGGAATCCGTTTTTCCCCGGCATCACTACATCCATCAAGATCAGGTCCGGCTTTTCCTGGGCGAGCCGGCGCATGGCCTCGTCGGCATTTTCGGCCGTCTTGACGGACATCCCGTTTTTTTCGAGCAGACTGGTCAAAACCATCAACTCGGTTTTCGAATCGTCCACTACCAACACTTTATGAACTGGCATCAATCGCTCCTGATGAGATTTCGCCAAACTGCTGCACGGCCTGCAACAGCTGGTCTTTGGTAAACGGTTTGGTCAGGTATTCCTGCGAGCCCACCATGCGGCCACGCGCCTTGTCGAAAACGCCATCCTTGGACGACAGCATCACGACAGGAACTGCGGCGAACTTCACGTTGCGCTTGATGATGGCGCAGGTCTGGTAGCCATCGAGCCGCGGCATCAGGATGTCGCAGAAAATCAGTTGCGGTTGATGGTCATTGACCTTGGCCAGCGCGTCAAAACCGTCTTCCGCCAGCACCACCTCGTGGCCGCCCTGCTTGAGAAAAATTTCGGCGCTGCGCCGAATGGTGTTGCTGTCGTCGATGACCAGAACCCTGAAACCCGATCCGGTCGCGCTCATTGGCGGCTGCTCCTCAAGATTGTCTCTCCAACGACCGTGGTCGATAGTTCTGCAAGCGATGTGTCTAGATCTGGACCATTTCGAAGTCTTCCTTCCTCGCCCCGCACTCGGGACAGGTCCAATTCATGGGAACGTCGGCCCAGACGGTTCCGGGCGCCACGCCATGGTCGGGATCACCGACCGACTCGTCGTAAATCCAGCCGCAGATCAAACACATCCACGTTTTAAAATCCGTCACAGCTTAAGGGGCCTCCGAATAGAATGCAACAATTGTATCTAGGCCTAATGTGAACAAGTTGGCATCACGAGCCGATTTTTGCCGATACTTGGCCCATGACAAACCCTAAGTCCCAAGATGTACCGGCGAGCGCCGTCGCCGACGAAGATGAGGACTCGAGTCCGGCCTGCGTTCTGGTATTCAACGCGAGCGACCCCAGCGGTGCAGGTGGCCTGGCGGCCGATGTGAATGCCATCGCATCGGTCGGCGCGCACGCCCTGCCGGTGTTGACAGGCGCCTATATACGAGACACGGCCGAGATTTTTGACCACTTCGTCTTCGATGAAGAAGCCGTGACCGAGCAGGCCCGAACCGTTCTTGAAGACATTCAGGTGCAGGTCATCAAGGTCGGCTTCGCAGGCAGCCCGGAGAACATCAGTGCCATCGCCGAAATCGCCTCGGATTACGCCGATGTACCACTTGTGGCCTACATGCCCAACCTGTCGTGGTGGGACGAGGGGCAGATCGATTTGTACCTCGACGCATTTCGCGAGCTGCTTTTGCCGCAAACCACGGTGTTGGTGGGAAACCACAGCACGTTGTGGCGCTGGCTGTTGCCGGACTGGAGCAGCGACGAAAGCCCCAGTGCGCGCGACATTGCCAAGGCGGCCGGCGCGATGGGCGTGACGTATACGCTGGTCACTGGCATTCCGCTGCCGGACCAGTTCATCGACAACGTGCTGGCCTCGCCGCAGGCGGTGCTCGGCGGTGAAAAATTCGAGCGTTTCGAGGCCACCTTCTGCGGCGCGGGCGACACGCTGGCGGCCGCGCTCGCGGCCCTGATCGCGAGTGGCAGCGATCTGGCCGCGGCAACCAGCGAGGCGCTGAGTTATCTGGACCGCTGCCTCGATGGGGGTTTTCGACCCGGCATGGGAAACGTGCTGCCGGATCGCATGTTCTGGGCGCAGCCCGAAACCGACCCCGACGAATCTCCCGAGCCCGATATCGGCGATCTGCAAGGCTTCGCCATGCCTCCCCATGAAACCAAACATTGACCGCAATGCCGCCCTGTTCGAACGCGCCAGGCGCTTCATCCCCGGTGGCGTGAACTCGCCGGTGCGCGCCTTCAAGGCCGTCGGCGGCACGCCGCGCTTCGTGCAGCGCGCCCAGGGCGCTTACTTCTGGGACGCGAACGGCCGCCGCCACATCGACTACATCGGCTCGTGGGGCCCAATGATCCTGGGGCACGGGCATCCCGCGGTCGTGGAGGCGGTGCAAAAAGCCACGCTCGAAGGCTTCTCCTTCGGCGCGCCGACCGAGCGCGAGATCGAACTGGCCGAAGCCATCATCGGCCTGGTACCGTCCATCGAGATGCTGCGCCTGGTCAGCTCGGGCACCGAGGCCGGCATGAGCGCGATCCGCCTGGCGCGCGGCGCCACCGGGCGCAGCAAGTTCATCAAATTCGAAGGCTGCTACCACGGCCATGCCGACGCCCTGCTGGTCAAGGCCGGCTCGGGCCTCGCGACCTTCGGCAATCCGACCAGCGCGGGTGTTCCGCCCGAAGTGGTGCAAGACACGCTGGTGCTCGAGTACAACAACATCGAACAGCTGGAACAGGCGTTCGCGCTGCACGGTCGCGCGCTGGCCTGCCTGATCATCGAGCCGATCGCCGGCAACATGAATTTCGTGCGCGCCTCGGTCCCGTTCATGCGCCGCTGCCGCGAGCTGTGCAGCCAGCATGGTGCGCTGCTGGTGTTCGACGAAGTCATGACCGGTTGCCGCGTCGCGCTGGGCAGCGCGCAAAGCGTTTATGCGCGGCACATCCCTGGCTTCGTCCCCGACATGACGGTGCTGGGCAAGGTGATCGGCGGCGGTATGCCGCTGGCCGCGTTCGGCGGTTCGCGCGCTGTCATGGAACAGCTTGCGCCCCTCGGGCCGGTGTACCAGGCCGGCACCCTGTCGGGCAACCCGGTCGCGACCGCCTGCGGGCTCGCGACCCTGAAGGAAATCTGCAAGCCCGGGTTTTTTGAAGACCTCTCGCGCAAGACACGCGCGCTGGTCGATGGCCTCGCCGACGCCGCGCGCGACGCGGGCGTGGCCTTTTGCGCCGACAGCGAAGGCGGCATGTTCGGCTTCTTCCTGCTGGCGCAGCTGCCGCAGAACTACAGCCAGGTCATGCGAAGCGACGGCGCGCGGTTCAACCGCTTGTTTCACGGCCTGCTGGAGCGCGGCGTCTACATCGCGCCGGCACTGTATGAAGCGGGGTTCGTCAGCGCCGCGCACAGCGAGCAGGACATTGCCGAGACGGTTGACGTGGCTCGCGATGTTTTCAGATCAATATAAAAATAATAGCAATATTCCATTTACCCGTAAGGGCTTTGGGTGCTTTTCTCTTGAATTTCGGAGATGGCGGGAGATGCCATGAACCTGCGTTTCGTGGAAGCTTTCGTCTGGGTCGCGCGGCTTGAGAGCATCACCCGCGGCGCGGAAAAACTCAACCTGACACAGTCGGCGATCTCCAATCGCGTGGCCGCGCTCGAGCAGGAACTCGGCGTGACGCTGCTCGACCGGCGCGAACGCAGCGTGAAGCTGACGCTCGCGGGCGCGCGCTTCCTGCAGTATGCGGAGCGCCTGCTGGCGCTGCAGCGCGAAATGAAGGCCGAACTGGGCAGTCCCGAGCAGCTGCCGCTGTCGCTGCGCATCGGCGGCATCGAGACCGCGCTGCACACCTGGCTGATCCCGATGATCGATCACTTGAAACAGTCGAACCCGGAACTCGAACTGGAGCTCACCATCGAGACCACGCCGGCGCTGGTCGAGCAACTGCGCCGCGGCCGGCTGGATCTCGCATTCACCGTGCTGCCGGCGCTCGGCGAGCAAATCGAGAACGAGATGCTGGCACCGCTCGAGATGGTTTTCGTCGGCCCCGCGAGCATGGCGCGCAAGCGGGTGCTGGGCATAAGCGAGCTGCTGGCATCCGACCTGATGACCTTTCAGCGCGGGTCCGCGCCCCATGTCGCGCTGCTCGATTTGCTGCGCTCGCTCGACGCAGGGGGAAAGCACGTGCACACGGTGTCGTCCATTTCAGCGCTGATGCAACTGGTCGAGAACGGCTTCGGCATCGCCACGCTGCCGCGCGCCGCTGTCGAGCAGTCACTGCCGCGCAAGCGGATCACCATCCTGCGCTGCGACGCCGCGCTGGCGCCGCTTCCGATGGTGGCGAGCTATTGGAGCGACCCGGTCGCACCGGGACTCGCGAAGGCACTGCATCAGGCGTTGGCATTTGTGCGGGCGCAGTAGCCTGGCGATTATCTGGCCGGCTACCGCGCGTTGCCCGAAATTTTGAGTGAAATCGCTCCCAAGTCGGCTTGAAATATACGTTCTGGGCTATTTTATAAATAGCAAACAACAACCCTCGCACGACCCATTGGCATCACGCCGCAGGTACGCCGAGCGGCTGCAGCTGGTAACCCTTGCGCTCAAGTTCCGCACGCAAGTAGGCCGCGGTGGCTACCGCCTCGGGACCGTCGCCATGCACGCAGATGCTGCCGATGGCCGTCGGCAGGTGCTTGCCGCTGACCGAGATCAATGCCTGCGCGTCCAGCATGGCCTGCACATGCGCCAGCGAGCGCGTGGCGCCGTGGATCATCGCGTCGGCGCGGCCGCGCGGAACCAGTTGGCCGTCGTCCTGATAGGCGCGGTCCGCGAAGATTTCCTCCACCACCGCGAGCCCCGCCTCGCGCCCCGCCGTGCACAGGCACGACAGCGCCGGCGCGAGCAGGATCAGCGTCCGGTCATAGGCCTTGATGGCGCCGGCCACCGTGCGCGCCAGCGCGAGATCGGCGCAGGCCATGTTGCTGAGGGCGCCGTGCGCCTTGACGTGAACCACGCGCAGGCCCTCGGTGCGCGCCATGCCGTCCAGCGCCGCGATCTGGTAGATCAGCATGGCCTCGATCTCGGCCGGCGCGAGCTGCATACGCCGGCGCCCGAACCCCTGCAGGTCGGGAAACGAGGGATGCGCGCCGACACTGACCCCGGCCGCCTTGGCCAGCCGCAGCGTGTGGCGCATCACCATCGGATCGCCCGCGTGAAAGCCGCAGGCCACGTTGGCTGAATCGACCGACGCAAGCAGCTCGCGGTCCGCGCCCATGGACCACGCGCCGAAGCTTTCCCCGAGATCGGCATTCAGGTTGATGACTTTCGACATGCTGGAAGCTCCCCCAAAAGCAATGTGATGCGCTGCGCCACCCTAGACGTCGGCACGAATCATGCCGGTGACCAGGTTGTCCGCGTAGAGCGCGGCTTCGTCCACCAAGCCGGGTGGGAGGAAACCCGCCATGCGGCTGACCCAGTGCGCCAGCATCTCGCGCTGCGCGGCCCGCGCCGCCGCGGCTTCGGCCAGGCTCACGCGCGCAAAGCGCAGTTGCTCACCGGGCCGCGCGTGCGCCAGCCGCGCCAGATCCGCGCTGATCACGGTGCCGATCTTCGGATACCCGCCAACCGTTTGGCAATCCGCCATCAGGATGATGGGCTGTCCGTTTCCCGGCACCTGGATCGCCCCCGGTGTGACGCCATCCGACGCGATGTCGGCGCCCAGGGCATTGTGGCGCAGCGCCGGCCCCTCCAGCCGCATGCCCATGCGGTCGCTGTCGCGCGTGACCGTGAACGGCTGGCTGAAAAGCGCCTGCAGCGCCTCGTCGGTGAAATGGTCCGTCTGCGGGCCCGGCATCACGCGGATCGGCCCGGTGGGATGGACGAAGGG
>DATNBD010000045.1:0-18795 GCA_035572155.1 Rhodoferax sp.
GCGCACGACGGGTTCGCGACCTGCTTCGCGGGTCGGCGAAAGAATGGGGTCAGAGCACACGTCCGTTTCACTCCCGGTGATCCGACCCCATTCTTTCGCCCGGTGACTCGGCGCCATTTCTCCGCGCGGAACCTTTGACCATCTCGAACCGAAACAGCCGGCATTCGATCGGACCGTTCCACATGGGCACGCGGCGCGACTCCTTCAGGCGCATGCGGCCGGGCAATTTGAGGTCGGGCGTCAGCACCCAGGCGCTCCAGCCGGCGTAGTTTCTCTTCCAGTGGGCGGCGAGACGGCTGAAGAATTCGCCGCCCTCCTCGCCGTCCATCTGGGCGCTCTCGCGCGCGCCGAAGCGTGCCACGTCCTGCGTGAAGACGCGTCCGCGTGCACCGCCGCCGGCCACGCCGGCGACTTCGATGCGCTCGCCATAGGGCGGATTCACCAGCATCACGCCGCCCGCCGCCGGCGGCAGCCGCTGCAGCGCATCGCCGCCACGGAATTCCACCGCGGGGCCGACGCCGGCGCGCGCCGCGTTGCGCTGCGCAAAATCCACCATGCGGTGCGCCACGTCACTGCCAAATACCGGTGCAGACGGTGCGGTCTGTAGCGCCAGCGCTTCGTTTTTGATAGCCGACCAGACATGACTCTGAAACGGCAGCAGCTTCTCGAAGCCAAAACGGCGCAGCGAACCAGGCGCGATGCGGCAGGCCATTTGCGCCGCCTCGATCGCGATTGTGCCGCTGCCGCAGCATGGGTCGTACAACGGCGTCGTGGCGTCCCAGCCGCTGGCGGCCAGCATGGCGGCGGCCAGCGTTTCCTTCAAAGGGGCATCGCCCTTGTCCTCGCGCCAGCCGCGTTTGAACAGCGGCTCGCCCGAGGTGTCGATGTACAGCAGGGCGCGATCCGTCGTCAGGTGCAGGTAGATGCGCGCGTCGGGCCACTGGGTGTCCACGTCGGGGCGCACACCGCTCTTGTGGCGGAAGCGGTCGGCAATCGCGTCCTTGATTCTGAGCGCCGCAAAGTTCAGGCTGGTCAACGGGCTGTGCTGCGCGGTGACCTCGACCTTGAAGGTCTGGCGGGTCGTAAACCAGATCTCCCACGCCACGCTGGCGGCCGCGTGGTACAGGTCCTGTTCGTTGCGGTATTCGGTATTGGAGAGCTCGACCAGCACACGCTGCGCCAGCCGGCTGTGCAGGTTCAGCGCCAGCGCATCGCGCCACGACGCCTGTAGTTGCACGCCGCCGCGCAGGGTCTGGAGATCCCGCTCGGCAGCACCGGTAATGCGCTGCACCTCGACACCCAGAAAAGCTTCCACACCGGCCGCACAGGGCAGAAAAAGTTGCAGCTGGTTCACAGGGTTTTTCTCAGGTTGGTAGGGGCGATCCGCAGTGCCTCGCGGTATTTGGCCACGGTGCGGCGCGCGCACCCGATGCCCTGCTCCTTGAGCATGTCGGCCAACTGGTTGTCGCTGAGCGGCTTGCTGAGGTCCTCGGCCGCCACAAACTGCTTGATCAGCGCGCGCACCGCCGTACTGGAAGCATTGCCGCCGGTCTCGGTGCCCAGGCCCGAGCCAAAGAAGTACTTGAGTTCGAACGTGCCGAACGGCGTGGCCATGTACTTGGCGGTGGTCACGCGCGAGATGGTGGACTCGTGCAGGCCCAGCTCGTCGGCGATCTCGCGCAGCACGAGCGGGCGCATCGCGAGCTCGCCGTGCACGAAGAAGCTTTTTTGCCGCTCGACGATGGCGCCCGCCACGCGCAGGATGGTGTCAAAGCGCTGCTGGATGTTCTTGATGAACCAGCGCGCCTCCTGCAGCCGCTGCTGCAGCGCCGCGTGGCTGGCCGCGTCGCGCGCGCCGCTCTTGTGCGCCTTGAGCGCATTCGCGTAGAGGTCGTGCACGCGCAGGCGCGGCATCACGTCGGCATTGAGCTGCACGCGGAATTTGGGCTGGCCGCCGCGCCCGACGTTGACCACGATCACATCGGGCACCACGATATTGCGCTCCACCTGCACGAAGCGCCGCCCCGGCTTGGGCTCGAGCCGGCCGATCAGCGCCATGGCGGCCTTGACCTGTGCTTCCGCGGCGCCGCACAGGGGCACCAGGCGCCGCACATCGCGCCGCGCCAGCAGATCCATGGGCTGGGCACAAATGCGCAGCGCGACCTCGATCACACCCCGGCGCGCCGGGTCGCCAGCGTCAACGTCCTGCAGTGCGCGCAACTGCAGCGCCAGGCATTCGCCCAGATGCCGCGCACCGACCCCCGCGGGCTCCAGATGTTGCAACAGCGCCAGCGCCACCGTGAAACACTGCACCAGCTCCTCGGCCTGCGCCTCGTCCTGGCCGGCCAGCCCTTCGGCCAGCGACTGCAGCGTATCTTCCAGGTAGCCGTCGTCATTCAGCGATTCGATCAGGAAATGCAGCGCGGCACGGTCTTCCTGCGACAGCCGCAATGAGAGCGCCTGGCGGTGCAGATGCGACTGCAGGGATTCCTGGCTGCCCGACAGTTCGCTGGCGTCGGGCGCATCCGCGTCATCCAGGTTGCCACCGCGCGCGGGTGCGTCGCCGCCCCATTCGCTGTCGTCGGGCCGGACCTCGCTGGTGCCATCACCGTCCCAGCCGGGCGTGTCATCCTGCCCGGATAGCGGGATTTCGGCATCATTTTGATCGTTGGCCCTTATTTCACCCTGATTGTTTGCTACTAAATTTGGAACAAATTCGGAATCATGCTCCTCGTCGCCGCCCTGCGTATCGGCCTGCACTGAGCCGAACTCCTCGCGCGGCGCATCCTCCTCGGGGACTTCCAGAAACGGGTTCTCGTCCAGCATCTGCTCGACTTCCTGGCTCAATTCCAGCGTCGAGAGCTGCAGCAGCCGGATCGACTGCTGCAGTTGCGGCGTCAGCGCCAGATGCTGCGAGACGCGAAGCGACAGGCCCTGCTTCATGGCGTGAGCGAACGCAGCGAAGGGCCGCCCCGAGCAAGTTCAGCCCCCTCGGGGGGCGGCGCAGCACACGCAGTGGCAAGCGTGGGGGCCATACCTTTACATACGGAAATGCTCGCCCAGGTAGACGCGGCGCACCTCGGCGTTGTCGACGATCTGCGCGGGCGTGCCCTGGGCCAGCACATGGCCATCGTTGATGATGAAGGCGTGGTCGCAGATGCCCAGGGTTTCGCGCACGTTGTGGTCGGTGATGAGCACGCCGATGCCCCGGGTCTTGAGGAAGACGATGATGCGCTGGATCTCGATCACCGCGATCGGGTCGATCCCGGCAAACGGCTCGTCGAGCAGAATGAAGCGCGGCTGCGTGGCCAGCGCGCGCGCAATCTCGACGCGCCGACGCTCGCCGCCGGACAACGACAGCGCCGATGAATCGCGCAGATGCTCGACCCGCAGTTCCTGCAGCAGCGCGGTCAGGCGTTCCTCGATCTCGCGCGAGGACAGCGGGCGCCCGGCTTCGGCCCCGGCGCCGTGGCGCTGCAACTCCAGCACCGCGCGCACGTTCTCCTGCACCGTGAGCTTGCGAAAGATGGACGCCTCCTGCGGCAGGTAGCTCAGGCCGAGCCGGGAGCGATGGTGGATCGGCATGTGTTCAACCGGCGCGCCGTCGATCGCGATTTCGCCGGCATCGGCTCGCACCAGGCCCACGATCATGTAGAACGAAGTCGTCTTGCCCGCGCCGTTGGGGCCCAGCAGGCCGACCACCTCGCCTTCCTGCACCGACAGCGACACATCCTTCACCACCACGCGGCTGCCGTAGGACTTGCGCAGATGCCGCGCCTCCAGGCGGCTGGGCCGGCCGCCAGCGCCACCGGCTTGCGCGTCGCCCGTCACTTTGCGGTCCCGCCCAGGCTGCTGCTGGGTTGCAGCGCCGCGGGCGCGGGCACGGCGGCCGGCGGCGTCCCCGCAGGCGCCGATGCGGCCGCCTGGGGAATCAGCATGGCGCGTACGCGCGTGCCCGGCGCGCCCTGCGCCCCATCTCCCGGATGCGCAATCCGGCCATCCACGGTGAACACGTCGGTGGCGTTGTTGTAAGTGATCAGCGCGCCGGTGGTCTCGTCGCTCAGCGTGGCACCCGTGTAGCGGCGCAGCACGGCACGGCCGATGAACTTGACGGTATCCGCCTTGCCGTCGTATTCGATGGTCTGCGACTCGCCCTCGATGTATTCGTCCAGGCCCTCCCGTTTTTGCCGGTAGAACGCGAGCTTGCCGGGCGCGGCCGTGACGGTGGCATATTGGTAGCCCTCCGGGCCCTGGCGCACATCGACCCGGGCGCCACGAATGATGATGGTGCCCTTGGTGACCACCACGTTGCCGGTGAACACGCTGGTCTGGTGCAGGTCGTCGTAGCGCAGGGTATCCGCCTCGATATTCATGGGCTTGTTGGCGTCAGCCTTTTCCGCGTGGGCGCCGACCGACAGGAGCGCGCACGCGAGGAGCAACAACAGCGAGGCAAGCGGGGTTTTCATAAAGGCACGAATCTTGCTGGCATTGTAAGGGCGGCATCGGCAATGGCTTGCGCGATGCCAAACAAAAACCCGCCGAAGCGGGCCTTGTCTAGTGCACCCGAAGGAGGTCTGCCTCAGGCGCTCTTGCGCGATGCGCCAATCAGGTAATCGACAATTTGCAGCGCGCGCTCCATGCTGTGCGCGAGTTCTCCGTCGGTGTAGTAGCGCCCCGCGACGCCGAGCGCGGGAACGCCCGAGACCTTGTAGGCATTCATCAGCTGGGTCGCCTCGCGCACCTTGGTGGCGACGGAGAACGAGTTGTACAACTGCGTGAACTGGGCCGTGTCCAGGCCCTGTTTCTGCACCCAGGCCATGATGCCGGCCTCGCGGTCCAGCGGCAGGCGCTCGACATGAATGGCGTGAAACACCTTGACATGCAGCTCGTCAATCTTGCCCATGGCCTTGAGCGTGTAGTACAGGCGCTGCTCGGGCACGAAGCTGGGGTTGAAGGCCACCGGCACGCGGCGCATGAAAACGTCCTTCGGCAGCTTCGCGACCCACTGGTCCAGCGCGGGCTCGAATGCATTGCAGTGCGGGCAGCTGTACCAGAAGAATTCGATCACCTCGACCTTTCCGGGCGGCGCCTCGACGATGGCGCGCTGGTCCAGCACCAGGTAGTCGGTGCCCGCGACGAATTTTTGCCCTTGCGCGCGCGCAGCCGGCATGGCCAGGGTGGATGCGGCCAGCGCGCAGGCGCCGGCCAAGGAGAATTCACGACGCTTCATTGATTAACGCTCCTGTCAATATCAGAATCAGAGTCAGAGTCAGAGTCAGAATCAGAGGGCCGCCCCGGCCCGAAGTTCCCATGCGAGGTACCCGGCGCTTCAACGCTGCACGCGCACCAGCGCTGTCTCCATGCCGCTGCCATCGAGCTGTCCCTTCGCCTTGTCGGCATCGCCCTTTTTCTCGAAGGGCCCGACGCGCACGCGCCAGACCGTGCGCCCGGCCTGCTCGCGCTCGGAAACTTTGGATTCGACCCCCATCAGCGACAGCTTGGCGCGCTGAGACTCGGCATCGGCCGCCGTGCGGAAGGCGCCCACCTGCACGAAGTAGGTGAATGGGTCCGTCCCGCTGGCGGCGGCCCGGGCCTTCGCCAGATCGCCCAGCGGATCCCCGCCAGACACGGCCGGCGGAACCGGCGCATGGATGCCGGCTGGCTGGCCCCCCAGGACCGCCGGCGGCAGCGGGGACGTCGCCACGCCGGTCGCGGCCCCCGTGGTATCGACCACGCCACCGGCCGCGGCGGAGGCCGGGCGTACCGGATTCTTGCCATACAGCGGCGCGTTCGGGTCCCAGTTTTTGTTTCGCGCTGCCTCTGCCGCGTCCTGGCCAGGCGCGCGGCTCACGTCCTTGTTGATGAACGGAATCGGCACCTTGGTGACATACACCGCCACGGCCAGCGCCGCGCCCAGGCCCACCACCACACCGACGACGAAGCCGACGAAGGTGCCGCCGAATTGCTGTTTCATTTGCTTGCTCACATTTTGACGGGCGCGGACACGCCCAGAACCGCCAGCCCATTGTGCAGTACCTGCGCCGTCGCGGCCACCAGCGCCAGCCGCGCCAGTTTGACCGACTCGTCGTCCGCGAGAATGCGCTCGGCATCATAGTAGCTGTGATAGCAGGCGGCCAGATCGCGCAAGTAAAACGTGACGTCATGCGGCGCGAAATCCTGCGCCGCTGCGCTCAGCATCTCCGGGTATTTGGCCAGTTGCAGCATCAGGGCCAGCGCGGGCGCGCTTTGCAGCGGCGCCAGATCGACGCTCGCAAGGGTCGCCGCATCACCGCCCCAGGCGGCCAGCACCGAGCAAATGCGGGCATGGGCGTACTGCACGTAATACACCGGGTTGTCGTTGTTCTTGGTGACTGCCAGATCGACGTCGAACACGTATTCGGTATCGGGCTTGCGGCTCAGCAGGAAGAAGCGCACGGCATCCTTGCTGGTCCATTCGATCAGGTCGCGCAGCGTGACGTAGCTGCCGGCGCGCTTGCTGATCTTGACCTCCTGGCCGCCGCGCATCACGCGCACCATGGTGTGCAGCACGTAGTCGGGATAGCCCGGTGCGATGCCCATGCCCACCGCCTGCAGGCCGGCGCGCACCCGAGCAATGGTGCCGTGGTGATCCGTGCCCTGGATGTTCACGACCTTGTGGAAGCCGCGTTCCCACTTGGTGATGTGGTAGGCCACGTCGGGCACGAAGTAGGTGTAGCTGCCATCGCCCTTGCGCATGACGCGGTCCTTGTCGTCGCCATACTCGGTGGACTTGAGCCAGAGCGCGCCGTCCTGTTCGTAGGTCTTGCCCGCGGCCACGAGCTTGTTCACCGCAGCCTGGACCTTGCCGCTGGTGTACAGGCTCGACTCCAGGTAGTAGTTGTCGAACCGGACCGCGAACGCCTGCAGGTCCAGGTCCTGCTCGTGGCGCAGGTAGGCCACGGCGAACTGGCGGATCGAGTCGAGGTCATTCACATCGCCCGAGGCGGTATAGCTGCGGTCGTCGGACTTGACGGTTTTCTTCGCCAGGAAGTCGGCCGCGATGTCGGCGATGTAGTCGCCGTTGTAGGCCGCCGCGTTGTCGCCGCTCGGCCAGCCGGCATCGCCCGGCTTGACGCCCCGGGTGCGCAGCTGGACGCTGTTGGCCAGCGTCTGGATCTGCATGCCGGCATCGTTGTAATAGAACTCCCGGGTCACGTCCCAGCCCTGGGTCTGAAGCAGGTTGCAGATGGCGTCCCCCAGCGCCGCCTGGCGGCCATGGCCCACATGCAGCGGCCCGGTCGGGTTCGCCGAGACAAACTCCACCAGCACGCGCTGCCTGTTCGCCGCCTGCTGGCCAAAGCGCTCGCCTTGGGCCAGCACCTCGCGCACGGTCTGCTGCTTGGCCTCGGGTGTGAGCCGGATATTCAGGAAGCCCGGCCCGGCAATTTCGATCGCAGAAGTCCAGCGCTGGAACGATTCCGACTTCTGCAGCGCCTCGCGCAAACGCCCGGCCAGCTGGCGCGGGTTTTCCCCAAGCGGCTTGGCCAGTTGCATCGCCGCCGTCGAGGCCAGATCGCCATGCGCGGCGACCTTGGGCGACTCAAAGGCCGCCTTCGCCCCCGCTCCGGGCGAAAGCCGTTCCAACTCGGCCGCCAGCGTTGCGAGCAATTCCTGTTTGACAAAGAGCATCGCCCGATTTTACGGGGCGCTGCGTGGAGCTTGGCGGGGACAGGTCATCCGACTTGCCGGCTTGGGCGTTGTATGTTGCAATCCAGACGGGTTTTTTCCAGCCCGCCCGGATGGTCTTCCCTTCAACACGTTTTAGCCAAGGAGATTTCATGAAACAACTCATTCCCCTGGTCGCCGCGATGGGCCTGGCTCTGTCCCTGGGCATGGGCGCGGCCCACGCCGCCGACAGCGCCATGACGGCGCAGCAATCCAAAATGGGGACCTGCAACAAGGCCGCGGGCGACAAGAAGGGCGACGAACGCAAAGCCTTCATGAAAGACTGCCTGAGCGCCAAGCCAGCGGCGGCCGCACCGGCCAAGATGACCCAGCAGGAAAAAATGAAATCCTGCAACACCGAAGCCGCCGGAAAGAAGGGCGACGAGCGCAAAGCCTTCATGAGCACGTGCCTGAAAAAATAAGCCGCTGGCCGAAGTTCACAAAAAACCCCTCCGGCAGTGCTGGACGGGGTTTTCTTTTGGCATGATGCGCGCATGACCCATCGCGCCGACCGAACCCCGTCACTTTCCTGCGTCATGCCCGCCTTCAACGAGGCCAGCAATCTGGACCTGGTGGTGCCGCAGGTGCTGGCCGCCCTGCAGGCGCTCTCGCCCGATGTGGAGCTGATCGTGGTGGACGACGGCAGCCGCGACGATACCGCCCGGGTCGCGCGGCGCCTGTGCGCAACGCATCCGCAACTGGTACTGCTGCAGCTGTCGCGCAACTTCGGCAAGGAGGCCGCACTGACCGCCGGCATCGACGCGGCACGCGGCGATCTGGTATTCATGATGGATGCGGACGGACAGCATCCGACGTCCCTGCTCGCGGCGATGCTGGAAAAATGGCGCCGTGGCGCGGACGTGGTGTACGCGGTGCGCAAGAGCCGGGCCGACCAGTCGCGGCTGCAGGCGGGGCTGACCGGCCTGTTTTACAAACTCGTGAACTGGGGCAGCCATATCGAGATTCCGGCGCATGCCGGCGACTTTCGCCTGATGGACCGCAAGGTGGTGCAGGCGCTCAAGTCGCTGCCCGAGCGCAACCGCTTCATGAAGGGGCTGTACGCCTGGGTCGGCTTCAACAGCACAGCCATCGATTACGAACCGCTGCCGCGCGCCGATGGCCAGACGAATTTCGGCCTGGGCGGCTCGTTTCGTCTCGCGCTCACCGGCATGGTGGCGTTCTCCACAGCGCCGCTGCGCCTGCTGACCGCGGTAGGGCTGCTGCTGTCGGTCGGCGCGCTGGGCTATGGCGCCTGGGTCGTGATCGAACACTTCATCACCGGCGTCGAGGTGCCGGGTTACGCCACCATCGTGGCCGGCCTGATGTTCTTCAGCGGCATCCAGCTGCTCGGCACGGGCATCCTGGCCGAATACGTGGGGCGCATCTACGAGGAGGTCAAGCAGCGTCCCGCCTATCTGATCCGCCGACGCACCGGCGAAGGCTTGACCGCGGCAGGCGCCGACTCGCACGCCGAGCTGCAACCGGGTGACTCGCTGCTCTGAGCATGGGCAAGTCCGGCTTCTGGTTCATTGCCGTCGGCTGCGCGGCCGCCCTGACCCACATGACGGTCTTCGCGCTGACGCATTCGTACGTGTGGCCCGAAGTCGCCAACGCGCTCGGTTTCATGGTGGCGTTTTTCGTGAGTTTTTCCGGCCACCGCTGGCTCAGTTTCAGCGATGCCGGCACCAGCGTGGCGCAAAGCTTCGGCCGTTTCTTCACGACCGCGCTGGGCGGCTTCGCCACGAACGAGATCGTCTTCGTGCTGCTGCTGCGCGGGCTGGGCTGGCCGTCGTACGTGGCGCTGGTGGCCGCGCTATTGTTTGCAGCCGGGCAAACCTTTTTGCTGAGCCGATTCTGGGCCTTTCGGCGCTGAGGCTGCTCCGGCACTCGCACCGGACTTGAACAGCACCCAACCTGTGCCGGTCTGAACCGGCAGCCAGGCCGGCGGGCCAAACTCGCGCTCGGTCCCGTTGCGCGGCGCCAGTAGCCAATTCCCCGGTTTGCGGCTGGCCGCCGGCAGCACGGCGGGCGTTTGCAGCACGCGGGCTGCGGCCGCGTCAAAGTTGGCGCCCTCGAACAGTTCACGCTGCCAGACGTCGCCCGCCGTGGCGCGTTGCTGTGCCCAGTCTTGGACCACGATCAGGGGTTGGCGGATCTGCGCGTAAAACGGCAGGTCATAGGGATAGTTGCCGACCACATAGACCGTGTCCCCGGGTTGCATCTCGCAAGCCAGCGTGCGCGCCACGTCGAAGCTCAGCTTGTCCTGTGTGTAACGGGTCACGAGCAGGCTGACGGCCAGCGCCACGGCCGCGACCAGCACGGCAAGCGCGGCAAACCAGCGGCCCGCGAACCGGCGCTGCCCCAGCATGCGCTCCCAGCCCAGCGCCGCGAGCAACGCCAGCGGCGGGATCACCGGCAGGATGTAGCCGATCAACTTGGAGTCGGGAATGGTGAAGAACAGCAGGATGGCCGCGAGCCAGATCCAGCACAGGCTGAGCCACTCGGGCGCGATGCCATCCGGGGCCGGGATCGAACCACGCCGCACCGCGTCCCACAGGGGCTTGAGCGCGAAAAAAGCCCATGGAAACAACAACAGCAGCAGGCCGACGAGATAAAACCACCAGGGCTGCACATTGTTGAACGTGGTGCCGACATAACGCGTGAACTGCTGGGTGCCGAACAGGTAGTCCAGCACGCCGGGGTACTTTTGCGCGACCAGCACGAACCAGGGCACCGCGATGAGCGCGAACAGCAGCACGCCGCTGACCCAGGGCAGGGCCAGCACCTTGCGGAACTGGCGCGTCCAGAGCAGCCAGCAAAACAGCACCAGCCCGGGCAGCACAACGCCGATCAGCCCCTTGCTCATCACCCCGAGCGCGCAGGCGACAAAGCCGAGCCGCGCCAGGTTCGCATGCGGGCGCTCGCCGCGCATGAAGGCAAACGCGAAACACCAGATCGCCACGCCGATCCATGTGGCCACCATCATGTCGTGGTTCACGTACTGCCCGCCCAGCAGGAACGCCACGCTGGTGCCCAGCATGAGGGCGGCGCGGCGCGCCAGCCGCTCGCCCGCGATCGCGCGTGCCGCCAGGTACAGCCCCGCCAGCATGATGCCGGCATGCAGGGCCGGCACCAGCCGCAGCGCCCACGCATGGTTGCCGAAAACCGCCAGCGACACCGCTTCCATCCAGTACAGCAGCGGCGGCTTGTGAAACAGCGGGATGCCGTCCAGCCGCGGCGTGAGCCAGTCGCCGCTTTGCAGCATCCAGCGGCCCAGGCCGCCGTAGCGCCCCTCGTCCGGCACCGCGAGCGGGCGCAGCGTGGCGAGCAGCAGCAGGAAAAGCCACAGGGCACCCAGCCAGAGCCAGGAGATGCGCCGCTCCCTGGCGGTCGATGCGGGAGTCACGGTTAGATGGGGGTTTGGCCCGAAGGCCGGAGCGGGTTTTTGCCGAGCGTCACGTTGCACCATGCCCGCGAGTGTACGGGGCGCGGCCGCGCACCAGCGCGACACCAGCGCGCGCCAGCGCCGCGGCAAAGTCGGCGCCGCCCAGGTAGGCGTGCTCGCGCAACCGCGCGGCGCCGATCGCGTCGCCGGGTGACGCCGCGTCGGCCGGATGGCACATAAGCAGGCCGCCGGCCGGCGCGCCCGCCAGCCAGCCGTCCATCAGCGCGGCATAGCGGGCCGTGTCGCCACCGAAATCATAAACACCCAACAGGGCTTCAGTCCTTGGCAGTTCCTGCTGGTCAGCTATATGTTCCATAGCGCTTGCACCGAACAGGGAGATCACCCGGGATTTGACGCCCAGGCGCTCGCCCGCACCAGCACGCACCCGGGATATGCGCAGATACGGCAGCCGCCCCGGGTAGCGGCGCGCCAGCGCCGCGATCAGCGGCTCGCGAATGCCGGCAAACTGCTGGACATGCTGGTGCCCGTCCACATGGTCTGGCGGCGCGCCCCACTGCGCTTCGAACAGATCGAGCTGGCGCTCGATCACGGCCTGCGCGAGCGCCCGGTCGAAGCCCCCGAGCAGCGCGCGGCGCATCGCCGCGCCCAGGGGCAGGCCATGGCCGGCGTGCGCGGCGAACTCGCTGGTCCAGTCCAGATGCAGCCCCACGTCGATGCGCCCGCGCAACTCGCGCAGCAGCGCCGCATCGCGGGGCCAGCGCGGCGACAGCACCATGGCGCTGGTGGCGGAAAGCCGCCCCTGGTGCGCGAGTTGCGCAATACCGTGCGAGGCACCCGCATGCAGCGCAAAGTCGTCCGCACACAGCACCAGCGGTTTCATGCGGCCTGCCAATAGCCCGGCGCGCCGTAGCTGTGCTTGAGAAAATCGATCCACAGACGCACCCGCAGCGGCAGATGCCGGCGCTGTGGAAACACGGCGTAGATGCCATTGGGCGGCGCCGCAAAATCGGCCAGCACCTCGACCAACCGGCCGCTGGCCAGGTCCGCCGCAACCTCCCAGCTGCTGCGCCACGCGATGCCGTGGCCCGCCAGGCACCAGTCGTGCAACACCTCGCCATCGGTGCAGTCCAGTGAACCGCCTGGCTTGAGATGGATCACCGCGGACTCGCCGGCACGCTCGCCACCGGGGATGGGCACGCGAAAGGCCCAGCCCCGGCTTTGCGCCGCGCCGCCAGACAGCGTCAGGCAATCGAAACGGGACAGCTCGTTCGGGTGCCGGGGCGTGCCGTGCCGCTGCAGATACCCGGGCGCGGCCACGCAGCGGCGCTGGTTCTCGGCCAGGCGCACACCGACCAGCGACGAATCCGGCAGGTCGCCCACGCGCACCGCGCAGTCCAGCCCTTCGGCCGTGAGGTCGATCACCCGGTCGTTCAGATTCAGCGACATCGTGATATCGGCATGCAACGCCAGAAACCGGGGCATCAGCGGCGCCACGTGGCGGCGCCCAAAACCGGCCGGCGCCGTGATGCGCAGGTGCCCACCGGGCTTCACGCCGCCCGCCGACACGCTGGCCTCGGCGTTGGCCAGGTCGATCAGCAGGCGCTGGCAGTCGTCCAGGTAGGCGCCGCCCTCGGGCGTGAGCGTGATGCGCCGCGTGGTGCGCACCAGCAGTCGCACGCCCAGGCGCTGCTCCAGCGCATCGAGCCGGCGCCCCACGATGGCCGGCGCGACGCCCTCGGCCTGCGCCGCGGCGGTCAGGCTGCCGCGCGTCGCCACGGAAACAAAGGATTCCATGGCCTTGAGCTTGTCCATGTCGCCCGATTATGCGTGGCGGGCCGGGCCACGGCCGGGCTCGCTGGCATCGGCCCGGGTCGCAGCCGAATTTAACAACGAAAAGAGGCGCCAGCCCTTGCCCATCATTGGCAGAGCGCTTTTATTTCCGTAGCACTGTAGCCGAGCTCGGCCAGCAGTTCGGCGCTGTGCTCGCCCAGCCGCGGGGGCGAGCGGCGCACCCCGGGGCGTTCGCCATCGAGAGTCAGCGGCAGCAGCACCGTTTTGGTTTCACGGCCCGCCCCGGGACCGTCTGGCAGGGTGATGGGAGCGAGCCCGCCGGTGGCCAGCAGATGCGCGTCCTGCATCAGGTCCTCGGGGCGCGTGATGGGCGCGAACGGCAGCCCATGCCGCTCGAAGATCGCGCGGATCTGCGCGGCGCTGCGCTCGCCCAGCCGCTCGCGCAGCAGCGGCATCATCCACTCGCGCGCGCGCACCCGGTCGTTGTTGCTCGCCAGGCGCGCGTCCGCCTTCAGGTCGGCAAAGCCGAAGGCATCGCAGAACAGCGCCCACTGGGTGTCGCTCACCACCGCCAGAAAGATCTGCTCGCCGCCGCCCACGGTGAAGACGTCGTACACGGCCCAGGGCGAGATCCGGCTCGGCATCGGCGCGGCCGGCTGGCCGGTCACGGCAAACTGCATCATGTGCTGCGCCACCAGGAACACGTTGTTCTCGAACAGCGCGCTCTGCACCTGCTGGCCCAGCCCCGTCTTCTCGCGTGCGCTGAGCGCGGCCATCGCGCCAATGGCGCCGAACAGCCCGCCCATGATGTCGTTCACGCTGCTGCCGGCGCGCAGCGGATCGCCCGGGCGGCCCGTCATGTAGGCCAGGCCGCCCATCATCTGCACCACCTCGTCGAGCGCGGTACGGTGCTCGTACGGGCCGGGCAGGAAACCCTTGTGGCTGACGTAGATCAGGCGCGGGTTGAGCCGGCGCAGGCTCTCGTAGTCCAGGCCCAGGTTCTGCATCGTCGCGGGCTTGAAGTTCTCGCTCACGATGTCGGCCGTGGCGATCAGGCGCAGCACGGCTTCCTTGCCACCCGGCGAACCCAGGTCCAGCGCCAGGCTTTTCTTGTTGCGGTTGAAGAGCGGAAAAAATCCGGCCCCGGCGCCGATCAGACGGCGCGTGCTGTCGCCCGCGAGCGGCTCCACCTTGATGACTTCGGCGCCCAGGTCCGCCAGCACCATGCCGCAGGTCGGGCCCATCACCATGTGGGTAAATTCCACTACCCGAACGCCGGCGTACGGCAGTGGTTGCTTGGTTGCGGAGGGTTCAGGCTGGTCCATGACGCCAGATTATGCGTATAAAAGTCATGAATCAATCCGGCGCACGGGCCGCGGCGCCGCTGCGAACGGCCCGTGCAGTGTCGGCCATCCCCTAAAATTGGATGGATGATGGACCCGTCCCGCGCCCCGAGCGCCGAAAGCCCGCTGGCCGTTTTGTTCGACGCCTACGGCACGCTGTTCGATGTGTACAGCGTCGGCCAACTGGCCGAGCAGCTGTTCCCCGGCCGCGGCCAGGACCTCGGCGTGCTGTGGCGCGACAAGCAGATCGAATACAGCCGGCTGGTGACCACCAGCAGCGACGGCGCGCACTACCGGCCGTTTTGGGAACTGACCCGGGCCGGGCTGGTGTACGCTATTAAACAAATAGCTGACATCAAAGAACCCGCAATGGCCGAGGTCACTTTTGGCACCCAAATTGACCGGCTCATGAATGAATACCGGAACCTGCGTGCCTTCCCCGAGAACAAGGCGGTATTGCAGGACCTCCGGGCTCGGGGCATCACGACCGGGATCCTGTCCAATGGCGATCCCGGGATGCTGGCCAGCGCGGTGCGCAGCGCCGGTTTCGAGGCCTTGCTGGACCATGTGATCAGTGTGGACGCCGTGCGCAAGTACAAGACGCATCCAGCCGCTTATGCGCTGGGCGAGCAGGCCATGGGCCTGGAAGCTGCGAAAATACTGTTTGTGAGCAGCAACAGCTGGGACGCGCTCGGTGCCACCTGGCACGGCTACCAGACACTCTGGGTGAACCGCTACCAGCGGCCGTTCGAAGAACTCGGTACCCAGCCGACCCGCATCGGCACCAGCCTGCGCGACGTCCTCTCGTTTTTTGAAGTTTGATGGAGAACCCATGACCGTACGTATCCCCGTCCACCGCCTGCAGGTGGACGCCCAGTTGCACCAGTTCGTGAACGAGAAGGTGCTGCCCGGCACCGGCGTCGACAGCGCCACGTTCTGGAGCGGCTTCGACGCCATCGTGGCCGACCTGGCCCCGAAGAACATCGCGCTGCTGGCCGAGCGCGAGCGCCTGCAGCGGGAACTGGACACCTGGCATGGCGCCAATCCCGGCCCGATCCGCGACATGGTGGCGTACCGCAAGTTCCTGGAAACCATCGGCTACCTGGTGCCGCCGCCCGCGGGCGTGCGCGTGACCACCGAAAACGTCGATGCCGAACTGGCCAGCCAGGCCGGCCCGCAACTCGTGGTGCCGATCCTGAACGCACGCTACGCGCTGAACGCGGCCAACGCGCGCTGGGGCTCGCTGTACGACGCGCTGTACGGCACCGACGCGATTGCCGAGACCGGCGGCGCCGAAAAAGGCAAGGGCTACAACCCGGTGCGCGGCGCCAAAGTCATTGAGTTTGCACGCAACGTGCTGGACCAGGCCGCGCCGCTGGCCGGGGCTTCGCACAAGGACGCCGCCGGCTACAGCGTGACGGGCGGCCAGTTGGTGGTGTCGCTGCCGGGCGGCAGGACCACGGGCCTGGTCGATCCGGTGCAGTTCGTGGGTTACCAGGGCGATGCCGCGGCCCCCTCGGCAGTGCTGCTCAGGCACAACGGCCTGCACCTCGACATCCGCATCGACCGCGGCACCGAGATCGGACGCGGCGACGCCGCCGGCATCGCCGACGTGGTGCTGGAAGCCGCGCTCTCGACCATCCTGGACCTGGAAGACTCGATCGCGGCGGTGGACGCGCAGGACAAGCTGCTCGCCTACACCAACTGGCTCGGCATCCTGCAAGGCACCCTGACCGAACAGGTGACCAAGGGCGGCAAGACCTTCACGCGCTGCCTCAGCCCCGATCGCGAGTACATCGGCGGCTTCGGCGCCGACGGCGGCTACGGCCACGCCGTGGGCCAGCCGGTGCGCCGGCACGGGCGCTCGCTGATGTTCCTGCGCAACGTGGGGCACCTGATGACCAACCCGGCCATCCTGTACGACGGCGGCAAGGAGATTCCCGAAGGCATCATGGACGCGGTCATCACCACCGCCATCGCCATGGTGGATCTGCAGCGCCAGGGCGACTGGAACGCGCTGCGCAACTCGCGCATGGGCAGCGTCTATATCGTCAAGCCCAAGATGCACGGCCCCAAGGAAGTAGCCTTCACCAGCGAGCTGTTCGGCCGCGTCGAGGTGCTGCTGGGCCTGCCGGCCAACACCGTCAAGCTCGGCATCATGGACGAGGAGCGCCGCACCAGCGTCAACTTGCAGGCCTGCATCGCGGCCGCCAGCGCGCGCGTGGCCTTCATCAACACCGGTTTCCTGGACCGCACCGGCGACGAAATGCACAGCGCGATGCGCGCCGGCCCGATGATCCGCAAGGGCGACATGAAGGCCAGCGCCTGGATCCAGGCCTATGAGAAGAACAATGTGCAGGTGGGACTGGCTTGCGGCCTGCGCGGGCGCGCGCAGATCGGCAAGGGCATGTGGGCCATGCCTGACCTGATGGCCGCGATGCTCGAGCAAAAGATCGCGCAGCCGCGCGCCGGCGCCAACACCGCCTGGGTCCCGTCGCCCACCGCCGCCACGCTGCACGCGCTGCACTACCACCAGGTCAACGTAGCCGAAGTGCAGGCAGAAATGGAAAAAGCCAACGCGCAGACCGACCCGGTGGCCGCGCACGACGCACTGCTGGGCGGCCTGCTGCAGGTCCCCGTGACCGCCACGCCGAACTGGACGGCCGCCGAGCGCCAGCAGGAACTCGACAACAACGCGCAGGGCATCCTGGGTTACGTGGTGCGCTGGGTGGACCAGGGCGTGGGCTGCTCCAAGGTGCCCGACATTCACAACGTGGCGCTGATGGAAGACCGCGCCACCCTGCGCATCAGCAGCCAGCACATTGCCAACTGGCTGCTGCACGGCGTGGTGACCGAGGCGCAGGTGAGGGAGGCTTTGCAGCGCATGGCCGCGGTGGTGGATCGCCAGAACGCGGGCGATGCGCTGTACAAGCCGATGGCCGGCCACTTCGACACCTCGATGGCCTACCAGGCGGCCTGCGACGTGGTGTTCAAGGGCCTGGTGCAGCCCGGCGGCTATACCGAACCGCTGCTGCATGGCTGGCGACTCAAGGTGAAAGGCGAGGCCTGAATGGACACGACCCGCAGCAACGCGTTCTACGCACAGTCGGGCGGCGTCACCGCCGTCATCAATGCCTCGGCCGCAGGCGTGATCGAGACCGCGCGCCGGCATCCGGACCGGATCGGTACCGTGTACGCCGGCAAGAACGGCATCATCGGCGCGCTGACCGAGGAGCTGATCGACACGGGTGAGGAGTCGGCCGACACCATTGCCGCGCTGCGCAGCACGCCGGCCGGCGCCTTTGGCTCGTGCCGCTACAAGCTCAAGTCGCTCGAGAAGAACCGGCGCGAGTACGAGCGCCTAATCGAGGTCTTCCAGGCGCACGACATCGGCTACTTCTTCTACAACGGCGGCGGCGATTCGGCCGACACCTGCTTCAAGGTGAGCCAGCTGTCACAGTCGCTGGGCTACCCGCTGCAAGCGATCCACGTGCCCAAGACCATCGACAACGACCTGCCGCTGACCGATTGCTGCCCCGGCTTCGGCTCCGTGGCCAAGTACGTGGCCGTATCGATGCTGGAAGCCTCGCTGGACGTGCGCTCGATGGCGGCGACCAGCACCCGGGTGTTCGTGCTCGAGGTCATGGGCCGGCATGCGGGCTGGATTGCGGCGGCCGGCGGACTGGTTGAATCGCACGGCATTCCGGTCGTGGTGCTGTTCCCGGAAATCGAGTTCGACAAAGACAGATTCCTGGCGCGCGTCGATGCGCTGGTGAAACAGCATGGCTACTGCTCGGTGGTCGTGTCGGAAGGCTGCCACCACCCGGACGGCAGCTTCCTGGCCGAGCAGGGCACGCGCGACGCCTTCGGCCACGCGCAGCTGGGCGGTGCGGCGCCGGTGGTGGCGCAGATGGTGAAGGATGCGTTGGGCCACAAGTTCCATTGGGCCGTCGCCGATTACCTGCAACGCGCGGCGCGGCATATCGCCTCGGCCACCGATGTGCAGCAGGCGTACGCGCTGGGCCAGCGCGCGGTCGAGCTGGCGCTGGAGGGCCGCAATGCCGTGATGCCGACCATCGAGCGCATCAGCGATGCGCCGTATCGCTGGCGCATCGGCAGCGCGCCGCTGGAGCAGGTGGCGAACGTCGAGAAGACCATGCCGCGCGAGTTCATCGACGCGGACGGCTTCGGCATCACCGACGCCTGCCGCACCTATCTGCTGCCCTTGATCGAGGGCGAGGACTACCCCGCCTACCGCGACGGCCTGCCGGTGTACGCCACGCTCAGGAACCAGTTGATCGCGCGCAAGCTGGCGCCGTTCGAGTTGGCGTGAGGCAAGGCCGGCGCGCAACACCCGGGGAACACGAGCATATCGCCGCCAACTGGCTGCTGCACGACGTGGTGACCGAAGCGCAGGTGCGCGAAACCCTGGAGCGCATGGCCGCCGTGGTGGACGCCCAGAACGCCGGCGATCCGTTGTACAAGCCGATGGCCGGCCACGTCGATACCTCCATGGCGTACCAGGCCGCGTGCGACCTGGTGTTCAAGGGG
>DATNBD010000046.1:0-33520 GCA_035572155.1 Rhodoferax sp.
CGCGGCGCGCGGCCTGCGCGTGCGCCTTGGCATCGGCCGCGTCGATGCCACCGCCCGGGAACACATAGGCGCCGGGTGCGAAGCTGGCCGTCATGGAGCGGCGCGTCATCAGCACTTCGATGCCATCCGGCGTGTCGCGCAGCAGCAGCACGGTGGCGGCGGGGCGCAGGGGCGCGGGTTCGCGCTGCGCGTACAGAAGTTGGATGGGCCGGACCATGGCCGCATTATCCGCACAAGACACGGCCCGGCGCGCCGCAGCGTTGATAATGCAGGCCATGCGGATTCGCTTCACCAAGATGCAGGGCGCGGGCAACGACTTTGTTGTGCTCGATGAGACGCGCAGCCGCCTGGGCCTGACGCGCGGGCACTACCGTTTTCTGGCGGACCGCCACTTTGGCGTGGGGGCCGACCAGATCCTGTCGGTGCGCACCAGCCCGGCGCCGGGCATCGACTTCGAGTACGCAATCCACAACGCCGACGGCGGTGAGGTCGAACAGTGCGGCAACGGCGCGCGCTGCTTTGTGCGTTATGTGCGCGAACACGGTTTGACCACGAAGGATGCGCTGCGCGTGCAGACGCTGGGCGGCGTGATCGAGCCACGCCTGGGCGCGGATGGCCGCGTCACGGTGAACATGGGCGCGCCCGTGTTCGACCTCGCGCGCGTCCCGTTCGACGCCGCCGGGCTGCAGCCGAAGGCCGCTGGTTCATGGCAAAAATGGCCGCTGGCCCTTGATGGTCATACACCAGGAGCTATAAAGTATGTAGCAATCCTGTCCATGGGCAATCCGCATGCGGTGCAGTTGGTGGACGATGTGGAGACTGCGCCCGTGCTGAGTGAGGGCCCGCTGATCGAACACCACCGGCGCTTTCCGAACCGGGTCAACGCCGGTTTCATGCAGGTGCTGAGCCGCTCGCAGATTCGGCTGCGCGTGTACGAGCGCGGCGCTGGTGAAACGCTGGCCTGCGGCACCGGCGCCTGCGCGGCTGTGGTCGCGGGCATCCGGCTCGGGCTGCTCGATGGCCGGGTCGAGGTCGATACGCGCGGCGGCGGCCTGACGATCGAATGGGCCGGCGGCGATGCCCCGGTGCTGATGACCGGCCCGGCCACCACGGTCTTTGAAGGTGAAATCGACATTGCGGATAACCCATGAACATCAACACCATGAATCCCATTACCGAAGACGATATCGCCAACTACCTGGCCAACACGCCGGACTTTTTCGAGCGCCACGCCCAATTGCTGGCCACGGTGCAACTGACCAGCCCGCACGGCAGCCGTGCCGTGAGCCTGCAGGAGCGCCAGGCGGAAATGCTGCGCGACAAAATCAAGGCGCTGGAGCAGCGCATCATGGAGATGATCCGCAACGGCAGCGAGAACGTGATGATTGCCGACCGGTTGCACCACTGGACGCGCGAGCTGTTTCTGGCGCCCACGCCACGCGATCTGCCGCAGCGCATCGTGGGTGAGCTGCAGGCGCAGTTCGTGGTGCCGCAGGCGGCGATCCGGATCTGGGATGCGGCACCAAGTTTTGCCTTCGAACCGTTCGCGCAGGGCGTGAGCGAGGATGCGAAGATTTTCGCGTCCTCGCTGTCGTCTCCCTATTGCGGCGTGAATGCCGGCTTCGAGGCCGCGGGCTGGCTGCCGGACCCGGCGCTGGCGCAGTCGCTGGTGCTGATCCCGCTGCGCGTGGGAGCGGCCCCGCAGGCGTTTGGCCTCATCGTGCTGGCGTCTCCCGATTCGCAGCGTTTCAACAGCGGCATGGGCACCGATTTCCTGGAACGCATCGCCGAACTGGCCGGGGCCGCGCTATCCCAGCTGCGGCCTGCGCACGTCTGACGCGGCGCGCCATGACCGACCCGCTGGTCGAGCGCTACCTGGAGCACGTGCGGGTCGAGAAGCGCCTGGCGCAGCGTACCGTGGAGCTGTATGCACTGGATCTGCAAAAACTGGCCGGCTATGCCGCTGACGCCAAAGTCGAACTGACGCAGGTGCAAAACGCGCACGTTCGCCGCTGGGTCGCGCAGATGCACGGCGGCGGACGCAGCGGGCGCGGCATCGCGCTGATCCTGTCGGGCTGGCGCGGTTTCTACAGATGGCTGGGGCGCGAGGGCTGGGTTGCCAGCAACCCGGTGCAGGATGTGCGCTCGCCCAAATCACCCAAGCCGCTACCCAAGGCGCTCAGCGTGGACGCCGCCGTGCAACTGGCCAGCTACCGCAGCGAGGCCGGTGACCCGTGGCTGGAGGCGCGCGATGCCGCCATGGTGGAACTGCTGTACGGCTGCGGCCTGCGCGTGGGCGAGCTGGTCGGGCTGGATGCGGTGGCCAGCGCCACGGCGCGCGGCTGGATCGACGTGGAAAGTGCCGAGGCGCACGTGCTGGGCAAGGGCAGCAAGCGCCGCAGCACGCCGGTCGGCGCCAAGGCGCTGGAGGCGTTGCAGCGCTGGCTGGCGCTGCGCAGCCAGGCGGCCGGTGTGCCTGCGCAGGCGCCGGCCCTGTTCGTGGGCCGCAACGGCACACGCTTGAGTGCGCAGTCCATCTGGCAGCGCCTGCGCCGGCGCAGCCTGCAGGCCGGACTCGCCACGCCGGTGCATCCGCACATGCTGCGTCATTCGTTCGCGAGCCATATTCTGCAGTCCAGCAGCGACCTGCGTGCCGTGCAGGAACTGCTGGGGCACGCCAACATCACCACCACGCAGGTGTATACGCGGCTCGATTTCCAGCATCTGGCGCGGGCCTACGATGCCGCGCATCCGCGCGCCAAACTGGGGCGCGGCAAGCCCTGACGGTGCGCCGCGCGGCGCGGCGCATGTTCATGCGTCACCGCCTTGGGCGTCCCGCATCCGGGGTTGCCGACGCGATGTCCGGCGGGATCGATGGCTATCCGGCGGTCAGGCTTATTGAATTGACCGCTAAACTCCCCAACTGTTGAAAGACCCCGAACTCTGCGGCCGAGACTGCAAAGCGCAACGCAGACTGGTCCCTGCCCTTACCCGATTGGAGCGCCATGAGCCTTATTCCTGCAACCATCATCACCGGCTTTCTGGGCTCCGGCAAAACCACCCTGCTGAAGCGGGTGCTGACCGAGGCCCACGGCCAGAAAATCGCGGTGATCGAGAACGAATTCGGCGAAGAAAACATCGACAGCGATATTTTGGTGTCGGACACCGCCGAGCAGATCATCCAGATGAGCAACGGCTGCATCTGTTGCACCATCCGGGAAGACCTGCGCTCCACGCTGCACGACCTGGCGGAAAAAAAGCGCAAGGGGCAGCTCGACTTCGACCGCGTGGTGATCGAGACCACCGGTCTGGCGGATCCCGGGCCGGTGGCGCAAACCTTCTTTATGGACGATGAAATCGCCGAGAGTTACCTGCTCGACTCGATCCTCACGCTGGTGGACGCCAAGCACGCGCCGCAGCAGCTGAATGACCGCCTGGAGGCGCAGCGGCAGATCGGGTTTGCCGACCAGATCTTCATTAGCAAGACTGATCTGGTCGCGAAGGACGAGGTGGACGCGTTGATCCATCGCATCAAGCACATGAACCCGCGCGCTCCGCAGCGCACCGTCAACTTTGGCGACGTGCCGATCGCCGAGGTGTTCGATCTGCGCGGCTTCAACCTCAACACCAAGCTCGACATCGATCCGGACTTCCTCAAGGAAGACGAATACGACCATGACCATGACCATCATGATCACGCGCACGGCGAGCACTGCGACCACCCGTCCCATCAGCACGGGCACGGCGAAGGCGGGCATGCGCACCACCATCATGACGACGACGATGTCAAGAGCTTCGTCTTCAAGTCCGATCGCATGCTCGATCCGGCCAAGCTGGAGGACTTTCTGGGCGCCATCGTCAACATCTACGGGCCGCGCATGCTTCGCTACAAGGGCGTACTGAACATGAAGGGCACCGACCGCAAGGTGATCTTCCAGGGCGTGCACCAGCTGATGGGCAGCGATCTCGGTCCGGCCTGGGCCGATGGCGAGTCACGCACCAGCAAAATGGTCTTCATCGGCATCGAATTGCCCAAGGACATCCTCATGCAGGGGCTGGAACAGTGCCTGGTGTGATCCGTGGTCGGAAGCTTGATCAGGAAGTAAAAGTTTGTCTCGATTCCGCAACGCACGGCCTGAGGCTGATCTCACCCGATACAATCGCGCGCCGGTGAAAACCCGCAAAACACCCCCGCGAAGGTCAACAATAGGGGTATAACTCTCGTGATTGAAGACCACAGATCACTTGGGGAGGCTGGTCCCACCAGTGTGTAACAAACCCATGCGCTGGCAAGTACCGTGAGGAGACGAGAAGTGAAAGCGCAACCCAAAACAGCCAAGGCTTCGGCCAAAGTCAAAAAGCCGGCCGCCAAGGTACGGCCAGTCGCCAAGACTTCCAAGGCGGCCGCGAAGCCAAGGGCCAAGGTCGCCAAACCGGTCGCGCGCAAGGTGGCTGTGTCTGCGGGAGCCCGCAAAACCGTTCAAGTCGGAGCCGCAACAAAGACCGCTTTGCCCAAAAAGAGCGCCAAGGCGGCTTCGGTGAAGGTCGCTGCCAGGTCAAAATCTATCAAGGCACCGGCTCCGGCGACCGCCAAATCCAACCACAAGCCGGCCGCAAAAGTGACCAAATTGGTCGAAAAACCATCGATCACTGCTGCTTCGGCTACCAAGTCAATTAAATCCTCCATGCCCACCTCTGTCGTGACGCCGGCGCCAGCGCCCAAACGCTCGTCCAGGCTTGCCCAACTGACTGTTCCCTCGATGGCGCCCACGATCGCTTCGACTGCCGCCAA
Source organism: Rhodoferax sp. (assembly GCA_035572155.1). Taxonomy (GTDB): domain Bacteria; phylum Pseudomonadota; class Gammaproteobacteria; order Burkholderiales; family Burkholderiaceae_C; genus Rhodoferax_A. The sequence continues at coordinate 4,793 of DATNBD010000046.1, forward strand.
ATCGAGCTATTCGCAAACCCCATCGGCGCCCGTGTACACGCCGGCGCCTCCCGTGGCCGCGCGCAAGGACCCCAAGCTGTCGAACAACTGGAAAACCAGGACCGCGGAGCAACTCAGCGATGAAGAGGTCATCGCCATGCCTGATTCGGAATACATGAATGAAAAGCAGATGGCTTTTTTCCGGCTCAAGCTGCTGCAGCTCAAGATGGATATTCTCAGCAGCGCGGGCGAGACCACCGAGCACCTGCGTGCCGACACCGTGGTGGTTCCGGATCCGGCCGATCGCGCCACCATCGAGGAAGAGCACGCGCTTGAGTTGCGCACGCGCGACCGTGAGCGCAAGTTGCTCAAGAAGATCGAGCAATCGATTCAGCGGATCGATGCCGGCGACTACGGCTATTGCGACGAGACCGGGGAGCCGATCGGCGTGCCGCGGCTGCTGGCCAGGCCTACGGCCACCCTGTCGCTGGAGGCGCAGCAGCGGCGCGAGCTCAAGCAGAAGATGTTTGGCGACTGAAGTTTTCCAGGGCCAACTGTCATCACCATCAAAGTAGCGACATGCTGAAAGACGACAACGGCGGTTTGCTGTCCAAGGTGGTCAAGTTCGTGCGCAATCCCACGACGAATTGGTCCGACCTCGACCATCACGAGGCGGACCGCGACAGCACGTACAGCAAGCAGGCGCTCAAGGAGATGATGGAGCGCAAGCGGCGCAACGATTTCGTGCGCAAGCGCGAGTTCGACCTGCTGCGCAAAATCCGACGCCGTGAATTCGTGGCAGGGCAGGACTTCGCGGCGCGCCCTTCCTTTTTCCAGAGCAGCGTTGCTTCCAAGCCGGACGACCGCGCTTCGACGCTGAAGAAGATCGACGAAATCGAAGCGCAGATGTCGATGCAATGGTGGAAAACCAAGAGCGGCAACTCATCCTCGCATGGCAGCAGCGGTTCGGGCGCCGAGAGCTCCCGCAATGCCGGCGTGTCGCCCCCCTTGTCACCGGCCGCCCGAGCGGCCCACTATGCCGTGACGGATCCGGCGCCGCTGGCGCAGCCGCACCAAATGGAGCCGACACTGCCGTCGCCCCTTGCCGCTGATTTTGTGATGTCGCCCGGCGCGCAAGAAGCAGCCCCGGTGAGCAGCTTCGACGACGCTGATCCGTTGGCGGTCGAGGTGCAGGCGTTTGCCCACGATCCCGAAATCGAAGAAGCCGCCATCCGCTTTGCCAACGGCGATGATGCGGGTGCCGAGGCCGGCTTGCTGGAAGCTTTGGGGCCCCAAGGGACGCGGGGCAAGCACGAAGAGACCTGGATGGCCCTGTTCGACTTGTATCGGGCGATCGGAGAGCAAGGGCGTTTCGAGGCTAAGGCGCTCGATTTTGCGCAGCAGCTCGAGCGGTCCGCACCGGTGTGGTTTTCGATGCCCGACAAGGTCGGACAAATCGCGGTCCCGGCAGCCGGTGCCAAGCCCGCGGTGCGCGCGGTGAATTGGGCCAGCCCGAGCAGCGTCGGGGTGCAAACCGTGGCGGCACTGAATGCCGCGGTCGCGACGGCACCGTCTCCCTGGCGCCTGGACTGGACCCGGCTCGCAAGCGTGGAGGAGGCCGCCGCTTCGCCGCTGCGCCAGCTGTTTGCGTTTTGGAGTGCCCAGCCGGTGCAGCTGCAATTCATGGGCGCCAATCAACTGGATGACGTGCTCAGGAAGGCCACGCCACAGGGTGACAAGGCTGTTTCCCAGGAGTTCTGGCGCCTGCGCATGGAGATGCTGCGCCTGATGAATCAGGTTGACGAATTCGAGATGATCGCGCTGACCTACTGTGTCACCTACGAGGTCTCGCCGCCCTCCTGGGAGCCGGTGCGCTGCGCCTACAAGGCGCTCGATGCCGTCGGTGCCGATGTTGCCGGCCAGGCGATCATTGGCGAGATGGCGCAGGAATCTCCGGCGTCCACGTTTCCGGGTGAGCTGGGGGACTCGGGTCTTCTGGGGAGCGGAGCCCGCCGGGTGACGCTGTCCGGACAGATCGCGGGCGACGCCACCGGCGTCCTCGAAGGGCTGGATGCCAGGTTGTCGGGCGCCGAAGTCATGCTGATCGCTTGCGACAGGTTGATCCGGGTTGATTTTTCGGCGGCCGGAACCTTGCTGAACTGGGCTTCCACGCTGCACGCGCAGGGGCGCCGGGTCCAATTCGTCGACGTGCATCGGCTGGTGGCGGCGTTTTTCAATGTCATCGGTATCAATGAAGTGGCCCGCGTGACGATCCGGCCCGATTGAGGCGACCCGGGCTTGCCGCAACGGGCCATGCGGGTGCTTGTATTCGCCATCCTTACCCCCAGTTGACCGTCATGGAACAATTTCACGGAACCACCATCATCAGTGTTCGTCGCAGCACGCCGCAGGGGATGGAGGTGGCCCTTGGGGGCGACGGGCAGGTGACCCTGGGCAACATCGTCGTCAAGGGCTCCGCGCGCAAGGTCCGCAGGCTGTACCACGACCAGGTGCTGGCCGGCTTTGCCGGGGCCACGGCGGATGCCTTCACCCTGTTCGAGCGGTTCGAGGCCAAGCTGGAAAAGCATCAGGGTCAGCTGGTGCGAGCCGCGATCGAGTTGACCAAGGATTGGCGCACCGACCGTGTGCTGCGCCGGCTCGAGGCCATGCTCGCCGTGGCCGACAAGGACGCCTCACTCATCATCACCGGCAATGGCGATGTGCTTGAACCCGAGCACGGCATCGTCGCCATCGGGTCGGGCGGCGCCTATGCGCAGGCCGCTGCGAAGGCCCTGCTGGACAATACCGACCTGCCGGCCCGCGAAATCGTAAAAAAGTCCCTGGAGATCGCGGGCGAGTTGTGCATTTACACCAACATGCACCACACCATCGAAACCTTGACCTGATCCCTCGTGCGGGCCTGCGGTGCAGACAAAGGCCATGTTCCGCGAATTCTGCTGTCACCTGATTAAAAAATGTCTTCCATGACCCCCCAGGAGATCGTCTCCGAACTCGACAACCACATCGTGGGGCAGACCCAGGCCAAGCGTGCCGTCGCGATTGCACTGCGCAACCGTTGGCGGCGTCAGCAAGTGGACGAGAGCCTGCGCACCGAGATCACCCCGAAAAACATCCTGATGATCGGCCCCACCGGAGTTGGCAAAACCGAAATCGCGCGTCGGCTCGCGCGGTTGGCCGATGCCCCGTTCATCAAGGTCGAGGCCACCAAGTTCACCGAGGTGGGGTACGTCGGAAAGGACGTGGATTCGATCATCCGCGACCTGGCCGATGTGGCGGTCAAGCAGATGCGCGAAGCCGAAATGCGCAAGGTCCGCGCGCGTGCACAGGATGCCGCCGAAGACCGCATCCTTGATATCCTGATCCCGCCGGCGCGGGCGGCCGATGCGGGGGCTGGCCAAACTCATATGGCGGCGTCCGACAGCACGGCACGCCAGGTTTTTCGCAAGAAGCTGCGCGAAGGCCAACTCGACGACAAGGAAGTCGAGATTGACGTGGCCGATGCCAGGCCGCCACTGGAGATCATGGGCCCCGCCGGTACCGAAGAGATGACCGAGCAGCTGCGCGGCCTGTTCAGTCAGTTCGGCAGCCCCAAGCGCAAGAGCCGCAAGCTCAAGATCCATGAGGCGATGAAACTGCTGGTCGATGAAGAGGCGGGCAAGCTCGTGAACGACGAAGACATCAAGTCACAGGCACTGCACATGGCCGAGCAAAACGGCATTGTGTTCATCGATGAAATTGACAAGGTTGCTTCCCGCAGCGAGGCCAGCGGCGCCGAGGTATCCCGCCAGGGCGTGCAGCGTGACCTGCTGCCGCTGGTCGAGGGAACCACCGTTTCCACCAAATACGGCGTGGTCAAGACGGACCATATTTTGTTCATCGCCTCCGGGGCGTTCCATCTGAGCAAGCCGAGCGATTTGATTCCGGAACTCCAGGGCCGCTTTCCGATCCGGGTGGAACTCGAATCGCTCTCGGTGCAGGATTTCGAGGCGATCCTGACGCAGACCCACGCGTCGCTGGTCAAGCAGTACCAGGCATTGCTGGCGACGGAAAGTGTCACCATCGAGTTTTCCCCCGAAGGCATCACACGGTTGGCGCATACCGCGTTCGAAGTGAACGAACGCACGGAAAACATCGGTGCGCGGAGGCTCTCCACGGTCATGGAGCGTCTGCTCGACGAGATAAGTTTTGGCGCGACCCGCTTGAGCGGGCAGACCATCACCATCGACGCGGCCTACGTGGATGCGCGGCTCAAGGAACTCAGCGCCGACGAAGATCTGTCCCGCTTCATCCTCTGAGATCGCCCCAGTCTGGCTTACGATTCACGCGTTACTTTCATAGCTCGCGCTAAGTGCTTAATTTAGAATGATTTTCCGACATTATTGTTTGAAAAACTCCTTCTAAGTCCTTGATTCCATTACAAAATTTTGTCGCAAACCCCTTGCGACGGTTTTTTTTCCTGCTACAGTGCAAAAAAGTGCAATTAAGTGGTGAATAGTGTCTTCAGGACATCCACTTGATCGCTGATCAACCTAACGAGGGTGTGCTGTCGTGTTTCAAGGGGCTTCGTCTCTGAGTCTGGATGCCAAGGGGCGGCTGTCGGTGCCAACCCGGCATCGCGATGTGCTCATTGCCACGGCCTCGGGCCAGCTCACCATCACCAGGCATCCGCACGGTTGCCTGATGGTTTTCCCCCGCCCCGAATGGGAAAAATTCCGGGAGCGCATTGCCGCACTGCCCATGGCGGCGCAGTGGTGGAAGCGCATTTTTCTGGGCAATGCGATGGATGTCGAGATGGACGCCACCGGCCGGGTGCTGGTGTCTCCGGAATTGCGCGAGGCGACCGGCATGACGCGGGACACCATTCTGCTCGGGATGGGCAATCATTTTGAGCTTTGGGACAAGGCGACCTACGATGCTCAGGAAGCAAAAGAGATGCAGGGCGACATGCCGGACGTTTTCAAGGACTTTTCCTTCTGAAGGCTTGCGGTGGATACCCGATGGAAACACACCACCGTCTTGTTGCACGAAGCGGTCGAAGCGCTTGTGGGCAACCCGGACGCCTGCTATGTGGACGGCACATTCGGTCGCGGCGGCCACTCCCGCCTGATTCTCTCGAAACTCTCGCCGCAAGGCCGGCTGATGGCCTTCGACAAGGACCCCGACGCGGTGGCCGATGCGGCGGCCATCGACGATCCGCGTTTCTCGATTCGCCACGAGGGCTTCAGACAGATCGCGAACCTCGGCGCAGCCAGCGTGGCCGGTGTGTTGCTGGATCTGGGGGTGAGTTCGCCGCAGATCGACAACCCGGTGCGCGGTTTCAGTTTCCGCTTCGATGCGCCGCTGGACATGCGCATGGACACCACGCGCGGCGAGAGCGTGGCCGGGTGGCTGGCCGGCGCGGAAGCGCAACAGATCACGGAGGTGATACGTGACTACGGTGAAGAACGGTTTGCTGGCGCCATTGCAAAGGCGATTGTTGCTCGCCGACAGGAACGGGGTCCAATTTCAACCACCGCCGAGCTGGCCGAACTCGTGGCTGGCGCGGTCAAAACCCGCGAGCCGGGCCAGAACCCTGCAACGCGCACATTTCAGGCTTTTCGGATTTTCATCAACGCCGAGCTTGAAGAGCTGCAACAGGCGCTAGAGGCCAGTCTTCATGCATTGCAACCCGGAGGCCGACTGGTGGTGATCAGTTTCCATTCGCTGGAAGATCGCATCGTCAAGCGATTCATCACCAGGCACGCGCGCGACGTTTTCGATCGCCGGGCTCCGTTTGCGCCACCCCGTGCCATGAAACTCAGGGCGCTGGGTCGTATCAAACCAGGGGCCGCCGAATTGGCGGCGAATCCCCGCTCGCGCAGCGCCGTCATGCGCGTGGCGGAAAGGACCGGCGCATGATCAGAGCAGATGCAGTGACACCTGCGGGGGCCTCGCGATGATGCGCCTGAACCTTGTGCTGCTGCTTGCCGTGCTGGCGACCGCGCTGTATCTGGTGAATACGCAGTACCAATCGCGTTTGCTGTTCACAGCCCTCGACCGGGCGAACGCCGAGGCGCAAAAACTGGCACAGGATACCGAGACCTTGCAGGTGGAAAAACGCACCCAGGCGGCGCCGGGGCGGGTCGATCAACTGGCCCGGGCCAAGTTGCAGATGCGCCCGGCGTCCCTGGCGATCACGCAATACGTGACCTATGACGCTGGCGAAAATGGCCATCCACCGGCTCAGGAAAGCGCTGTTCCCCAGGGTAACGGCGCAGGCCCTGCGTCATTGGCCAATGGCGTTGCCGCGGCGGCGAAGGGCGGGGCCGCCAGCAAGCCGTTCCCGGGAGCGCCACGGTGAGCAGAAGCGTTCGCTACGCGTCGAGCCCGTTGCTGGCGAGCAAGACGCCCGTATGGCGCAGCAAATTCATTGTGGCGGCCATCGCGCTGGGGTTTGTCGTACTTGCAGCGCGTTCGGCCTACATACAAGTCGTCGACAACGCTTTTTTCCTGAAACAGGGTGAAGTCCGTTTTGCGCGCACCTTGACGCTGCCGGCTTACCGGGGCCGGATTCTGGATCGCAACGGCCAGATACTGGCCTCCAGCGTGCTGGCACCCAGCATCTGGGCGGTTCCCGAAGATGTCGACCGTGAAAACCCCGCAGTCCGGGCCAAACTGAAGCAAGTTGCCAGACTGCTTGGGATGTCCCAACAGGAACTCGACAAGAAGCTGAGGAACGATGACAAAACGTTCGTCTGGATCAAGCGCCAGGTGGATCAGCCGATTGCTGCGGCGATTGCCAAGCTCGATGTCAAGGGCCTCTATCAGCGCACGGACTACAAGCGCCAGTATCCCCAGGCCGACGCGGCTGCTCAACTGGTCGGCTTCACCAACATCGAGGACAACGGCCAGGACGGCATCGAACTGGAATTCAACAAGCAACTGGCAGGGAAGGCCGGTTCGCGCCGCGTCATCAAGGACCGGTTCGGGCGTGTCGTCGAGGACATCGGTGAGCAGGTGGCGCCCGTTGAAGGCAAGGACATACAGCTGAGCATCGACGGGCAAGTGCAATTTTTTGCCTACCAGAAGCTGCGCGATGCGGTGGTGAAAGCCAAGGCCGAGTCCGGCAGCATCATCGTGATCGATGCGGTCACGGGCGACTTGCTGGCAATGGCAAACTACCCCAGCTTCGATCCCAACAATCGCAAAGACCTTACGGGCGAGCAGTTGCGCAACCGCGCCATGACCGACGTCGGAGAACCCGGCTCGACCATGAAGCCATTCACAATTGCAACCGCCTTGCAGCTGGGTCGCGTCACGCCGCAGACGGTGATCGATACCCGGCCCGGTCGCATCACCGTGACCGGTGCCACGATTCACGACGACAGCGACTTCGGGATATTGACGGTGCAGGGCGTGATCCAGAAGTCCAGCAACGTGGGCGCCACCAAGATTTCGCAGCGCTTGAGCGCCCAGGAAATGTGGGATACCTTCACTTCGGTCGGGTTCGGCCAGAAGCCCCAGATCACCTTTCCGGGGGCCGTCACCGGTCGCCTGCGGCCCTGGCGGACCTGGCGCCCGATCGAGAAGGCGACCATGTCTTATGGCTACGGCCTGTCGGCCTCGCTGCTCCAGATCGCGCACGCCTACACCGCATTTGCGCACGATGGCAGCGTGATCCCGATCAGCCTGCTGAAAACCGAGGCGCCTGCGGTCGGCGTGCCGGTGTTCTCACCCAAGGTCGCGCTCGAGGTGCGCCAGATGTTGCACATGGTCACCGGCCCGGGCGGGACCGCGCCGCTGGCGCAGACCGTCGGGTATTCGGTGGGCGGCAAGACCGGTACGGCGCGCAAGCAGGCCGGCAAAGGCTACAGCAACAAATACCGCGCGTGGTTCACCGGGATGGCGCCCATCGACAAGCCGCGCATCGTGGTTGCCGTGATGATCAATGCGCCGAGCAGCGGCGGGTACTTTGGCGGCCTGCTGGCCGCGCCGGTGTTCAGCGAGGTGGTGCAACAAACCCTGCGCATCATGAACGTTCCGCCCGACCTGGCGGTAAAGCCCGACATCGTCGCGCAAAGCGTCAGAGAAACTTCCTGAACCGATGAAGTCGCTGTCCACTCCCGTTGAAGCCACACGCTGGCTGCGCTCGCGCGTGCAGGGTACGTTGCAGGCGGACAGCCGGGCGCTTGCGCCGGGCGACGGCTTCATTGCCTGGCCCGGTGCGGCGGCGGACGGGCGCCGCTACGTCCAGGCGGCATTGGCGCAGGGCGCTGCCGCCTGCCTGGTCGAGCAATCTGGTGTGGAAGCATTCGGTTTCGACGGCGACGCGGTCGCGAGCTATGCCGGCCTGAAGGTTGCCACCGGGCCGATTGCGGCAGCCTACTTCGAAGCGCCGAGCGAGCAGCTCGACGTGCTGGCCGTGACCGGCACCAACGGCAAAACCTCGATTGCCTGGTGGCTCGCGCAAGCACTATCAAATGTGAAGCAACCTTCGAATATCCCATGCGGGCTGATGGGCACTTTGGGCATTGGAAGGCCGCCGCAGCTGGAATTCAACGGGCTGACCACGCCGGACCCGGTGTTGCTGCAGCGGCACTTGCGTCGCTTCGTGGATGCGGGCCTGGCCGCGTGCGCGATCGAGGCCTCGTCGATCGGGCTGGTCGAGCGGCGGCTCGACGGCACCCGCATCCGGGTGGCGATCTTCAGCAATCTGACGCAGGATCATCTGGACTATCACGGCTCCATGCAGGCCTACTGGCAAGCGAAGGCCGAGCTGTTTCGCTGGCCCGGCCTCCAGGCCGCCGTTGTGAATGTGGATGACGCGCATGGCGCCGAACTGGCCGGCACGCTCACGCGGCGCGCGATCGACCTGTGGACCGCGTCCTGCGCCGCCAGTCCGGCGACGCCGGCGCGGCTGCAGGCCCGTGCCATTCGCTACCAGGCGCAAGGCGCCACGCAGGGGCTGTGTTTCTCGGTCGCCGAGGGCGAAGAGAGTCATGAAGTTGAAACGCAGTTGATCGGCCAGTACAACGTCTCGAACCTGTTGTGCGTGATCGGGGGCCTGCGCGCGATGGGCGTGGCGCTGCGGGAAGCCGTGCAGGCCTGTACCGGCCTGCTGCCGGTGCCCGGGCGCATGGACTGCATCGCCGAGGCGGATCGGCCGCTGGTGGCGGTCGATTACGCACACACGCCCGATGCTCTGGACAAGGCCTTGTCGGCGCTGCGGCCGCTGGCCCAGCAGCGCGGCGGACGACTGTGGTGCGTGTTTGGCTGCGGTGGCGACCGCGACGCCGGCAAACGCCCGTTGATGGCGGCGATCGCGGAAAAAAATGCCGACCACGTGGTTGTGACCAGCGACAACCCGCGCAGCGAAAGCCCCGAAGCCATCATTGACCAGATTGTGGCCGGCCTGAGCCATCGGGATGCGGCGCATGTGCAGCCCGACCGCGCACTGGCCATTGACGAGACCATCGTGCGGGCCGGCGCACAGGACGTGGTGCTGATCGCCGGCAAGGGAAGCGAAGACTACCAGGATGTCGCGGGCGTCAAACATGCGTTCTCCGACAAGACCCATGCCCGCCAGGCGCTGCAGCGCAGGAAGGTGGGGGCATGAGCGATGCCACCATGATGACCTTGCAACAGGCCCTGGCCTGGATTCCCGAGGGCCGGCTGGTGGGCGATGCTGCGACGTCGGTGCAGCGCGTACACAGCGACACGCGCACATTGCAGGACGGTGACCTGTTCGTGGCGCTGCGGGGGGAGCGATACGACGCGAACGATTTCCTGGCCGAGGCCAAGGCCCGGGGTGCGGTCGCGGCATTGGCGCAGCGCGGCTTGCAAGACGCGGGTCTGGCGGGGATCGAGGTGGCCGACAGCAAACAGGCGCTGGGCGCGCTCGCCATCGGCTGGCGGGCGCAGTTCAGGCTGCCGCTGATCGCCGTGACCGGCAGCAACGGCAAGACCACCGTCACTCAGATGATGGCGGCCATCCTGCGCGCCTGGAAGGCCGACGCCGCATTCGCGACCCAGGGCAACTTCAACAACGACATTGGCGTGCCGCTGACGTTGCTGCGCCTGCGCGCCACGCACGAGGCCGCGGTGATCGAGCTGGGCATGAATCACCCGGGTGAGATCGCGACGCTGGCCGCCATGGCGCGCCCGACGGTGGCGCTGGTGAATAACGCGCAGCGCGAGCATCAGGAGTTCATGAATACAGTGGAGGCCGTGGCCCGCGAAAACGGTGCGGCGATTGCGTCGCTGGCGACGGACGGGATCGCGGTGTTTCCCTCGGACGATCTGTACACACCGGTCTGGACGGCGCTGGCGGGGCAGCGCCCTTGCATCAGGTTTGGTGAAAGTGCCGGTGCCGACGTTCGTTTGGTCGGTGCCGACTGGAACGCCGGGCACTGGAAGGTGCATGTGCAGACGCCGGCCGGGGCGCTGGCTTACGAGTTGCATATCGCTGGGCGCCACAACGTGCGCAATTCGCTGGCGGGCGTCGCATGCGCCTTCGCCGCCGGCGTGCCGCTGACCGCGATTGCCCGGGGATTGGCGCGGTTCGAGGCGGTCAAGGGGCGTTCGCGTGCCCTCGGCCTGACGCTGGCGGGGCGGCGCTCCATCACGCTGGTAGATGACACCTACAACGCCAATCCCGACTCGGTGCGCGCGGCCATCGAAGTGCTGGCCGAACTGCCGGGCCCGCGCTTGCTGGTGCTGGGCGACATGGGTGAGGTCGGCGACCAGGGGCCGCAGTTCCACGCCGAGGTCGGTGCGCATGCCAGGACGCTGGGCGTGGAGGCGCTGTTCACATTCGGCATGCAGTCGGTTCATGCGGGCGTGAGTTTCGGCGCGGCGCGGCATTTCGACGACATCGTGGCGCTGAATGCCGCCGTACTGCAAGCGCTGCCTGGCTGCGCCAGCGTGCTGGTCAAGGGGTCGCGCTTCATGAAAATGGAACGCGTGGTGCAGGCCATCATGGCACAGGGCCACGTGTCAGGGTCATCACAAAAAGAAGAGGAAGGCCATGCTGCTTAGTCTTGCCCAATGGCTGCAGACCCTGTCCCCGGAATTTGCGATGTTCCGAGTGTTCCAGTATCTGACGTTTCGGGCCGTGATGGCCGCCATGACGGCTCTGTTGATCGGTCTGCTGGCAGGCCCCTATGTGATTCGTCGCCTGACGGAATTGAAAATCGGTCAGCCGATTCGCGGTTATGGCATGGAATCGCACCTGAGCAAAAGCGGCACGCCCACCATGGGCGGGGTGCTGATCCTGCTGTCGATCACCATCTCGACGCTGCTCTGGTTCGATCTCTCGAACCGTTTTGTCTGGATCGTGCTGGTGGTGACGCTGAGCTTTGGCGCCATCGGCTGGGTGGACGACTGGCGCAAGGTGGTGAACAAGGATCCGGAAGGGATGCGCTCGCGCGAGAAGTACTTCTGGCAGTCCGTCATCGGCCTGTTGGCGGCCCTTTATCTGGTGTTCAGCATTTCCGAGAACTCGAATCTGAAGGTGCTGGAACTGTTCTTCGACTGGGTCCGCTCCGGTTTCCATGTCAGCCTGCCGCCGGCCGCGGGCCTGCAGCTGCCGTTCTTCAAGGAAGTCAGCTACCCGCTGGGCGTGTTCGGATTCGTGCTGATGTCGTATCTCGTGATCGTCGGCGCGAGCAACGCGGTGAACCTCACGGACGGGCTGGACGGCCTTGCCATCATGCCGGTGGTGATGGTGGGTTCGTCGCTGGGGGTGTTCGCCTACGTGACCGGCAGCGCCGTCTACTCCAAATACCTGTTCTTTCCTCACATTGCGGGCTCGGGAGAGTTGCTGATTTTCTGCTCGGCCATGGCCGGTGCCGGGCTGGCCTTTCTCTGGTTCAACACCTATCCGGCGCAGGTCTTCATGGGCGACGTCGGTGCGCTCGCGCTGGGCGCGGCGCTCGGCACCATCGCGGTGATCGTGCGCCAGGAGATCGTGCTGGCCATCATGGGCGGCATCTTCGTCGTCGAGGCGATCTCCGTGATGGCCCAGGTGATGTATTTCAAATACACCAAAAAAAGATATGGCGAGGGCCGCCGCATCCTGAAGATGGCGCCGCTGCATCATCATTTCGAGAAGAGCGGCTGGAAGGAAACGCAGGTGGTGGTCCGGTTCTGGATCATCACCATGCTGCTGTGTTTGCTGGGTCTGTCCACCCTGAAGCTGAGGTAACACGTGCATCCGCTCGCTGATCAACAAGTGCTGGTGATGGGACTCGGACATTCCGGGCTGGCCATGGCGCGCTGGTGTGCGCGCGCGGGCGCCCAGGTGACGGTGGCCGACACGCGCAATGCACCGCCGCAGCTGGACGCGCTGCGGCGTGAGCTGCCCACGGCGCGCTTCGTCGCGGGGCCGTTCAGTGGCTCGCTGCTGGACGATGCGAGCATTCGCGCCGTGTTCAAAAGCCCGGGCCTGATGCCGGTCACGGTCGCGCCGGTCCTGGCGGCTGCCCGCGCCAAAGGCTTGTGGTGGGGTGGTGAACTGGAGCTGTTTTCGCACGCGCTCGCGCAGCTGCGGGAAAACCAAGGCTACGCGCCCGAGGTGCTGGCCATCACCGGCACGAACGGTAAAACCACGGTCACCGCGCTCACCGGCCAACTGGTCGAGCGGGCCGGAAAGTCAGCGGTGGTTGCCGGCAACATTGGCCCGACCCTGCTCGATACGCTGACAGAAAAATTGGACTCGGACAGCCTGCCGCAGGTCTGGGTACTGGAGCTCTCCAGCTTCCAGCTCGACGGCGTGAGCGGGTTCGAGCCGAGCGCAGCCACGGTGCTCAATCTGACGCAGGACCACCTCGACTGGCACGGCACCCTGCAAGCCTATGCCCAGGCCAAGGCCCGGGTGTTCGGGCAGCACACGATGATGCTGCTCAACCGGGACGACCCGCGGGTTTTGGCGATGCTGCCGGCACCGGTCAAGGTCAAGGGCCGCAAGATGGTGGAGCGCGACTACGCCACGTTCGGGGGCGGCATGCCGCAACGCCCCGGTGACTTCGGCATCGAGATGGTCAACGGTATGGCCTGGCTGGTGCGCGCCTTGCAGGCCGACGAGACGCTCAGGCAGCGCAAGGGCGACGAGCCCGAGCTGCATGTCCAGCGTTTGATGCCGGTCGATGCATTGCGCATCCGGGGTCGGCACAACGCGGTGAATGCGCTGGCGGCCCTCGCGCTGGCCAGCTTTGCGGGCTGCGCGATCGGTCCGCTGCTGTATGGATTGCGCGAATACCGCGGTGAGCCGCACCGGGTGGAATCGATCGGCATCGTGCACGACGTGGAGTACTTCGACGACAGCAAGGGCACCAATGTCGGCGCCACCGTCGCGGCCCTGGACGGCCTGGGGGTGGACCGCACGGTGGTGGTGATTCTGGGCGGTGACGGCAAGGGGCAGGACTTTGCGCCGCTCGCGGTGCCGGTCGCCAGGCATGCGCGCGCGGCCGTGCTGATCGGACGCGATCGGGCCCCAATCCGTGCCGCCCTGGAGGACACGGGGGTGCCGCTGATCGAGGCCGAATCCATGCAGGAGGCCGTGTTGCAGGCCAGCCGGCAGGCCCAGGCTGGCGATGCCGTGCTGATGTCGCCCGCCTGCGCAAGCTTTGACATGTTCGACAACTATGGCCACCGTGCCCAGGTATTTCACGCTGCCGTCGCGGCGCTGGCCGACGAGGCCGGCGTTTCGCTGCAGGGCACCCTATGAAAGCCGCTCTGCAACAGATTTCCGGCTGGTTCGGTGGTCTGCCGAACGTGGGCGCGGCCGAATTGCCGGTGCGCATCAGCGGCGCCGATGTTGGCCGCAGAAAGGGCACGCGCGCGGGCATGGCGGACTTCGACCAGGCCTTGCTGTGGGTCACCGTGGCGCTGCTCAGCTGGGGGCTGGTGATGGTGTATTCGGCCACCATTGCGATGCCCGACAACCCGCATTTTTCGCATTACCCGCGCACGCACTATCTGACGATGCATGTGCTGTCGCTGACGGTGGGGTTTGTGGCCGCCTTGATCACCTTCCAGATTCCGCTCAAGACCTGGGAAAAGGTGGCGCCCTGGCTGTTCGTGGCATCCCTGCTGCTGCTGATGCTGGTCCTGATTCCGCACCTGGGCAAGAGTGTCAACGGCGCCTACCGCTGGATTCCCCTGGGGCTCATCAATTTCCAGCCTTCCGAACTGGCCAAGCTGGCCGTCCTGATCTATGCCGCCGATTACATGGTGCGCAAGATGGAGGTCAAGGAAAAATTCTTCCGTGCCGTGCTGCCGATGGCGGTGGCCGTGGCGGTGGTCGGCGTGCTGCTGCTGGCCGAGCCGGACATGGGCGCTTTCATGGTAATTGCAGTCATTGCCATGGGGATCCTGTTCCTGGGCGGCGTGAACGCGCGCATGTTTTTCCTGATCAGCGCGGTCATGGTGGTGGCTTTTGGCCTGATGGTCGGCCTGAACTCCTGGCGGCGCGAACGCATCTTCGCCTACCTCGATCCGTGGACCGCCAGCAACGCGCTGGGCAAGGGCTACCAGCTGTCACATTCGCTGATCGCGGTGGGGCGCGGCGAAATCTTCGGCGTGGGCCTGGGCGGCAGTGTAGAAAAGCTGCATTGGCTGCCCGAGGCGCACACCGACTTCCTGCTGGCCGTGATTGCCGAGGAATTTGGGCTGGTGGGAGTGCTCTGCGTGCTGGGCCTGTTCTTCTGGCTGGTCCGCCGCATCATGCACATCGGCCGCCAGTCGATTGCGCTGGACCGGGTGTTTGCCGGTCTGGTGGCCCAGGGGATCGGTATCTGGATCGGCTTTCAGACGTTCATCAACGTCGGGGTGAACCTGGGTGCGCTGCCGACCAAGGGCTTGACCCTGCCGCTGATGAGCTACGGTGGCTCGGCCATCCTGATGAATCTGGTGACGATTGCCCTGGTGCTGCGGATCGATTACGAGAACCGGCAACTGATGCGGGGAGGGCGAGCATGACCAGTCGATGCGCTCTGGTCATGGCCGGCGGCACCGGCGGCCACATCTTCCCGGGGCTGGCCGTGGCACAGGCCCTGCGCGAGCGCGGCTGGCGCGTGCACTGGCTCGGCGGGCGTGGCCGGCCCGGGTATCCGAGCATGGAGAGCCAACTGGTGCCGGCGCGCGGTTTTGTGTTCGAGGCCATCGCCTTTTCCGGCGTGCGCGGCAAGGGCCTGGGTACGCTGGTGATGCTGCCGCTGCGCCTGCTCAATGCGTTCTGGCAAAGCCTGCAGGTGCTGCGCCGCGTCAAGCCCGACGTGGTGGTGGGGCTGGGCGGATACATCACCTTCCCGGGCGGCCTGATGAGTGTGCTGCTGCGCAAGCCACTGGTGCTGCACGAGCAGAACTCGGTGGCAGGTCTGGCGAACAAGGTGCTCGCGCGTCTGGCCGCCCGGGTTTTCACGGCCTTTCCGAATGTGCTTGCGAAGGCGCAGTGGATCGGCAATCCCTTGCGCGTTGAATTTACCCGCCAGGGCGATCCGCAAACGCGTTTTGCGGGGCGCAGCGGCCCGCTGCGCTTGCTGGTGGTCGGCGGCAGCCTGGGCGCGCGCGCGCTCAACGAAGTGGTGCCGCAGGCGCTGGCGCTGATTCCTGCGGCGCGGCGCCCGCTCGTCACGCACCAAAGCGGCGCCGCGCAAATCGACGCGCTGCGTGCCAACTACGCGCGCGCCGGCGTCACGGCCGAACTGTTGCCGTTCATCGACGATACCGCACAGGCCTTCGCGGACGCCGACCTGATCGTGTGCCGTGCCGGCGCCAGCACGGTGACCGAAATCGCCGCGGTCGGCGCGGCGGCAATCTTCGTGCCGTTCCCCTCCGCAGTGGATGACCATCAAACCGGCAATGCCAATTTCCTGGTCGCGCAGGGCGCCGGCTGGCTGGTGCAGCAGATCGCCTTGACGCCCGAATGGCTGGCGGGAGTGCTTCAAAATCTGGAGCGGACAACGCTTATGCAACATGCGCTTGCGGCGAAAACCATGCAAAAGATGCATGCCGCCGCCGACATGGTGGCCGCCTGCGAGGAGCTGGCTTCATGAAGCACGCGATCAAACGTATTCACTTCGTCGGCATTGGCGGCTCGGGCATGAGCGGCATTGCCGAAGTGCTGCTGAACCTGGGCTACACCATTTCGGGCTCCGACCTGTCCGACAGCGTTACGCTCAAACGGCTGGGCGGCCTGGGCATCATCACCTTTGTCGGCCATGCGGCGGCGCATGTGGCCGGGGCCGATGCCGTCGTCATCTCCACGGCTGTGCGCCAGGAGAATCCCGAGGTCATCGCCGCGCGCGAGAAGAAGATCCCTGTGGTGCCGCGCGCCCTCATGCTGGCCGAATTGATGCGCCTCAAGCAGGGCATCGCGATCGCCGGCACGCACGGCAAGACCACCACCACCAGCCTGGTCGCGAGCGTGCTGGCCGAAGGCCAGCTGGACCCGACCTTCGTGATCGGCGGGCGCCTGAACAGTGCCGGCGCGAACGCGCGCCTAGGCAGCGGCGACTACATCGTGGTGGAGGCGGACGAGTCGGACGCTTCCTTCCTGAACCTGCTGCCGGTGATGGCCGTCGTGACGAACATCGACGCCGACCACATGGAAACCTATGGCCACGACTTCGGCAGACTCAAGGCGGCGTTTGTCGATTTCCTGCTGCGCATGCCCTTCTACGGCACCGCCATTTTGTGCACCGACGATGCCGCCGTGCGCGAGATCGTGCCCGAGGTCTCCTGCCCGATCACAAGCTACGGCATGAACGAGGACGCGCAGGTGCGGGCCCTCGACGTGCGCGCGGTCGGCGGCCAGATGCACTTCAGGGTACAGCGGCGCAACGGCGTCACGCTGCCCGACCTGGACATCGTGCTGAACCTGGCGGGCGAGCACAACGTGCGCAACGCCTTGGCGGCGATTGCGGTGGCGGTGGAATTGAATGTGCCCGATGCCGCCGTGCAGAAGGCGCTGGCGGAGTTCCGCGGCGTCGGGCGCCGCTTCCAGCGCTACGGCGAGGTGCCGGCCCAGAGTGGCGGCGGCACTTTCACCCTGATCGACGATTATGGCCACCATCCGGTCGAGATGGCCGCCACGCTGGCCGCGGCGCGCGGGGCCTTTCCGGGCCGGCGCCTGGTGCTCGCGTTCCAGCCGCACCGCTACACGCGCACGCGCGACTGCTTCGAGGATTTCATCAAGGTCATCGGCCAGGCCGACGCCGTCTTGCTGGCCGAAGTCTATGCCGCCGGCGAGGCCCCGATCGTGGCCGCGGACGGCCGCATGCTGGCGCGCGCACTGCGGGTGGCCGGCAAGGTCGAGCCGGTGTTCGTGGACGACATTGCCGCAATGCCGCAAGCGATCCTGAAGAACGCGCAAGGCGGCGACGTGGTGCTCTGCATGGGTGCGGGCAGCATCGGCGCGGTACCGGGAAAGGTCGTCGAGTTACTAGAAAAACAAGAGCAAACTGCAGGGACGGAGAAAGGGCAATGAGCCATATTCTCTCGAATTTCGGGAAGATTCGCGGAGCCGGACTGGGCAAGGTGGCGGTGCTGCTGGGCGGCCGCTCGGCAGAGCGCGAAATTTCGCTGATGTCGGGCCACGGCGTGCTGCAGGCGCTGCGCGCGCGCGGGGTCGATGCCCACGCCTTCGATCCGGCCGAGCGCGAGCTGGGCGAGCTCAAACGCGCAGGTTTTGCGCGTTGCTTCATCGCGTTGCATGGCCGCTATGGCGAGGACGGCACGGTGCAGGGCGCGCTGGAACTGCTCGGTATTCCCTATACCGGCCCGGGCGTGATGGCGTCGAGCATCGCGATGGACAAGGTGATGACCAAGCGGGTCTGGAGCGCCGAGGGCCTGCCCACGCCCCGTTATGTGTGCCTCGCGCCGGACCACCAGACGCACAAGCAGGTGCTCGCCGTGCCTGATGAATTGGGCCTGCCGCTGATCGTGAAACCGCCGCACGAGGGCTCGTCCATCGGCGTCAGCAAGGTCAGGGGTTATTCGCAGATGCAGGATGCGGTGCGCCTGTCGGCTGGATACGACCCGAACGTGCTGTGCGAGGAATTCATCGAGGGCGAAGAGGTGACCTGCCCCGTGCTGGGGCAAGGCGCCAGCGCACGCGCGCTGCCGGTGATCCGCATCAAGGCACCCGAGGGCGCCTACGACTACCAGAACAAGTACTTCACCGACGCGGTCCTATACCAGTGCCCGAGCGGCCTGCCCGCGGCCGAGGAACGGGAGATCCAGCGCATCGTGCTGGCGTCGTACCGCGCCCTCGATTGCCGCGGCTGGGGCCGCGCCGACCTGATGATCCGCGCGAGCGACCGCAAGCCGTTCCTGCTGGAGATGAACACCTCGCCCGGCATGACCGGCCATTCGCTGGTGCCGATGTCGGCGCGCGCTGCCGGCATCAGTTACGAGGATTTATGTGTCGGGGTGCTGGCGCTCGCGACGCTGGACTATGCATCGGCCGCAGGCGGCGAAGCAGCGAAGGGGCCGGCATGACCGATGCGCTGCCCGCACCGTTCGACATCAAGATCATGAACCTGACGGCCTCGGTTCTGTTCCTGATCGGCACGGCGCTGGTGCTGGCGGCGGCGGCCTGGTGGGCCGTGCGCAACCCCGCGTTTTCGATCCGCGCCATCACGGTGCAGGGCGACCTGATGCACAACAATGTCGTGACGCTGCGCGCCAATGTGGATCCCCGGATCACCGGTAACTTCTTCACCGTGGATCTGGCGCGCACGAAGGCCGCCTTCGAGACCGTGCCCTGGGTGCGGCGCGCCGTGGTGCGGCGCGTTTTTCCGAACCGCTTGCAGGTGGTGCTGCAGGAACAGCAGCCGGTCGCCTACTGGGGTGGCGACAACGACTCCACCCTGCTCAACAGCTATGGCGAGGTGTTCGAGGCGAATACCGGCGACGTCGATCAGAACGGCCTGCCGCACCTGAGCGGACCGCTGGACCAGTCCGCCGACGTGCTGGCGATGTACCAGACCCTTGCACCGATGGTCAAGCCGCTGGACACCACGCTGGCGCGGCTCGATCTGTCCGCGCACGGCGGCTGGCGCGCGCAGCTCGCCAGCGGCGCGGTGATCGAGCTCGGGCGCGGCAGTACCGATGAATTGACGGCGCGGGTGCAGCGTTTCGTAGGCACGCTGCCCCAGCTGGCTTCGCGCTATGGACGTACCGCGGCGGCGCTGGAGTCGGCGGATCTGCGCTACCCCGATGGGTACGCACTCAAGCTGTCCGGTGTGACCACGGTCGTTCCGGATCCGGGGAAAAAGTAGCGGCAACCAAAAAAACGGATTTCATATGGCAAAAGAATACAAGGACCTGGTCGTCGGACTGGACATCGGAACCGCCAAGGTCATGGTGGTGGTGGCCGAGGTGCTGCCCGGTGGCGAGCTCAAGCTCGCGGGGCTCGGCGTGGCACCGAGCAATGGTCTCAAGCGCGGCGTGGTGGTCAACATCGACGCCACGGTGGCGAGTATTCAGCAGGCTCTGCGCGAGGCCGAGTTGATGGCCGACTGCAAGATCACTCG
Source organism: Rhodoferax sp. (assembly GCA_035572155.1). Classification (GTDB taxonomy): domain Bacteria; phylum Pseudomonadota; class Gammaproteobacteria; order Burkholderiales; family Burkholderiaceae_C; genus Rhodoferax_A. The sequence continues at coordinate 24,310 of DATNBD010000046.1, forward strand.
GGTCTACACCGGCATCACCGGCAGCCACATCCGCGGCATGAATTCCAGCGGCATGGTGGCGGTGAAGGACAAGGAAGTCACGCCGGCCGATGTGGCGCGCGTGATGGAAACCGCCAAGGCCATCAATATCTCCAGCGACCAGCGGCTGCTGCTGGTGGAGCCGCAGGAGTTCGTGATCGACGGGCAGGAGGTCAAGGAACCCATCGGCATGAGCGGCATCCGGCTCGAGGCCAAGATCCATATCGTGACCGGGGCGCAGAGCGCGGCCGAGAACATCATCAAGTGCGTGCGCCGCTGCGGGCTCGACGTGGACCAGTTGATGCTGAACGCGCTGGCCTCCAGCCAGGCCGTGCTGACCGAGGACGAGCGCGAACTGGGGGTGGCGCTGGTGGACATCGGCGCGGGCACTACCGATGTGGCGATTTTCACCAACGGCGCGATTCGCCACACCGCGGTGATCCCGATCGCCGGCGACCTGATCACCAGCGACATCGCGATGGCGCTGCGCACGCCCACCAAGGACGCCGAGGACATCAAGGTCGAGAGCGGCTACGCCAAGCAGCTGCTGGCCGACCCGGAGGTCCAGGTCGAAGTGCCCGGCCTCGGCGACCGCGGCCCGCGCATGCTGAGCCGCCAGGCGCTGGCCGGCGTGATCGAGCCGCGTGTGGAGGAAATCTTCTCGCTGGTGCAGCAGGTGGTGCGCGAGTCGGGCTTTGAGGAGGTGCTGTCCTCGGGCATCGTGCTCACGGGCGGCAGCTGCGTCATGCCCGGCATGATCGAACTCGGCGAGGACATTTTTTTGAAGCCCGTGCGCCGCGGCAACCCCAAATATTCCAGCGCGCTGGCCGACATGGTGGCGCAGCCGCGCGCCGCCACCGTGATGGGCCTGATGGAAGAGGCCCGGCTGGCGCGCCTGCGCGGCTTCAAGGTGGCGCAAAAGAACGGCTCGATGAAGACCGCGTTCGGCCGCTTCAAGGACTTCATCGTGGGGAATTTCTGACCATGCCCAAGACCTTCCACTTGGTACGAGGCCGCCCGCGATGGCGATGGCGACGCACGGGCCCGCCTTCATGAATCGAGGCACATCGCAACAAAAATTTTTGGCAACTGCAAATCATCTGTAAATCAAGGAGAAATACATGAGCATCGAAATGATCGAAGTGGAAGAATTCAACCTCGGCACGCAGATCAAGGTGATCGGCGTTGGCGGCGGCGGCGGCAATGCGGTCGACCACATGGTGGCGCGCAACGTGCAGGGAGTCGAGTTCATTTGCGCGAATACCGATGCGCAGGCGCTGAGCCGTTCGGTGGTGCACAAGACCATCCAGCTCGGCCAGACCGGCCTGGGCGCCGGCAGCAAGCCCGAGAAGGGCCGCGAGGCGGCGGAGGCCGCGCTGGACGAAATCCGCGCGGCCATCGATGGCGCTCACATGCTGTTCATCACGGCCGGCATGGGCGGCGGCACTGGCACCGGCGCCGCGCCGGTGATTGCGCGCGTGGCGAAGGAGATGGGCATTCTCACGGTCGGCGTGGTGACCAAGCCGTTCGATTTCGAGGGGGGCCGGCGCATGACGAATGCGGACCAGGGCCTGGCGGAGCTGGAGGCCAACGTCGATTCGCTGATCGTGGTGCTCAACGAGAAGCTGCTCGAAGTGCTGGGCGACGAGGTGACTCAGGACGAAGCCTTTGGCCATGCGAACGACGTGCTGAAGAATGCCGTGGGCGGAATTGCCGAAATCATCAACGTGCCGGGCCATCTGAACGTCGACTTCGAGGACGTGCGCACCGTGATGAGCGAGCCCGGCAAGGCGATGATGGGGACCGCCGTGGCGGCGGGACCCGACCGCGCCCGCATCGCGGCGGAACAGGCGGTGGCCTGCCCGCTGCTCGAGGGCATCGACCTGTCGGGCGCCAAGGGCGTGCTGGTGCTCGTGACCGCGACCAAGGGCTCGCTCAAGCTGAGCGAGTCCAAGCTGGCGATGAATACCATCCGCGCCTATGCGGCCGCGGACGCTCACGTGATCTATGGCGCGGCCTACGACGATGACCTGGGCGACGAGATCCGCGTCACCGTGGTGGCCACGGGCCTGAGCCGCCAGGGCGTGCGCCGCACCGCGCCGCCGCTGCAGGTGCTGCGCACCGGCACCGACAATGTCCCGTTCAATGTACCGACCCTGAACTCGATGATGGGCGGTGCGGGCGCTGCGCAGGCGGGCAACGCGCAGCCGGATTACGGCAACATGACTGTGCCCAGCGTGTGGCGCACCAACCGCACGCAGGCGGCAGCCAAGGTCGATGCGATGTCGTCGGGCGGCATGGACGACTTCGAGATACCGGCGTTCCTGCGCAAGCAGGCCGATTGATGGGCGCGGCCGTGCTGCTGTCAACTAAAATTGCGCCATGCTCCAGCAACGGACCCTCAAGGCGCTGACCCACGCGGTCGGCGTCGGCGTGCACAGCGGCCAGCGGGTCGAGCTCACCCTGCGCCCTGCGCAGCCCGATACGGGCATCGTGTTCCGCCGGGTCGATCTGCCGGTGCCGGTCGACATCCCGATGTCGGCCACGGCGGTGACGGATACCCGCATGGCCACCACCGTCTCGCACGGCGCGGCCAGGGTGGCCACCGTGGAGCATCTGATGTCGGCCTGCGCAGGCCTGGGGATCGACAACCTGTACGTGGACATCACGGCCGAGGAAGTGCCCATCATGGACGGTTCGGCGGCGTCGTTCGTGTTCCTGTTGCAAAGCGCCGGCATTGCGCTGCAGAACGCGCCCAAGCGCTTCATCCGGGTCACCCAGAGCGTCGAGGTGCGCGACGGCGAGGGCACGAACCTGAAGTGGGCCCGGCTGGAGCCGTTCAACGGCTACCGGCTCAGCTTCGAGATCGACTTCAACCATCCGGCGGTCGATTCGTCGGGCCAGCGCGTGGTGTTCGACCTGAGCACCGGCTCCTACAGTCGCGACATCGCGCGCGCGCGCACCTTCGGTTTCACCAAGGACGTGGAGATGCTGCGCACGCACGGGCTGGCGCTGGGCGGCGGGCTCGACAACGCGATCGTGGTGGATGACTACAAGGTGCTCAATGCCGAAGGGCTGCGCTACGACGACGAGTTCGTCAAGCACAAGATTCTCGATGCCATGGGCGACATGTACATGCTGGGCAAGCCGCTGCTGGCGAGCTATAGCGCGTTCAAATCGGGCCATGCGCTGAACAACAAGCTGCTGCGTGCGCTGCTAGCGCGCGCCGATGCCTGGGAGATCGTCACGTTCGATGACGAAAAGCTCGCGCCCAGCGGCTTTACCCAGCTGGCCCGGGCCTGGTAGGCGCCCGCCGTGGCGCTGTTTCGCGGGCTCTTCCTTGTGCTGCTGCTGGGCGCGGCGGTGTTGTTCGCGCTGTACGCGGTGACCGGTCAGCGCCGCTACCGTAAATTCGGATTGCGCATCGTGATCGGGATCGTGCTGGCCGGGTTCGTCTTCTTCGCGGTGCTGATCGTGCAGCGCATCGGGTAAGGGCCCCCACGCTTGTCGCTGCGCGTACTGCGCTGCCCCCCGAGGGGGCTGGCCTTGCTCGGGGCGGCCCGGCGCGGCGGCCGGTGACCCCCACGCTTGTCGCTGCGTTCTCCAGTCCGGAGTTACCGGCTGCGTCCCGACTTGTACATCCCGCTGCTCTTGCGCTGCAGCTGCGCCGCGTGCGCCAGCCGATTCATGGACGGTCCCGCGTGCGCGTGCGTGATCGCCAGGCCCAGCGCGTCGGCCGCGTCAGTGCCGGGTGGGCCCGGCAGATTCAGCAGCCGCTGCACCATGGCCTGCACCTGCGCCTTCGCCGCTTTGCCGTGGCCGGCCACAGCCTGCTTCATCTGCAGCGCGGTGTATTCCGCCACCGGCAGGGCGCTGCAGACCAGCGCCGTTACGCAGGCGCCGCGTGCCTGGCCCAGCAGCAGCGTGGCCTGCGGATTCACGTTCACGAACACGATCTCGACCGAGGCCGCGTCGGGCTGGTAGCGTGCCGCCACTTCGGTGATGCCGTCGAACAGCACCTTCAGCCGCCCCGGCAGGTCGCCGCGCGCCAGGTGCGTGGTGCAGATGGTGCCGCTGGCCACGTAGCGCAGCGACGAGCCGGCCACCTCCACCACGCCAAAGCCGGTGGTTTGCAGGCCGGGGTCGATGCCGAGGATTCTCATGGAACTACAAAACTCATAGCTGATTGTGCTTCAACCACAAGGGTAAAACACGAAAATCGTTGAGAATCCGGGTGTCACGGCAGTTCCGCATCGCGCATGCGCGCCACAATCGTCGAGGCCCGGCTCGCCAGATAGCCCGAGTTGGGAACCCGCTCGAAATACTTGGGCCGCGGCAGCATCACGGCCAGCCGCGCCGCCTCGTAGGCGGTCAGCCGCGCCGCGGGTTTGTGGTAGTAACGCTCGGCTGCGGCTTCGGCGCCGAACACGCCCGTGCCCCATTCGACGCTGTTCAAGTAAATCTCCAGAACGCGGCGCTTGCCCAGAATGCGGTCGAGCAGCATGGTCAGCGCCAGTTCCTGGCCCTTGCGAAGCAGGGTGCGCTCGCCCGAGAGAAACAGGTTTTTCGCGAGCTGCTGGGTGATGGTGGAGGCGCCCACGATCCTGGGCGGCTTCGCGCCGGAATGGCTGCGCTGGGTGCGCTGCGCCGCGAGCGCCTCGGCCTTGGCATTTTTCTGCCAGGCCTTCTCGATGGCTTCCCATTCGACGCCGTCGTTGTTCACGAAATTGTCGTCCTCCGACGCGATCACGGCGCGCTTGAGGTTGTCCGATATCCGCGCGTAGGGCACCCATTGCTGCTGCCAACGGAAGCTGCCCTGCCGGCGCACCAGCTGCCAGGCCTCCGAGCGCTGGAATGCGGTGGACTCGGGGTGGACCACCTGCATCAACCCGATGCGCGCCACGAAAAACAGTTGCAGCGCGATGAAGCTGATAACGACCAGGCCGACCCAGTGCAGCACGGGTTTCATGCGCGCCTCATTCCATCTGGGCGCGTAGCTCGGCGAGCACCGATGCGGCCGGGGGACGCACCCCGCGCCAGATCAGAAAGGCCTCGGCCGCCTGCTCCACCAGCATGCCCAGACCATCGCGTGGCACCGCGCCGTGTTCGAAGGCCCAGGTCATGAAACCGTTGGCCGCGGGGCCGTACATCATGTCGCAGGCCAGCGCGCCGGCCTTGAGCACGCTGGCCGGGATCGGCACGCCGACGCCGCTCAGGCTGCTCGCCGTGGCGTTGATGATTACATCAAAATGCCCCGTCAGCCCTGACAAATAGGGCGTATGCAGCTCCGTTCCTTGTAGCAGCGCGAGCGTCCGGTGACGCTGCGCCAGCGCCAGCGCCTTGTGGTGGGTGCGGTTCGCAATCGCGATGCGGGCGGGCCGCGCCTCGATCAGCGGGCCCAGCACGCCGGCTGCGGCGCCGCCCGCGCCGATCAGCAGCACGTCGCGGCCCGCCAGCGCCACGCCCGCGTTGTGCTGGATGTCGGTCACCAGACCGATCCCGTCGGTGTTGTCGGCATGGATACCCTCGGGCGTGAAGCTCAGGATGTTGGCAGCGCCGGCCAGCATCGCACGCGCGCTGACCTGACTGGCCAGCGCCGCGGCCTCGAACTTGAACGGCACCGTGATGTTGCAGCCGCGCGGCGTGCCCGCGGGGTCGCTCATGAACTCGCGCAGCGATTGCGCGAAGTTCTCCAGCGGGATCAAGCGTTTGCCGTATTGCAGGCGCTGTCCGGTGAGTTCGGCAAAGCGCGCATGAATCCACGGCGACTTGCTGTGCTCCACCGGATGGCCCATGACGCAGTAAAGATCCAAGGCGATTCGTCCCGTGTTGCGCTTATTGGCTCGACAGTTGTTTGGTTTCGAGCGTCTGGTCGCGCGTGAAGCGAAAGCGCGAGACCACCACGATCTGGTCCGCCTGGCGCCGCATGGCGCTGTTGAAGTCGCCGAACGGCCCGGCGCTGCGCGCAATTGCCTGCGCCATCAGGTCGAGCTGCCGGCTGCCCGAGGACTGCACGACCTCGGTGGACAGGACACGCCCGTCGAAGTTGATGGTGAGGATCATGGTGAGCTCGCCATAGAGTTTTTTCCCGTCCATTTCGGGGAAGTGCATGGTGCCACGATCCTCGATCTTGTGGCGCAGGGTGTCGTAGTACAGCGCATACACCGCTTCGCGCGTGGCCGGGCTGACATAGCGTTTGCGGGGGCGGGCGTTCTGCTCGTTCACGCGCCGCTGGATCTCGGCCAACAGCTTGACCAGCTGGCGCCGTTTGTCCTCCCGGGCCTGCGCCTGCGGATCGTTGCTGGCCTCGCGCGGATCGGCGGGTGGCAGCGCGGCCAGCAGCTTGCGTACTTGCGCCAGCATCACGGTCTGCTGCTCCTGCATCGCCTCGATCCGGCGCTGCGCTTCGTCGTTCGCGTCGCCCATGTCGGTCAGTGCCGAGGGCGGCAGCGGCGTGGTCGCGCGCCCCTTGTCGGCGTCGCCGCCGCCGGCCAGCGAAAACTGCGCGATGGCCTGGGCCTTGTCCGGGCGCTCGGCCGATCGGGCGTTCACCAGCACCACTTCCAGCGGCGTGTCCTTGAACACGCGGTTGAAGCCTTCCGGGTCGACGAAGCGCACGGTCAGCAGGGCCGCATGGACTGCGATGGATGCGCCAAGCGCAAGCTGCAGGGTGCTGAAGGAGCGCAGATTCACAGGGATCGATTATCGCCGTGGGGCAGCCGGTGCAAGGCGGCTTCAGCCCGGCGCCGCGGCCTCGGGGGGCGCCGGCGCCAAGCCGTCGGCGGCCGGGTCGTCCGGCACGGTTTCGTCCACGTCCACGGTAATCGCGATCGGCCCGAAGGCGTCGTCGTCTTCCTCATCATCCGGGGCGGTGGGCGCCTGATCCAGCCGCTCGATCACGCTGGCGCTCACATCCAGCGTGATCTCGTCGATTGCACCCAGGCGCACACGCACGCGGGCGCCGCGCGGCAGGGTTTGTGCGCCGGTCACTGGCAGCACCAGCGGCAACTCGTCGGCGCGCAGCAGGCCTTCCTTGAACAAAGTGCCGCTCAGCTCGGCAATGCCCTGCTGCTGAACATACTTGAGCGTCCAGAAGCGTTCCATGCCGCGCTGGTAGTCGTTGTAGGCGGCATAGGTCGCGTCGAAGCTGGAAATGATGGAGAACAGTTCGGCCGCCTTGGGCTTGAACGGCGCGGCCAGCGCGGCCGTTTTGCCGTGACGCGCGCAGGCGATGATTTGCCACTGGTTCACCAGGTCGGTGTAGCGGCGCAGCGGCGAGGTGCTCCAGGCATAGCTTTTCACGCCGATGCCGGCGTGCGGCAGGGCCTTGGTGCCCATGCGTACCTTGATGCCGGGCGCGAGGCTGGCCTGGCTGCGGTAGATGCCGGGCACGCCCAGCTCGGCCAGCCAGTTGCCCCAGGTGCTGTTGGCGACGATGGCGGCCTCGGCCACGATCAGGTCCAGCGGCGCGCCGCGCTGGCGCGTGCCGATCTGTACCTGCTCGCTGCCGTTCGGCTCGGCACCGTTGTTGCCGGCCAATCTGAAGTTGTAGTCGGGCCGGTTGAAGGTTTCGGGCTTGCCACGCACCACTTCGCGCCGGGCTTTCAGGTTCTTGGCGAGGCGGTGCAAAAATGAGAGCTGCTCGCGCAAGGCAAGTAAGGGCTGCGGCGTGTTTTCAGCATAAATTGATGGATCGGCCAGCCATGCCTCGGTGACGATGTGGTCGAGCTGGTCGTGGCGCAGGTTCACGCTGACGGGCACGCGCTCCAGCCGGGTCTCGGTGGCGGTGATCTCCAGCGTGGCTTCGTCGATCGTCGCGTACAGCGACACGGCGGGGTTGGCGCGGCCTTCGTCGAGCGTGTAGAGCTGCACCACCTCGTCGGGTAGCATGGTGATCTTGTAGCCCGGCATGTAGACCGTCGAGAGCCGATTGCGGCCGAGCTGGTCGAGCGCGCTGCCGGGTGTGATGGCCAGGCCCGGCGCGGCGATATGGATGCCCAGCACCACGGTGCCCGTGCCCAGACCCTGCACCGACAGCGCATCGTCGATCTCGGTGGTCTGCGAGTCATCGATCGAGTACGCCTGCACGCTCGCCAGCGGCAGGTCGTCGGGCGGCTGCGGCGCAGTGACGACGGGAAAGCCCGTGCCCTTGGGAAAGTTCTCGAACAGGAAGCGCTTCCAGTGGAACTGGTAGGGCGAGTCGATCGCGCCGGCCTTTTGCAACAGGTCCAGCGGCGCGGTGTGGGTGGCGCGCGAGGCCTCGACCACGGCCTTGTATTCGGGCGCGTTCTTGTCGGGGCGGAACAAGATCTTGTACAGCTGCTCGCGGATCGGCGCCGGGCACAGGCCCTGGCCCAGCTCGGCGGCCCAGGCGGCAATCTGCGCCTGCAACTGCTTTTTCTTCTCGATGCCGGCCAGCGCCTGCTGCAGGATCTCGGCCGGCGCCTTCCTGAAGCGGCCCTTGCCGGCGCGGCGAAAGTAATGCGGCGCCTCGAACAGGCGCAGCAGCATGCCGGCCTGCTGCTGCTGCGTCGCCTGCTCGCTGAAATAGTCGCGCGCCAGATCGGCAAAGCTGAATTCGTCCTCGGGCGCGAATTCCCAGGCCAGCTCCAGCTCGATGGTCTCGCTGAGCGCCCTGGCTTGGCTCAGCAGCTCGACCGGCGCAGGCTTGTCGAACTTCAGCAGCCCATTGGCCGCCTTCACCTTGACGCGCTTGCCGCTGTCCAGTTCCACCTGTGAGGACGATTCCGACTCGGACAGCACGCGCCCGGCGTGGAATTTGCCGGCATCTTCAAACAATAAAAACATGGGCCTTATTGTCCCCGTAAAAACCGGGGGCTCAGGCCAATTGCAAAAACCCGAACACCTCGTCGATCTGCGCATCAAAGTCGCCCAGCGCATGGTCGCTGCCTTCCAGCAGCCGGATGCGCGCGCCGGGGTAGCGTGCCGTCATCTCGCGCCAGTCCAGCACCTCGTCGCCCTTGGCGATCACGGCGTAATAGTGCTGCGGGTCGGCCACCGGGCCGCATTCGAGTGCGCGCAGCTCGTCCACGAACTCCGGCTTGAAGAAAAAGTGATCGTCGGGGTTGTGCCAGGCAGTCTGCTCGCCCACGTACTTTTGCAGGTCGCGCGCCGGGTTGACGGCCGGGTTCAGCAGCACGGCCCGGCAGAGGGTCTTTTCTGCGACCCAGGT
>DATNBD010000047.1:0-4079 GCA_035572155.1 Rhodoferax sp.
TCATGTGGCCGCGAGAAGATGCATGTCCTGCAACTGCACGCGCAGACACAGCGCGTCGCCGGACTGCAAGCCCAAGCGCTGCACCGTATCGGGCAAGGCGAAGGCATGGGCCTGCATGCCCCAGGGCAAGGTGCAATCCAGGCGCCAGAGCGGACCTTCGCAGCGCGACTCCCGCAGCGTGGCCGCGAGCTGCAATACGCCCGGCGGCGCCGGTGTGTCAGTTTGCATTTCCGCGATGGCACAGGGGGTGATGAATTCCGCGCGCACCGCCAGGGTGACCTGCTGGCCCGGCTGGAGTGACAAATTGGGCGCCAGCTCACCTTGCCAGCGCAGCACCGGGTCTTGCGCATCCTCGTGACCGAGATCGATCACGGTGTGCGCGCCCGAGCGCGCCAGGCGCAGCACCCGCAGCGGCCAAAGGTTGTCCACGCCCACGAGGTGCGCGGCCTGCAGGTCGACGGGACGGCTGAACACCGCCTGCGCGGTTCCGCACTGCAGCAGGCGCCCGTCCTCGAGGACCGCGACCTTGTCGCCCAGCAGCCGGGCATCGCGGGCGTCGTGCGTCACCAGCACGGTCGTGACGCGGCGCTCACGCAGCAGCGCGGCGAGGGTGCGGCGCAGGGCGGGCCGCGCCGCGGGGTCGATCGCGGACAGCGGTTCGTCCAGCAGCAGCAACTGGGGCGAGCCGACCAGCGCGCGCGCCAGCGCCACCCGTTGGCGCTGGCCGCCACTGAGTTGATCGGGCGTATGGCCGAGCCAGGGGTGCAACGCCAGCGCATCCAGCAGGGGGTCGATGTCGGCCTGCGCGCCGCGGCCGAAACGCAGGTTGCGCTCGACCGTCCAATGCGGAAACAGCGTGTTGCGTTGAAACATGTAGCCGATGTTGCGCTGCTCCGGTGCCAGCGCGGCGAGGTCGCGTTGCCCGAGCATGACCTGACCGGCACGCGCGGGCAGAAAACCCGCCAGGGTATCGAGCAGCGCGCTTTTCCCGGCGCCATTGCGGCCCAGCAGGACCAGGGTCTGCCCGGGCCGCAGATCCAGATCGGCCGGGGCCGATTGCCAGTGGCCCACGCCCCATTGCAAACCGCGCAGGTGCAGCGACGCGGCGCTGCCGTGCTGCGGTGGCGCCTGCTGCAGCCACGCCTGGGTGCCCAGGCCGCGGGGCGCGATGCCGGTGGTCAGGGCCGTCATGTCGGCTCCGCGGGGGGTGTGGCAGGGCGGCGTCGCGGCGATGCGAGCAGGCGCAGCAGCCAGAACAGCGCCAGCACCACGATCAGGAACAGCACCGAGGCCGCCACCGACTCCCGCAAGCCTGATTGCAGGAACAAGTCGTAGATGCGGATCGTTGCCGTCATCGGGTAGTAGGCCAGCAGCACCACTGCGGCGAATTCGCCGATGGCCCGCGCAAAACACAGCGTCAGGCCCGTGAGGATTCCATGGCGTGCCAGCGGCAGCGTGATTTGACGGAACACATCCCAGGGCGCAGCACCCTGTATGCGCGCGGCGCGCTCGATCTGCACGTCCACCGCCTCGAAGCCGCCGCGCGCGGAACTCACGGCATATGGCAGACCGACATAACTCATTGCCAGCACGATGGCGGGGAAATTTCCCCAGAACGACAGGCCGATGTGCGCCAGCGGCGCGCCCAGCCAGCCGTCACGGCTGAACACCAGCAGCAGGGCAATGCCGGCGACCGTGTGGGGAATGGCCAGCGGCAAATCGACCACCGCCTCGACCGCACTCTTGCCGCGAAACTGCAGCCGCGCGAGCACATAGGCCAGCGGTACCGCGAACAGCGCGGCGATCAGGGTGCTGGTAAAGGCCGCTGCCAGGCTCAGCAGGATGGCGTCGCGCACCTCCGACATGGCGGCGACCAGCTCCAGGTCGTCCAGCGTCGGGTGCAGCAACAGCGCCAACAGCGGCAGCGCGATGAAGACCAACAGGATCGCGCCGAGCCCCCAGAACAGCCAGAGCATCGAGGTGCCGGAGCGGGCAGCGGCGCGCGGCATGATGTTGGGCGCAGAGCGGTTACTGCGGCCAGGCCACGGTCAGCGCGCGCAGGTCGGCTGGCACCTTGTCCCGGTGCATCGCGTAGGGCTGCTGCATCGGAATGAAGCCGTTGTCGGCAATCACCTTGCGTCCCGCCGGGCCGAGCACGTAGGCGACGAATTCCTGCGCGAGCTTTGGATGCGGGGCGTCGTTCGGGATCGTCACCGCATACACGATGGGCTTGCCGGGCAGCGCACCATTCGCCGTGTGAGCGACGCCCCGGGCGTAGTCGGCGGCGAATTTGGGATCGCTCAGATTGATCTGCGCCGGCAGGTTCACCGACAGCATGTGGTGCTGGACGGCATCGGAGTGATAGATGGCCAGGTAGTCGATCTGCCCGAGCTCCAGCGCGGAGATCAGGTTGGTCTCGGTGTCGCGGATATTCTTCTGGGGCGCGTTGGCCAGCACCTTGGCCTGCAGGTCGGGTTGCTTGTAGTACTGGCTGGCCAGGGCGAGCATTTGCAGTGTCTGGTAGCCGGAGGGGTCGGTGTCGGGATTGGAGCGGCCGATCTCCACCCCTGGCCCGGACAGCACTTGCCACCAGTTGTCGGCGTTGATGTCCTTGGCGCCCTTGCTTTTCGGGGTGTAGATGAAGGTGATGGCGTTGCCCAGAAAACCGATGGACCAGTCGGCGGTGGCCGAGTTGCCTTCATCGCCCTTGAACATGTACTTCGGGATCACCGAGTAGTCGGCCACCGCCACGACGTCGGCCGGCTGGTGCAGCACCGTCACCTGCTTGACCATCTTGACGCTGCCGCCAAACTGCGGCTGCACCGTGACGCCAGGGTGTTCCTTTTCAAAACTGCGGGCAAGCGTGGTGAAGGTCTTGCCAAGCGTGCCGGCGGCGAACACGGTGAGGGTCTGCGCCTGTGCTGCCGTGGCCCCATAAGCGCTGATGGCGAGGGCGCACAGGGTCAGCGCGGCGCCATGGCCGAGTTGTCGCAGGCGGGGTGGATGGGTATGGCCGCGCAGTGTGGTCCGCCGGCGGGCTTGGATGGGTGATTGCATGGGATGTTTCCAGGGTGGCGGCGCACGCAGCGTTCCGGGCGAACCTTTGTGTGCCTTTGTTGTTATTGGGGCAATCATCATAACCACGCAAGACGCGCTGGGGCGCTTCAGGCCGCAATGCCCTTGCTGCCCAGATGCAGTACCCGGTCGGCGCGCGTGGCGGCGGCGACGGAGTGGGTCACCAGCACCAGCGACGCGCCATGCTCGCGGGTTTGCGCAACGAGCGCCTCCATCACCACTCCCGCAGTGGCCGGATCCAGATTGCCGGTGGGCTCGTCGGCCAGCAGCAGGCTGGGGCGATGCACCAGCGCGCGCGCAATCGCCACGCGCTGCAGCTGGCCACCGCTGAGCTGCTGCGGCAGCCGCGCGCCCAGCCCGTGCAGGCCGACGGCGTCCAGCATGGATTGCACGCGGGCATCGCCCTGCTGGCCCAGCAGCATCAGCGGCAGCGCCACGTTCTGCGCCACGTCCAGATGCGGCAGCACATGAAACGCCTGGAACACGAAGCCGACCTGGCGGCGGCGCCACAGCGCGCGCTGGTCGGCGCTCAAGGCGCCGATATCCACGCCGTCGAGCCGCACCGAACCGGCGTCCCAGGTATCCAGGCCGGCCATGCAGTTGAGCAGCGTGGACTTACCGACGCCGGATTCGCCGACGATCGCGACGAATTCGCCGGGCGCGACTGCTAGCGATACGTTCTCGAACACCACCAGCTCGCCATAGCGTTTGCTCAGGGCGTTGATGACCAGGCTCATGCGCTTTGATCCTGGAACGCCTGCACCAGCGCCAGCACCTGCTGCACGGCCATGGGGTCGTCACAGGCCACCGCACGGCGCGCCGGCATGGAGCGCAGCCAGGTAAGCTGGCGCTTGGCGAGCTGGCGCGTGGCGAAGATGCCCTTGTCGCGCAGCTCGCGTATCGGCGGAGGGGCGCCTTGCGCGCGCGCCTCGTGCGCGCCCAACCACTCCCACGCCTGCCGGTAGCCGACGCAGCGCATCGCGGGCAACTCGGCGGACAAATCG
>DATNBD010000048.1:0-2215 GCA_035572155.1 Rhodoferax sp.
GCCGGCGTGTTCCAGCTCACGCCCGCGGGCATGTGCTCGCGCATCGCGGCCAGCATGGCGTCGCGCTGGGCCTTGTACAGCGCGCGGATGGTGGGCACATGGCGCTCCAGAAAGCCGTCCGCCATGACTTCGGCCACCACGCGCTGGTTGAAGCCGGCGCTGTGCAGGTCAGCCGCCTGCTTGGCCTGCAGCAGCTTGGGGTACAGCGACTTCGGCGCGACCAGGTAGCCGAGCCGCAGCCCCGGCGCCAGCACCTTGGAAAACGAGCCGAGATAGACGCAGCCATTGGGGTTGCGCGCCGTCATGGGCGCGGGCGGCGGCGCGTCGAACCACAGGTCGCCGTACGGGTTGTCTTCCACCAGCGGCAGGCCCAGCGCGGCCGCGCGCTCCGACAAGGCCGCGCGGCGCGCCTCGGTCATGGTGCGGCCGGTCGGGTTCTGGAAATTGGGCAGCACGTACAGAAAGCGCGCGCTTTTGGATTTGCGCTCCAGATCGTCGATGACCACACCTTCGTCGTCGCTTTGCACACTAACCACCTCGGGCTGCATGGGCGCGAACGCCTGCAGCGCGCCCAGGTAGGTCGGGGTCTCCACCAGAATGCGGCTGCCTTCGTCGATCAGCACCTTGGACAGCAGGTCCAGCCCCTGCTGCGAGCCGGTGGTGATCAGCACCTGCGAGGCGTCGGCCGGCCAGGGCAGGGCAGCAGCCACCATCTCGCGCAGCGGGCCGTAGCCCTCGCTGGCCGCGTACTGCAGCGAGGCGTGCGCATCCTCGCGCAGCACCTTGGCGCAGGCCGCGGCGAATTCGGCCACCGGAAAGGTTTTGGGCGACGGCAGGCCGCCGGCAAAGCTGATGATGCCGGGCTTCTCGGTCACCTTCAGGATCTCGCGGATCACCGAGGGGTTCATTTTTTCGGCGCGGGCGGCCAGCTGCCAGAAGCCGGGTTGATCAAGCATGTTCAAACTCATGGAGTCACTCCTGTTGCCATTTTGCTGGCGGTTCCAACCGGCATTTTCTTGCCTATAAATACGGTGGCGATGACCGCCAGCCCAAACACTACCGTCACCGCGTCCAGCGTCTCACCCAGCAGCGGCACGGCAAACAGCATCGAGAGAAAGGGCTGGAGCAGTTGCGCCTGGCTCACGCGCACGGTCCCGCCGAGCGCCAGGCCCCGGTACCAGGCAAAAAAGCCCAGCCACATCGAAAAGACCGCCACATAGGCAAAGCCCCACCAGGCGCTGGCTTTCAGCGAAGCCTGCGGCCAGTTGGCCAGCGCAAGCGGCAGCGTCAGCGGCAAGGAGATCACCAGTGCCCAGCAGATCACATGCTCCGCGCGCATGTGCTGCGACAGCCGCGCCCCGTAGGCATAACCGACGGCGGCGCACAGCATTGCCAGCAGCAGCAGGGTGTCGGCCCAATGCACCGTGGCGGCTCCGGCACCGCTGCCGCCCGAATGCAGCATGGCAAACGCCACCACCAGCGCACTGCCCGCGGCCGCGCACAGCCAGAAACCCGAGGACGGCCGCTGGCGGTGCAGCAGCGCGCCCACCGCCGCGGTGGCCAGCGGCAACACGCCGACGATGACGCTGGAATGCACGGCCTGGACATAGCGCATCGCGATGGAGGAGAGCAGCGGAAAGCCAAACACCACGCCACCCGCCGTGATGGCCAGCGGCCACCAGTCCTGGCGCCGGGGCAAGGGCGCACGCGTCGCGAGCAGAAACGCCGCCGACAGACCGGCTGCCACCGCGGCCCGGCCCAGCGCAATGAAGACGCCTGACATCTGCGGGGCGTCCGGTGTGCCCACGGCCAGCCGCGTCATCGGCAAGGACAGCGAGAAGATCAGCACGCCTAGCGCGCCGAGCCAAAGGCCTTTGGTGGCGGCCGTCACTGGGTCCCCACGCTCGCCCACTGCCCCGGGATCGGCGGCAGCCGATAACGCAGGTGACTCGCTGCCCCCCGAGGGGGCCCTCGCGCCTTCGGGCGGCCGGTCGGCGCTCATACCGTGAGCATCCACGCGGCGGTCAGCGCCAGCACCGCGGCCATGGCACGGTTGAACCAGCGCAGGCGCGCGCCGGTACCTTGCGGCCCGGCCAGCCAGTCGCGCAGCAGCGAGCCCATCAGCGCGTAGCTCAGGGCGCTCACGAAGGTAAAGACCAGCAGCACGGGCAGCACGACGGCGAAGCGCGCAATAGGGTTGTTGCGTCCAACTATC
>DATNBD010000049.1:0-2741 GCA_035572155.1 Rhodoferax sp.
CTGGATTGCACCTTGCCCTGGGGCATGCAGGCCCATGCCTTCGCCTTGCCCGATACGGTGCAGCGCTTGGGCTTGCAGTCCGGCGACGCGCTGTGTCTGCGCGTGCAGTTGCAGGACATGCATCTTCTCGCGGCCACATGACCCGCTTGGGCAACTGCGGGCCTGCGGCCGAGCCTGAGGCCAGCGGGCTCCGGACCGCGCCCCTGTCTCAGGCCGCCGGATCAGCCGCAAACCAGTTGCCGTGAAAGCCGTCGGGCACGCGGTGCGGCAACGAGGCCATGCAGACGGGGCCGGCCGCAACGTGGCGGGCGTCGAAAATCACCAGGTCGCTGCAGTTCGTGGCGCCGCGCCATACAGTGGCGAGCAGCCAGCCGTCGCCCTCCTCGGCGTCCGGTGCGCGCGGCACGAACACCGGCTCCGACACGTGGTCCGGCGCGTCGAAGGTGTAGATGTCGCGCTGCGCAGTTGCATGATCGAGATGCACCACGCTGGCATACATGCGCGGCTCGCCGCCGGCGCCCAGGGCGTGGCCCGCGAACCAGCCGTGGCGGTAAGGCAGGCCGGCGCGGCGATCATCGATGCGCGGGAACTCGCCGGGAATTTTTTCCAGCAAGGTCTCGCGCAGCTCGCGCTTCGGGTCGGCCAGATCGAACTGCCAGCGCACCAGCCGGGCCAGCGGAGGCGCTTCGCTGACGCGGGAGCCGTCCGGCAGCGGGAACAGCGGCGGCATGTCGTACCGCATCACGTCGGCGAACACGCTGCCATCAAAGTCCCAGGCGTTCATCACGTGGAACACGTAGCAGGCCGGGCCGCTCCACCACGCCAGGTCAGCGACGCTGCCATGGCGCGGCATGATGCCGACGCGCGTGCCGTACTGCGGCTCCCACGCGAAGGGCGGACGACCCGCCTCGGCGCGCGCGCGGCTGGCCGTGAGCGGCATGACCGGGAACAGCACGTGGCCCGCGCTGACGGCAAAGTCGTGGACCATGCTCGGGTACGGCGCCTCGAAGCGCTCGAAGCGGGTCACGCGGCCGTCTTTGGAAATGGTGCCAAAGTTCATGCCACTCGAGAGTGACTCGGGCCAGCCATAGCCGAAGAACAGCAGCTCGCCGGTATCAGGATCGGTCTTGGGGTGGGCCGTGAACCGATCATGCAGCCCGCCGCCGAAGTCGGTGCTGCCGAGGGTGGCTAGCGTGGCGAGATCCATCGCGATCGGCAAATGCGCTTCTTCGAGTGCGAGCACGCGGCCGGCGTGACGAATCACGTTGGTATTGGCGGCGCCATTGTTTTGTGCGGGCGGCGCACTTTCGGGTGGCTCGTTGTGCAGCCTGGCGGCCGGGTTGCGGGCAGCTGCATCGGCCGCCTGCCAGCGCTCGGTGCGCACCCAGCGGTTCCGGTAATGCACCTGACCGTCGGCAATGGTGAAGGCGTGCAGCATCCCGTCGCCGACGAACCAGTGCTCCTTTGGATCGGGCACCCTCGGGTTCGGACCGTTGCGCACCAGCGTGCCGCGCAAACCGTCGGGCAGGCGGCCCTGCAGCGGCAGCGAGACGACCTCGGTCTCGAAGTCGATGGGCGCCATGTTCGGCGGCGGCACCTGGCGCAGGGAAACGGTTTCAATCATTGGTGGCTCCAGGGTGATTTATCTTTCCACTGGAAATATTAAACGAGAACACCGTTCTGTCAAGTCATTTTTCCAATGTTAAGATTTCACCAGCCATTGCCGCCCGCCATGACCACTTCGCCTCCCCGTACCCGCAAGCCCGCAGCCGGGGCGCCCCACCGCGCCGCCGCGAAAAAGACCATCGCACCCAAGCCCTATCACCACGGTGCGCTGCCGAAGGCGCTGCTCGCCGCCGCCGAGACGGTGCTGGTACGCGAGGGCCTGGCCGGCCTGGGCCTGCGCGCGATCGCGCGCGAGGCCGGCGTCTCGCATACGGCGCCCAAGCACCATTTCGGCGACGGTACGGGATTGCTGAGCGAACTCGCGGCGGTCGGCTTCGGCCGGCTGCGCGACGCCATGCTGGCGGCGATGGCGCCGCTGGACCCTTCCGATGCGCAGGGCCGCCGCAATGCGATTGCCCAGGTTTACGTGCACTTCGCGCACCGGAATCCGGCGCTGTTTGGCCTGATGTTCCGCAACGAGATGATCGACTGGCGCCGCCCGGCGCTGGCCGAAGCCGCTGGCGCCGCGATAAGGGTGATGGCGCTCACGATCAGCGGCCAGGCGGAACTGCCTGACGCCGCGCCGCTGGCGTTGTCCGGGCCCGATGCGGTGCGCATCACCGCCGCATGGGCCCATGTGCACGGCCTGGCAAGCCTGCTGATCGATCAGCGGCTACAAGGCATTCTGAAAGCCACCCCGGCGTTCGACGATCCGCTCGCGCTGGTCGACGCCGTGCTGCGGGGCACTCAACCGGGGCTGGACCCTGCCACCTCCGAAGCCACTGCGGTGCACCGAAAAAAATAGGCAAAATACCTGGAAAACCCTTGTCTCAATTAGGCATTCAGCTATTTAAATCATAGCTCCACGTGCATGGACGGGGAACGCCACAGTGCCCAGGCGCCGAGCAGCAGCAAGGCCACGGCCAGCAAGCTGGGCCCGGCCACATGACGGGTACCATCCGCCGCGGCCAGCGCAACAACGACAGGGCCGGCCAACTGGCCCAGCGCGAAGGCGGCGGTCATCGCGGCCATGAGTCGCGGTGCGTTCGCGCCGGCAGTGCGCCGGGCCTCCTGCA
>DATNBD010000050.1:0-6691 GCA_035572155.1 Rhodoferax sp.
GCGCCCAGGCGGTCGATGCGCGCGCCAATCACGGCCTGCACGGTGGCGGGCAGCGCCCGCACCATGGATTCGAGGCTGTGCGCGTCGGGCGCGCCCGAGAGCGCGCCGCCCTCCAGCAGCGCGCGCACCAGTTCTTCGGCAAAAAACGGGTTGCCGGCGCTGCGCTCGACGATCAGCGCAAACACGTCCTGCCACGCGTGGTGCGGGCCGACCAGCTCGCGCACCAGCGCCTCGGTGTCGGCCTGGCCGAGCTCGGCCAGGTGGATTTCCCGGAAGTGCGGCAGCGCGGGCCACGGCGCCTTGTACAGCGGCCGGTAGTTGAACAGCAACAGGGTGCGCGTGCCCACCACCGACTGCACCAGCACGTCGAGAAATTCCGCGCTGGCCTCGTCGAGCCAGTGCAGGTCTTCAAACACGATCACCGAGGTGGTGCTGCCGCTGTGGCGCACCATGTCGCCAAACAGCGCCAGCAGCCGGGCGCGGCGCGCCTTGGGGGCCAGCGAGCAGGGTGCGGCGGCGGGGTCGGCCACGCCAAGGAATTCGTGGAACAGCGCGAGGTCGTCGGCGGCGGTAACGCCAAGCCGGGCCAGCCGCGCATTGATGCGCCCACGCGCGGCGGCGGCGTCATCGGACGGCGCCATGCGGAAGAACCAGCCGCGCAGCAGCGCCAGCACCGGGGCCAGCGGCGTGGCGTAGCCGTAAAGCTGGGCGCGCAGCTCGGTGACGGGCACGAGCCGGGTGCGGCACCAGCGCACAAACTCAAAGCACAGCCGGCTCTTGCCGGTACCGGCCATGCCCGACAGGCCGATGACGGCGCTTTGGCCCTTTTCGGTGCGCACCAGCGCGTCCTGCAGGGCCGCCAGCTCGCGCTCGCGCCCGCGAAACGGCGACAGCGCCGCCTGGTGGAAGCGGTGGCCGGGCGCGTCACTTTTCATGCGCAGCAGGGCATGAATCTCGACGGGCTCGGCAATGCCCTTGAGCGTGTGCGGGCCCATGGCGCGCACCTCGCAGGCGCCGCCCGCCAGCGCCAGGCAGTCGGCGGTCAGGCAAACGCCGCCGGGCGCGGCCACGCCCACGACGCGGCTGGCGAGGTGGATGGCGCGGCCGTGCACGCCGCCGCCGATGGCGGCATCGATGGCCTGCGGGTCGGACGCGACCTGGCCCGAGTGCAGGCCCACGCGCACCTGCAGGCCCTGCTGATTGCCGGCAAAGGCCTGCTGCAGGCTGAGCGCGGCCTCGCAGGCCAGGCGGGCGTGGCCTTCGATGGCGTGCGGCACGCCGAACAGGGCCAGGATGCCATCGCCCAGCGTGCGCACCACGGTGCCGCCAAACACTTCGACCGCCTCGCACATGCGCTGCACGGCGGGCTGCAGCTGCTCCATGGCTTGCTCGGGGTCGAGGCGGGCGATGTGCGCGGTGGAGCTGACGATGTCGGCAAAGAAGATGGTGGCGACCTTGAGCTCGCCCCATGCGGGCGGCACTGTGGCGGGGGCCGTCAGCGCGGCGCCGCATTGGCTGCAGAACCGGTGGCTGTCGGGATTCGGGCTCTGGCAGGAAGCGCAGCGCATGGACACTAGCTTACCAGCGCGGCGGCAGGGCCTTGAGCAGCGTGATGCGCTTGACGCCCAGTTCGATGTAGCCGCCCTTTTCCAGCTCCTTGAGCAGACGGCTGACCATCTCGCGCGAGGAGCCGGTGCGGTTCGCGATGTCCTGGTGCGTGATGGGTCGCAGCGTCACGCTCGCGCCAGGCGCGGCGGGGCCGTGCAGGCGCTCCAGCAGCGCCGCGACGCGCCCGTACACGGTGAGCAGGGCCATGCCGCGCGCGGTGTCGGTCGCGGTGCGCGCGCGCCGGATGACCTGCATCACCAGGTCGAAGGCCAGGTCCGGGTGCTGCGCCATGCAGGCGCGCACATCGGCGCTGCCCAGCACGGCGCAGGTGCAGGGCTCCAGCGTCATGACGGAGGCCGAGCGCACGCCGCCGTCGAGCGACATTTCGCCGAAGTAGTCGCCGCGCTCTATGGTGCCGAAGGTGATCTCGCGCCCGTCCTGGTCCATCGAATAGACCTTGACGCTACCCGCCAGCAGCACGAACAGCGTGTCGCCGGTGCTGCCTTCGGCGATCAGCACCTTGTTTTTCGGGTAGCGGTGCAGCACGCCGCGCTGGGCCAGCAGACGGTTGCCGGTGCTCAGGGCGGTGAACAGGTGTGCGTCGGTGGGGTCGCCGCGGGTCGCGTCCATCATGGTGTGTCAATCTATCACTATCGCGCCGACGATCGAGGCGGCGCAGCGGCCGTGGGCACCGCTTCGAGCCGGGCCAGCGTGTCGTGCAGCACGGTGGCGTCCAGCGCAAGGCGCACATGCCCCCGCCCGCGCAGCAACCGGTTCTCGGCCCCGGCCAGCGTGGCGGTGGAGGCCGGGAAAACGATGTTGTCGCAGTTCGAGTACCAGCAGGTAAACAGCGCGCGCTGCCGGCTTGGCAGATCATGCTCGAGCTGGCGCTGCCAGTCGCAGCCGATGCGCATCTGGCGGCCATTCGCGGCGCGGCCAAAGCGCGCCAGCCAGGTGCCGTGGTGCGGCGTCCCCAGGGTGACGACATGGTGCACGCGCGCGTAGCCATCCACCGCGCGCAGCCAGGCCCGTGCCGCCAGCCCGCCCATGCTGTGGCACACCAAGAGCGGCGACAGGCCGGTGGCCTGCGTGACGCGCCGCACGGCGGCGTCGATGATAGGCACATAGCCGTCGATGGGACCGAACACGGGCTCCAGGTTCACCGCGGCAAAGACATGCCCGCGCGCCTTGAGCTCGCGCAGCCACGGCGTCCACAGACCGCGGTTGCAGACGAAGCCGTGGATCAGCACGACGCCGCGTCGGCCCAGCGCTGCGGCAGGCGCGGCCTGATCGTCGGGCACGGCATGGGCACGAAACGGCTGCCACCAGCCAAACACACGCGCCGCGGCGACGCATTCGCCGGCCCAGGCGCGTGCCAGCTCACCCCAGCGCGGTGGCGGCGCGGGATCATTGCGATTCGCCCGCCGCAGCGCGGCGAATTCCAGCGCAAGCAACACCGCGTAGCCGAACACAATGACGGCGCCCCCGGCCAGCGCCAGCGCGGGCGAGACGCGCCAGAACGCGAGCGCCCAGACGCCGGCGGCCGCGAGCAGCGACAGCGTGATGATTTTTTGCAGACGGGCCAGCATGGGTTGCGCGAGTAGATCCAAATATCTTAACGAAATAGGACTTTAGTCCTTATACAACATACGCATTCAGCTATTTTTTTGATAGTGACATTTAACCTTGCCCCTTCGCCTGAATCACCACAACATCGTCATTCGCGTGCGTCTCGTCATTCCCGCGCAACTGAGTTTTGTCATTCCCGCGCAGGCGGGAATCCACGGTAGCGCGCCGACGCCGTCTGGATTCCCGCCTGCGCGGGAATGACGAAAGAAGGGCATGCGAATAAGGGCGCGCAAATAACGACAGATAAACTCGTGAACCATATGGAGCCCGCCCAGAAAATCCGCGACGCCGTGAGCGAGGTCGCGCAGCTGCGCCTGCAAGCGCGCGAGAACCCGGCGCTGGGCGCGGCGGTGGCCGAGGTCAAGCGTCTGCAGTCCCTCCGCTTCGCCGGCACCTACGCCGACATGCTGGGCGGCGGTCCGTACCGCGCCGCCGCGCATTTTTTTCTGCACGAGTTGTACGGCGACGCCGATTACAGCGAGCGCGATGCGCAGTTCTCCCGCATCGCGGGGGCGCTGCAGCGGCTGTTCCCGCGCCAGGTGGCCGGCACCGCCGTCTCGCTGGCGCAGTTGCATGCGCTGACCGAGCGGCTCGACCATGCCATGGGCCTGGCCTGGGCGGACGTCGCCGCGCCGCACGACGACGCGCCGGCGGTCCGCTACACCCGCGCATGGCGCACCGTGGCCCGGCGCGCCGAGCGCCGGGCGCAACTGGACAGGGTGCTGGAGATCGGCGGCGAACTGCAGCGGCTGACACGCACGCCCGGCCTGCGCCTGATGCTCAAGATGATGCGCGGGCCGGCGGTAGCGGCGGGCATGGGCGCACTGCAGCGCTTTCTGGAGGCGGGGTTCGACACTTTCGCCGCATTGGCACGCGAACCGGGCGGCGCCGACGGCTTTTTGCGCGTGATCGACGAGCGCGAGTCCGCCTTGATCGAGCTGCTTTTCGATGCCGATCTTGTCGCCTGCGAGACGAGGCTCGCGCGCCTGCTGGGGCCAGCCCACTAGCCGGTTGCGCGCGCAGCCAGCACAATCCGCCCATAAGGAGGAAGTGTCATGGACCGGTTCTGGCTGCAAAACTATCCCGCCGGCGTACCGCACGAGGTTCACCCGGAACAGTTCGAGTCGCTCACGCAGTTGCTCGAAGAATCCTTCCGGAAGAACGCGGCCCGGCCCTTTTCGGTCTGCATGGAACGCTGGATGTCGTACGGCCAACTCGACCAGCTGTCGCAGGCGTTTGGCGCCTGGCTGCAGAGCCGCGGGTTGGAGCCGGGCGCGCGCGTGGCCATCATGCTGCCGAACGTACCGCAGTTCGCCGTGACCATGGCGGGCATCCTGCGCGCCGGCTACACCTGCGTGAACGTGAACCCGCTGTACACGGCGCGCGAGCTCGAACACCAGCTCAAGGACTCGGGCGCGACGACCATCGTGATCCTGGAAAACTTCGCCCACGTGCTGCAGCAGGTAATCGAGAAAACCCCGGTGCAGCACGTCGTCATGGCATCGATGGGCGACCTGCTGGGCGCCGTGTACGGCCGCTGGATCACCTTCGCGGTGCGCAACCTCGCCAGGATGGTGCCGCCGTTCACGCTGCCGCTCGGCGCCGGGCGCAGCGTGACGCCGTTCAACGACGCGATTGCGCAGGGCTCCCGGCAGAAGCTCGCTGCCAGCCGCGCCACGCTCGATTCGATCGCGTTTTTGCAATACACCGGCGGCACCACGGGCCTGTCCAAGGGCGCGGTGCTGACGCATCGCAACATCGTGGCCGCGGTGCTGCAGTCCGAGGCCTGGTTCACGCCGGCGCTCACGCGGGTCGGCGACGTGAGCAAAATCAATTGCATTGCGGCGTTGCCGCTGTACCACATCTTCGCGCTCACGCTGTGCCTGCTGGCCGTGCGCTGGGGTGCGCACCTCACGCTGGTGCCGAATCCGCGCGATTTCGGCAAGTTCGTGAAACTGCTCAAGAAGCGGCCCTTCCATGTGCTGCCGGGTGTGAACACACTGTTCAATGCGCTGCTGCAGCAGCCCGAATTCAAGAGCGTCGATTTTTCCGGCCTGTGCGTGACGCAGGCAGGCGGCATGGCGGCATCCCAGGGCACCGCCAGGGCCTGGCTGGAGGCCACCGGCTGCCCGATGATCGAAGGCTGGGGCATGAGCGAGACCTGCGCGATCGGCACCAACAACCCGGTCACCAACAAGGAGTTCAGCGGCAGCATCGGGCTGCCGCTGCCCGGCATCGAGATCGCCATCAAGGACGACGCGGGACAGTCGCTGCCCGTGGGCGAGTCCGGCGAGATCTGCATCAAGGGCCCGCAGGTGATGCCGGGCTACTACCACCAGCCGGCCGAGAACGAGAAAGCGTTCACGGCGGACGGCTTCCTGCGCACGGGCGACATTGGCATCATGGATGCGCGCGGCTACAGCCGCATCGTCGATCGCAAGAAGGACATGATCATCGTGAGCGGATTCAATGTGTTCCCGAACGAGCTGGAAAACGTGATTTCACTGTGTCCGGGCGTGCTGGAATGCGCCGCGATCGGCGTACCCGACGAAAAAACGGGCGAAGCCATCAAGATCTTCGTGGTGCGCAAGAACCCGACCCTCACCGAGCAGGAGTTGGCGCAGTACTGCCACGACAACCTGACCGGCTACAAACGCCCCAAATTGATCGAATTCCGGGACGACTTGCCCAAGACCAACGTGGGCAAGATACTGCGGCGCGAGCTGCGGGCGAAAACCTGAATCGGCGTGCCCAAAAGAAAAACGCCCAGTCGAATGACTGGGCGTTTTTGGCTGTAAGAGCCTGACGATGACCTACTTTCACACGGGAATCCGCACTATCATCGGCGCAGAAGCGTTTCACTGTCCTGTTCGGGATGGGAAGGAGTGGGGCCACTTCGCTATGGTCATCAGGCATAACGGGTTGTCATACTGATCCAGGCCTTTCGACCCGACTCAATACAACGAATTCATAGAGATCAAATCAGATTGGTTTTTTGAATGCGTCACTTGGCATAACACCTTGATCAACGATCAAAGTTATAGGGTCAAGCCGCACGAGCAATTAGTATCAGTTAGCTTAACGCATTACTGCGCTTCCACACCTGACCTATCAACGTCCTGGTCTAGAACGACTCTTCAGGGGGCTCAAGGCCCCGGCAGATCTCATCTTGAAACGAGTTTCCCGCTTAGATGCTTTCAGCGGTTATCTCTTCCACACATAGCTACTCGGCAATGCCACTGGCGTGACAACCGATACACCAGAGGTGTGTCCACTCCGGTCCTCTCGTACTAGGAGCAGGCTTCCTCAAATCTGCAGCGCCCACGGAAGATAGGGACCAAACTGTCTCACGACGTTTTAAACCCAGCTCACGTACCTCTTTAAATGGCGAACAGCCATACCCTTGGGACCGGCTACAGCCCCAGGATGAGATGAGCCGACATCGAGGTGCCAA
>DATNBD010000051.1:0-6413 GCA_035572155.1 Rhodoferax sp.
GTGGCGCCCAAGCTGCGGGCGTTCATCGACCTGGCTGCGCAAGTGTTTGAGCAGCTTTTGACAGCCGACAGTCCATAACTTAATGATGGGCCCCGACCTGCCCTGGCTACAGCATCGGACGCAACTCACGCGCTGCATCCAGCAGCAGTGGCAGCAATTCCCGTTGCAGCACATCCGCCTGCAGCCGCTGGGGTGACGCCACCACGTTGAGCGCCGCAACGGTGCGGCCCTGCATGTTGCGCAGTGGCACTGCGAGCGCATGCACGCCGAGTTCGTGCTCCTCGCTGGCCACACAGAAGTCGTCGGCGCGCACTTGTTCGATCAGGGCACGAAACTTCTTTGCATCCACTATGGTGTGCGATGTCAGACGCGGCAGCCCGCGGTCGCCGGAATACTCCTTCATCCAGGCGTTGAAATCGCCTTTGCGTTTGGCGGCGAGCAAAACGCGGCCGGTGGAGGTCGCGTGGGCCGGCAGCCGCGCGCCCAGATGCAGGCCATACGCCAGCAAACGGGTCGAGCCGCTGCGCGCCACGATCACCACCTGCCTGCCGTCCAGCACCACGGCCGAGAACGACTCGGACGTCTGCATGGCCAGCCGGTTCAACGTGGGCTGCACCACGCGGGGCAGGCGCGCGGACGAAAGATAACTACCCGAAAAGCGCAGAACCTTGGGCGACAGCCAGAAATAACTGCCATCGGTCTCCAGATAACCCAGATGCGCGAGTGTCAACAGATGCCGCCGCGCCGCCGCCCTGGTCATGCCGGCGCGCTGCGCCGCCAGCGTGGCGTTGAGCCGCTGCCGCTCGGTGTCAAAACTCTCCAGGATGGCCATGCCCCTGGCCATGCCTTCGATCAAATCTGCTTTGGCGATCCCTGTGTTGCCGTTCATCCCTGACGCCTCGCGAGCTGCGCGATCATCGCGCATCCGGCCCAATCATCGCACAGTGGCGCGCAACGAGGACTGGCGCAACACAAACGCGGCGCCTAAGCTTTAAGGTTGAAACAAGGAAACAGAACATGCGTACCCAGGTGGCCATCATCGGAGCAGGCCCCGCCGGCCTGCTGCTCGCCCAGTTGCTGCACAAGGCCGGCATCGACAACATCATTCTGGAACGCCAGAGTGGGGACTACGTGCTGAGCCGCATTCGTGCCGGCATCCTCGAACAAGGCACCGTGGACCTGCTGCACGAGGCCGGCGTGGGCCACCACGTGGCGGCCGACGGCATCGTGCACCACCGCATCGAGCTGGCATTCGCGGGCACGCGCCACCCGATCGATGTGGACGGGCTGACCGGCGGCAAGGTCGTCACCGCCTATGGCCAGACCGAGATGACGCGCGACCTGATGATGGCTCGTACGGCCGAGGGCCGTTCCACGGTCTATCAGGCACGCAACGTTAGTCTGCACGACTTCGACGGCCAGCAGCCGCGCGTGCGCTACGAAAAAGACGGACAAAGCCACGAGATCGCGTGCGACTTCATCGCTGGCTGCGACGGCTTCCACGGCGTGAGCCGGGCCAGCGTGCCCCAAGGCGCCATCACCGAGTACGAAAAGGTCTACCCCTTCGGCTGGCTCGGCATCCTGGCGGATACGCCACCCGTGTCGCCGCACTCCATCGTCTACGGCAACAGCGAACGCGGCTTCTCCCTGTGCTCGATGCGCAGCCTGACGCGCAGCCGCTACTACGTGCAGGTGCCGCTGGACGACAAGGTTGAGAGCTGGAGCGACCAGCGCTTCTGGGACGAGCTGCGCCGCCGCCTCGATTCGGAACTGGCGCAGCGCATCATCACCGGCCCCAGCATCGAAAAGAGCATTGCGCCGCTGCGCAGCTTCGTGGCGGAACCGATGCGCTTCGGCCGTTTGTTCCTCGCGGGCGACGCGGCCCACATCGTGCCGCCCACTGGCGCCAAGGGCCTGAACCTCGCCGCCAGCGATGTGAAGTACCTCTCCAGCAGCCTGATCGAACATTACCAGGACCACAGCGACGCCGGCCTCGACACCTACTCGCAGCGCACGCTGCGCCGCGTCTGGAAGGCCGCGCGCTTTTCCTGGTGGCTGACCTCGCTGATGCACCGCTTTCCCGACACCGCGGGCTTTGGCCAGCGCGTGCAGGAGGCCGAGCTGGACTATCTGGTGCATTCCACCGCCCTGTCCACGTCGCTGGCCGAAAACTACGTGGGGCTGCCCTTCGAGTTGCACTGACCGGGCGCGCACGGGCCGCGACGCCTGTTTTAAGGTAAATTCGGGCTGAAGCCCTGTCTGTGTGGGCGATATTAGCTATTGAATAGAGAGCAAATGACGGCCCGCCCCACTTCTGCCATGCGCCCCCTTAACGGCGTGCGCATCCTCAGCCTCGCCCTCAACCTGCCCGGCCCCGCCGCACTGATGCGCTGCCGCCAAATGGGCGCCACCTGCATCAAGCTCGAGCCGCCCTCTGGCGACCCGATGGGCCTGTACAACAAGGTCGCCTATGCGCAACTACACGAGGGCGTGAAGGTATCGAGCGCCGACCTCAAGACCGAGGCCGGCAAGAAGGCGCTGCACAGCGAACTCGCCGGGGCCGACGTGCTGCTCACCTCCTTCCGCCCTTCCGCGTTGGAGAAACTTCAGCTTGGCTGGAAGAAGCTGCACAAGCAATACCCCGGCCTGTCGCAAGTCGCCATCGTCGGCGCGCCGGGTGCACGTGCCGAAGAGCCGGGCCACGACCTCACCTACCTCGCCGACAACGGCCTGATTCATGGATTGGCACTGCCGCCCACGCTGTACGCCGACATGGGCGGCTCGTTGATGGCCAGCGAAGCCGTGCTGCAGGCGACGCTGGCGCAGCGGGCCAAAGGCAGAGGCATGTTCATCGAAGTCGCGCTCTCAAGCGCCGCAGGCTACCTCGCCCTGCCCCGCAACTGGGGCCTGACGCTGCCCACCGGCTCGGTCGGCGGCGCCCACGCGGGTTACCGCGTCTATCCCTGCAAGGATGGCCGCGTGGCCGTCGCCGCGCTGGAGCCGCACTTTGCCGCGGCCCTGTGCGCGGCGGCCGGTGTGGCCAGCGCCGACATGCGTGCCATGTTTGCGCCGGCGACTCACCAGGCCATCGCGGCCTTTTTGCTTACGCAGACGCGCAAGCAGCTCGACAAGCTCGCGGTGGAAAAAGACATTCCGCTGCATGCGCTGGCGAAGTGAGGGACGGCGCGGTGGCGGCTACCGCGCACGTGACGGGCATACTCACGACATGACAGCGTTCGGCCATGACCCGACGTTCGTCTGCGGTGCCCAGTACGCCATGAAGCCGCCGTTCGGGCCGTGGAAACGTCCGGGTTTTCGGCGGAAGCTTCATTTTGGCTCTTCCTGCCATGGTCCTGAGGGAAACTTCGGAAACTCGCTAGCATGCCTATGAAATTCGTCTATAGAAAAGCTATTCCTGAGGACACGCCTGCCTGCTTTGCTTTGTGAGGCATGACACGGGAAAACGCCTTTTCTCGGGAACAATTGAGCGCAATCGGTGTGACGCTTGATAGCTGGGAGGCAGACATCCGTGAGGGCCTATTGTTTGGATTCGTTGGCCTCATCGACCAAAAAATCATTGGCTACTGCTTTGGCATTCGAGGCACCGGCGAAATCGGCGTGCTGGCACTGCTACCGGAATACGAAGGCCTTGGCATCGGTAAAGCGCTTCTCGGTCTGGTTGTTGATGAGTTCAGAACGACGGGCGTTACGCGGGTCTTCCTTGGTTGCTCAACCGACCCGAAAGTTCGCTCTCATGGCTTCTACAGGCATCTCGGATGGATTCCCACAGGAATCATCGACGCTCTAAATGACGAGGTGCTCGAATATCGTTGCAGATGAAGTCGAAGGGGTGCTTCGGTCCCGGTCCGTCCAGCAGCGTCCGGCTACGATCAGGAGCGGCCGCTCACCTGTGAAACCCGAAACAAACAGAAATGCCACCGACCGTTGCGCTGCTCAATCGCCGTCGCTACCTACGCTCAAGGCAACAGGCACTTTGAGGCTTTATTGCGTAGCGCCGGGTCTTACTACGCTGGTGGCCTACGGAAACGCGCAGACCAAATGCTGGTGCGGGTTTCGGGACCTAATGAGGCATCGCGCTGAATATTTTCTACCCCGCGCCATGTCCCTGAAATGGCTTTAACAGATTGGTCGAAGACGTAAAGCTCGCCAAACCACCTCATCCGGAGCCGACATTGCCTTCTGCGACCGACGGTCGGCAAGGTGGCGGTGATTTCGCCCGATGTTGTGGACTTTGGCTGATATAGCCAAACTGCCCTTGCCGACGGTTCATTGCTGCCCAAAGTAGGCCAACGCATAGTCCACAAACGCCTTCAACTTTGCTGGTTGCTGCCGCCTGCTGGGGTAGTACAGGTAGAAGCCGGGGAAGGTTGGCGAGAACTCCCTCAGTACGCGCTTCAGCTTTTTGGCACGGATGTGCGGCAGTGATAGTTGCTCAAACGTGTAGGCCAGTCCAATTCCATCCATCGCGGCATCCGGGGAAAACAAGGAGTCACTGATTGTGAGACTGCCGCCGATTTTGTATTCGACGATTCGGTCATCGACCTTGAATTCCCATTTGTAAATGGCGCCGCTACCCGAGAACCGAAACCGCACGCAGTTGTGGTCCACCAGTTCCGAGGGGTGACTTGGAACGGGATGCTGGCTGAAATAGGCGGGTGAGCCCACGATAGCGACCGCGATGGGACCGCCCAGTGGAATGGCAACCATGGCCTTTTGAACGCTCTCGCCCAGGCGGACACCGGCGTCAAATCCGCGGTCGACGATGTCGACATACCCTTCATCGTTGGACAACTCGATTTGGACATCGGGGTTGGCCTTCAAAAAGCCGGCCAACAGCGGCTGCAGCACCATCACAATCGAGATGCGTGCAGCATTGATGCGCAGTACGCCCGATGGACGCCCCTGGAGCGCATGGAGTTGTTCTCCGGCATCCAGGACATCACCCAAAGCCGGGCCGATTCTCGACAGATAGGCTTCACCCGCCTCGGTCAAGCTGACGCTGCGCGTGGTTCGGTTCAAAAGGCGAATACCCAGCCGGGCTTCCAACTGCCGAATCGCCTGGCTGAGTGCGGAAGGTGAAACTTCCAGCGCAGCTGCAGCAGCGGAGAACCCGCGATGCTCGGCAACTTTCCAAAAGGCCATCAGTCCGTCAAGTTGATTGAGTTTCATACTTTGAAGTTTATCTTCACAAAGTAATTAGTATTAATGTCTTTTTCTTTTTAGTCTACGTGCTTACAGTCACGGGCATATAGCAGGAGAAACCAATGACAAACAAGCAAATTTGGCTCATTACCGGCGCAGGCCGAGGCCTAGGCGTGGACCTTGCCAAGGCCGCCCTGGCTGCTGGCCACGCCGTTGTCGCCACCGGTCGCGACCCCGTAAAAGTGACAGCGGCCATTGGCGCGCACAAAGACCTATTGACACTCAAGCTCGACGTGACACAGCCCGCAGACGCAGTTGCTGCGGTTGAGGCGGCTGTTGACCGGTTCGGCCGCATCGACGTGCTGGTCAACAACGCGGGCAATTTCTACGCGGGATTTTTTGAGGAGCTCAGCCCGGAGCAGGTCCGACGACAAATCGAGACTTTGTTGTTCGGCCCCATGAACGTTACCCGCGCAGTGCTGCCAGTGCTGCGAAAGCAACGTGCGGGCCTGTTGCTGTCCATCTCGTCGACCGCCGGGATTACCGGAGCACAGTTCTGCAGCGCGTACGCGGCAGCCAAGTTTGGCCTTGAAGGTTGGATGGAGTCCATCACACCAGAACTAGCCCCCTACGGGGTCCGCACCATGCTGGTTGAACCTGGTTTCTTCCGCACTGAACTGTTAACAGCCGGCTCTACCACCTACGCACCACCATCTATACCTGATTACGCAGAGCGCACCAAGGAGACGGTTGCATCATGGAGCGGCATGGATGGCAAGCAAGGAGGTGACCCCGCCAAGCTGGCGCGCGCCATTGTGCAACTCGCCGGGCTCGACGAGCCGCCTGCGCGCTTTGCCGCTGGTGCTGACGCCGTACAGGCCTTCGAAGCCAAGGCAAACGCAATGCTCGCGCAAGCCCATGCCTTCCGCGATTTGTCCTCCTCACTTGTCTACGGCGACGCGTGATGGTCCAGGACTGACCCGCCCCGGGGTCCATGTAGGCTAATTGGTTTGGGGGCAGGCCGTGACCAAGGCCTACTCTTTGACGCATTGAGCGTCCGCTTTGGCCATCTAAGTTGTTCGCCTTGGGCACCATCATGACGGGCACCAGGCGACCAGGAGCCGACATTCGCATTGCTCGGTCCTGGGCACGAGAAAGGAAGGCTCCGATGCTTCCGATGTGCGCCCCGCGGGCTCTGCTCATTACGACCGCGTGAGCTCGCTTACAGAAGTGATGCGGTGCGCAGCAAG
>DATNBD010000052.1:0-6474 GCA_035572155.1 Rhodoferax sp.
CTTGCTGCCGTCGTTGAACTGCACTGTGAGCGCGTTCGCGATGCTGCGCTTGTCGGGGTCGTGATAGTCTTTCGTGTACCGCGGATCTTCCACGCACTCGATCTTCGCGCGCAGCGCGTCGATGCGTGGGTCGGCAGCAGCAGCGTCCTCGTAATCGGCCGCCGTGAGATTGCCGCGGATCAGCGGCACCGCCACCATGTACTGGATGCAGTGATAGCGGTCCGCCGGATTCGCGAGCGGCCCCTGCTTGTCGATGATGCGGATACAGGCCTCGTGCGTGCGAATGACGACCTTCTGGATATCCTGAACGGTCTTGCCCGCGTCCTTCATCTGCCGGTGCAGCGTCACGGCGGCTTCCACAGCCGTGCGGCTCGCCCAGTCGGCCACCGCCAGGATGCCGCCCAGGTTGTCGCTGGGATGGCCCCATTCGGCTGCCAGCCAGGTGTCGTTGAAGTCCAGCCAGCGAATCAACGTGCCGATATTGAAGGCGGCCTGCACCGGATCGAGCTGGAACTGCGTGCCCGGCACCCGGGCGCCATGCGGCACCACGGTGCCCCTGACCACCGGGCCGAGCAGCTTGCAGGCAGCCGGGTATTCCAGCGCTTCCAGGCCGCAGCCCAGCGCATCCATCAGGATCAGGCGAGCCGTGTCGTAAGCCAGCGCGGACGTCACCTCATAGTCCCGCGCATAGTCGACGATATCGACGATGACCTGGTCCCAGGCGGGACGGACATTGCTGATGTGTGCGGACATGAAACCGGCTCCATTCGAGGTTGGGAGATTGGAAAAAGGCCCCTATATAATTTTCGCATTGGAGATGGCATTCCTCCAGAACCGCCCCTTGGGGATGATGATGCCTATGTGGGTCTGGATGGACCGGTGTAGGCTATTGGTTCCGCGCAGGATGCGCCGCAATGTCGCACCGGCCGCTCGGCCCGATTCAACCAGAAGGACAACATGAGCGGCTTTTCTTTTTTCGCAATTTTTGGCGGCGCCGGCGTTGGCGCCTTGCTGCGCTGGCAACTCGGCGCCTGGTTGAACCCGGTCTTTCCCACGCTGCCACTGGGCACCGTGGCCGCCAATCTCATCGGCGGGTTGCTGATCGGGGCCGTCAACGCCTTCCTGACCCACTACAGCGAATTGGCTCCTGAATGGC
The DNA here is from genome assembly GCA_035572155.1 of Rhodoferax sp. GTDB lineage: Bacteria > Pseudomonadota > Gammaproteobacteria > Burkholderiales > Burkholderiaceae_C > Rhodoferax_A. Next base: position 1,157 of record DATNBD010000052.1, read on the forward strand.
GGCTGCTCCTCATCACAGGCTTCATGGGCGGTCTGACGACCTTCTCCACGTTCTCGCTGGAGTCCGTGACGCTGCTCAGCCGGCAGGAATACGCGTGGGCACTGGCTCACATAGGTCTTCACCTGTTCGGCTCCCTGTCACTCACGGCAATCGGCATCCTGATCGTCAATGCCATCGTCGGGGTTTAACGGAGGCTCATCATGCAAGGCGTTTACCTGAAGTTTTACGTGCAGGAGAGCCAGCGCCATCAAGGCATCCTCGCCTACGAATGGCTGCTCGAAGATGCCAGGAAGGCGGGCATCCGCGGTGGCTCGGCTTTTCGCGCCATTGCCGGGTTCGGCCGCCGCGGCAAGCTGCACGAGCAGCATTTCTTCGAGCTGGCTGGCGACCTCTTCGTGGAAGTCGGATTCGCGCTCAGGGACGACGAAGCGGAAAAATTCCTCGCGCGTCTCGCCGGCGAGCAGTTCAAGATGTTCTACATCAAGATCCCCGTCGACATGGGCATCGTTGGCAATGGAGCCTGACCTCGGCCTGACTGCGGTGCGCCGCCGCTACAGTTCGGTGGGCGGCAACACCGGACAGGATCGCGGACGCCGCTCCACCGGTGCATGAAACGGCGGCGCTTCGCTGCGCTCGTACAACCCGTAGTCGCGCACCACGTTCGCCACGCGCAACCGGTAGTCGTCGAAGATGCCGGCGCGGCCGGCCGCCTGGGTCGCGCGGTGCTCGGCTTGCTCGCGCCAGGCACGCACCGACGCCTCGTCGCGCCAGAAAGACAAGGAGACGAGCTTGTTCGGGTTGCTCAGGCTGCGGAAGCGTTCGACCGAGATGAAGCCGTCGATCTGCTCCAGCAGCGGGCGCAGCCGCGCGGCGTGTTCCAGATAGGCGTCGTGCCCCTGCGCGCTGGGTTCGACTTCGAAAATAACGGCGATCATTTCATGACTCCTTGCAAAAACAGGTTGACGCGGGCGTACAGCGCCGGGCGCTGCGACTCCAGGTGCAGCAGATGGGTGCCGCGCTCGATCGGGGCGTCCAGCTTGTGCCGGCTTGCCATGACACCCAGCAGTTGGTCCGCATCGGCGTCCGTGCACAGCGCATCCCAGGCGCCGCGCACCAGCAGGGTTGGCGCCATGATCCTGCCCGGGTCGTACAGCGCCTGCCCCGACCACAGTGCGCCAATATCGGCCAGCGGGCCCGATGGCGTGATCACCGAAGGCGGCGCGCGCCGCGCGCTCGTGGCGTCGCTGGCCAGATACCGTGCACCCCATGCGAGGAATTGCGCCTCGTCCAGCACTTGCGGCTGACCGCGTGGAACATCCTCGATGAAACGCCGGTACTGGCCCAGCAAGGTGACCGGGTAATGCGATGAGGGCGGTAATACCGGTGCCGGGCCGGCAACGGGTTCCCGGCGCACGATCGGCGCGAACAGCACCAGCGCCTGGACATCCTGCGGACAAATGCCGGCATAGTGCGCAGCGACCGACCCGCCCCACGAATGCCCGATCAGCGCGACCGGGCGGTCGCCGCTCTGCGCCCGCACGGCGGCGACGACACGACGCAGCTGCGCGGCGGCATCCTGCAGGCGGCCCGACGGCGGTCCATCGTCACTCTGGGCATAGCGGTCCGACGCGCCGTATCCCGCGAAATCGAAGCCCCAGACAGACAGACCAATCTGGTTGATTTCATCCGCCCAGGAGCGGCCATCAAAGCGATAAAAGATCGACAGATCCGCCCCAAAAGTCGCGCCGTGAACATAAATCATGTCGCCGTGCCCGGTTGCCTCGGCCGTTACGCGCTGCACCTGCAGCGCCAGCGTGGGCTGTCCCGGTTCGGCCAGTTGGATGGCTTCTCGGGGCACCGTCGAATCCTGTTGAATGACTTTCATGGCGATGGCGCGCTCGCGGACGATGAGGCGAACACGGGAATTCGCACATTCGGCAACGATCGGTACCCGAGAATGCGCCCAAAATATGCATCAATTTGGCCTTTACCCCGTATGGTATCTATGCATGATGCTGTTATTTCAATAGCAATCTGTTCTGCCGGGCACGCGTGCACTCCGGCACCGAAGGTCAAGTTGCGGCGTTGTTGGCGCCGCACCTCGAACCGGTCGGGATCCGGGTTCAGCGCCGGGTCGCGGTTCGCGCTGGCCAGTACCAGCAGCAGGCCCTCGCCTTCGCGGATCGACGCGCCGCACAGCCGCAGGCCCTGCGCGGCAAAGCGCCGCGTGTTCTGCACCGGCGCGTCCCAGCGCACCACCTCGGCCACGAGTTCACGCGTCAGGCCCGGCGCGGCGACGATCCGCTCCGCCATCTCCGGCCGCTGCCGCAATAGATGAACCGTGTTGCCGAGCAGGCCGGCGGTGGCATCGAGCGACTGCTGCATCAGCGCGATCCGGTTCGCCGCCTGCGCCGCGTCCAGGCCCTGCGCCGTCCCCTGAGCCAGCAGGCCCGCCGCCGCCGTGTGGGCCCGGTCCACGGCTTGCGCCGATGCGCCGCCCGCGATGCCGGCGCTGAAGTCCTGTGCCCATTGAGTGGTTTGCTGCAGCTGCGGGTCGGGCACGCCGAGCAGGCAAGCCATCACCCGCGCCGGCAGCGCCGTGAGAAAGTCATTTGCATCCAGCAATGGCCGCAGCTCGCGCGTGGCCTCGGCGCTCGCGCGGGTCACTTGGCCCAGCGTCCAGCGCTGCGTGCGCTGCTGCAGGTAGGGCTTGTGCGCGGCATGGAACGTACCGTCGTTCATGCGCACCAGGTTCGCGAACACTTCGCCCGCAAGGCCGCCGACCAGCGCACGCGGCACGGGCTCGCTCGCCGGGCGCACGCGCAAGGCCGGCGACACCAGGGCTTCGGCGATGCCGGCGTGGCTGCTCGCCACCCAGAGGTTCAACCCCGTGTCGAAGTACAGCGGCGTGCGCTCGCGCAGGCGCTGGTAGTAGCCATAGGGGACCGGGTGGCTGGCGGCCGCGATCGGATCGGCCGGCAGCGCCGGGGCGTCAGGCGCGTGCATGGCCAACCCCACCGCGCCGGCATGGAAATTCAGTGGGATGTTCAATCATGGTCGGTACTTTCGCGAGCGCTGTGGCAATGCGAGCAGTGTCGCGGGATCGCCCGGCCTTGTCGAGCGTCAACAGTACGTTTATCATCAAATCATGAATGCAGAACCCGACCTTCCCCGCATTGCCACCGCCGTGGGGGACCCGCGCCGCATCCAGATGCTGGCGCTGCTGATGGGGGGCCGTGCGCTCACGGCCAAGGAACTCGCGCTGGGCACCGGCATCGAGCCGGCCACGGCGACCTCGCATCTGCGGCGCCTGATGGACGATGGCCTCGTGGCCTGCACGGCGCAAGGGCGGCACAAGTATTTCCGTCTGGCATCGGAACAGGTGGCCCAGCTCATCGAGACCCTGATGCGCGTGGCGCCGCAGCGCGCCAAACCGCTGCAAACCGCGAACCCCGAGCCGATTCGCCAGGCACGCTATTGCTACGACCACCTGGCGGGCACCCTGGGCACCGGCCTGCTGGCGCTGATGCTGAAAAAGCACTGGCTGGTGCCGCAAGCCAGCGCCGACGCCAAGATGCTGCAGGCCTCGGCACGGGGTTTCAAGGCATTTTCGGCGATCGGGATCGACCTGGAAGAGGCGCAGCGCCACCGCCGCCTGTTTGCCTGCCGTTGTCTGGACTGGTCGGAGCGGCAGGACCACTTGGGCGGTGCGCTCGGCGCGGCCCTGGCCGAGCGGCTCACCCTGCTCAATTGGATCGTGCGGGAAAAGCACAGCCGGGTGGTCCACATCACAGCCCTGGGTGAGCGGGAGCTGCTGCAAATGGGCCTGCGCCCGCCCACCGCGGCATCGTAGCTGGCCAAGCGTCCATCCTCCCGATGAGGTTGTTGTTGGCGCCGACGCTGCTTTGATATAACGGTATCTGACCTCTTGCTTCAGTCCATGCTCAAAAGCCGATCCTGGAAACCCCATGCCTGACCCGACCCCGAAGACCGCCGGCAGACCCGCCGCCAGTCCGGGAGGCAGCCTCGCGTCGCCGGTCATGAAGCCGCATGCGATCAAGATGGCCTGCTCTAGTTGCAATTTGCGCGAGCTGTGCATGCCCCTGGGCCTGAACGCGCAGGAGATGAGCCGCATTGACGAACTGGTGGACACGCGGCGCAAGGTCAAGCGCGGGACCACGCTGTTTCATGATGGCGACAAATTCACCTCGCTGTACGCCATTCGCACCGGCTTCTTCAAGACCTGCGTGGCAGCCGAAGACGGACGCGACCAGGTCACCGGGTTCCAGATGGCCGGAGAAGTGGTGGGGCTGGATGGCATCGTGAACGACCGCCATACCTGCAATGCCGTGGCCCTGGAGGACGCGGAGGTTTGCGTGATGCCGTTCGATCGCATCGAGGAGCTGTCGCGCGAGGTCAGCGCGCTGCAGCACCATGTGCACCGGATCATGAGCCGCGAGATCGTGCGGGAAAACGGCGTCATGCTGCTGCTGGGCAGCATGCGGGCCGAAGAGCGCCTGGCGGCGTTCTTGCTGAACCTGACGCAGCGCCTGCACGCGCGCGGTTTTTCGGCGTCCGAGCTGGTGCTGCGCATGACGCGCGAGGAGATTGGCAGCTATCTCGGCCTCAAGCTGGAGACCATCAGCCGCACCTTCTCCAGATTCGCTGAAGACGGCATCGTCGAGGTCAAGCAGCGGCACATCCGGATTCTGGATTCGGTGGCCTTGCAGCGAATCGCCACGCCGCAGACTTGCCAGTAACTCGGCGTGCCGGCGCACTCGCACATCGGGCGCCGGCTTCAAGGAAAATCCGGCTTCATCCCATATTTTTCTTGCATAGTTTGCTATCAACTTTGAAGCAAATTGCGCGTCAATCGAACCAGTGAATATTCTGCGCTGCTGCCAGAACACCCCGCCACGGATCTGACTCAATGCGCCTGCTCGAAGTCGATGAAGCCGCGCTCGACATTGGTGCTCACCAGCTTCACGCGGATTTTCCGGCCCACGTCCAGATGGGGCTCACCCGCCACCAGCAGGCCTTCGGCCGGCGGTGTGAAGATGCGCACCCAGGTGGCGCTTTGCGTGCGGCCCGTGACGACGGCATCAAAGCCCTGACCCACATGGTTTTGCAGGTACAGTGCCGCCTCGGACTTGCGCACGCTGCGCTCCACCTTCTTTGCCGCGTCTTCCTGCCGGGTGCAGTGCGCCGCCAGGGTTTCAAGCTCGGTGCTGCCGTACGGTGAACGCCCGCCCGCGAGCATGCCCTTGACCATGCGCACGGTGATCAGGTCGGGGTAGCGGCGGTTCGGCGCCGTGGAG
>DATNBD010000053.1:0-3900 GCA_035572155.1 Rhodoferax sp.
CGCATTGGCGCCTGGGCCAGCCCGCAAAGTCAGGTGATTGCCGGGCGCAGCGTGCTGGTGGCCAACGCCGCCCGCTATGGTGCCAAATTCATGCTGAAGCCGCCGCGCCCGCCGCACTGGGGCGGCTATCGCCTGCAAGCCGATGCGTGGGAATTCTGGCAAGGCCGCAAAAGCCGTTTGCATGACCGGCTGCGCTATACAAAAGAGAGCGACCAGCGCTGGCTGCGCGAGCGTTTGGCGCCGTAAACACCAGGAAACCCGAACGACAGCAGTGCGCTTCGGGCCGATGCTGTCGGCTCCTGCGCGCGCTGCGGCTACGGCGTCGTGATCCAGCTGGCGATACGGGCCACAACCTCACCGTCCAGGCCGTTGAAGCCGTGGTGCGCCATGGCCTCGCAGGGGTCGCCGCGGTCCTCGCCGCCCGTCACGCCGATGAGTTCCTTGCGCGGGGCGGCGCTGAACTTGTCCATCAGCCGCGGCGCGTCGCTATAAGGGCATAGCGGGCAACCATCCTGCACGTGATGCACCACCAGCACCGGCACGGCCACACGCTCGAGCGGCATGTCAGGCACCGGGCGCCCACGCGGATCCCGCAGGATGGTGGAGGTGAGCACCAGGCCGTCCGGTCCGCCGTCGCTGCGACCGAGCTGCGTCGCCACCCAGGCGGCCGACTGGGTGCCCCGGCTGGTGCCGACCAGCCAGACCGGCACCGGCGACTGCTGGCGCAGCCAGGCCATCACGGCGCGCAGGTCGGCCACGTGTTCCGGGGTCTGCCGAAAGCCGCCAAGAAAGGGCGCCGACTGCCGGTCCGAGGGTGCATCGACCACGGCCACCGCCAGCCCCTGCTGCGCAAACAGCTGACGTGCGCGCACCAGGAAATTGCCCTCCCCCCATTTGAAGCTGCCATTGGGATAAATCTGCAGGCCACCATGCCCGCCCGCGAGCAACACCACCGCGGCGCGCGGCTGCGGCGGCGCCAGGTACAAGAAGCGCTGCGTCACGCCGGGGCGGGTCGGAATATTCACGACCTGGGGCGCCACCTGTGCCATCACCGTGGCGGCCACGCAGCACAGCAGCCCCAGCAGCCAAGTCCTGATACGAAGCATCGCCAACCCCTTCAACAGATACCGCAAGCCGTTCAAGTCTTCACCCGGTCGGCGAAGGTCTTGCGGAACTTCGCCACCTTCGGGCCGGCCACGGCCACGCAGTAACCCTGGTTCGGATTCTTCTCGTAGAAATCCTGGTGGTAGTCCTCGGCCGGCCAGTAGTTGGACAGCGGCAGTACCTCGGTCACGATGGGCGCGCCAAGCACCTTGTCACGAGTCATCTGGCGGATCATGTCGTCGGCCACCTGTTTTTGTTCGGACGTCGAATAGTAGATGCCGCTGCGGTACTGCGTGCCCGTGTCGCTGCCCTGCCGGTTCAGCGTGGTCGCGTCGTGCACCACGAAGAAGATCTCCAGAATCTCGCGCACGCTGATCTGGGACGGATCGTAGGTCAGCTTGACCACTTCGGCGTGCCCGGTGTCGCCGCCGCAGACCTGTTCGTAACTCGGATTTTTCGTGTGGCCATTGCTGTAGCCCGATTCAACGTCGGTGACGCCGCGCACCTTGACATACACGGCTTCGGTGCACCAGAAGCAGCCGCCGGCCAACGTGATGGTTTCCAATTCGTTCATGGGATGGTTTCCTCGGGTTGGCAGGCCCTTCGAAGCGGGGCCTGCTTTCACGTCGTCACTTTAGTCTTTTCCGCGGCCACCCGGCGGGCGCTGCTTGTTCCGCGGATGCGGCGCCGGCCTGGCGCGGGCCGACCCCTTAAAATCGCAGGCTGGCGCTGGCACACCGGAGAAAATTTGCAATGACCGCCCCCCTGAATTTCGAGCAGGCCCGTTTCAACATGATCGAGCAGCAAATCCGCCCTTGGGATGTGCTGGACAGCCAGGTGCTGCAGCTGCTGTCGGTCGTCAAGCGCGAAGACTTCGTGCCGCTCGCGCACAAGGCGCTGGCCTTTGTCGACATGCAGATCCCTCTGCCACCTCAGACGCATGCCAGCCAGTGCATGCTGGAGCCCAAGGTGGAGGCGCGCCTGCTGCAGGAGGTCGCGCTGCAAAAACACGAGACGGTGCTGGAAGTTGGCGCCGGTTCCGGCTACATGGCCGCGCTGCTGGCACACCGCGCGCAGCGCGTGGTGTCGCTGGAGATCAATCCGGAGCTGGTGCAAACCGCGCGCGACAATCTGCAACGCGCCGGCATCTACAACGCCGAGGTGCGCGAGGCGGACGGCGCACACGGTATTCTGGCCGAGGCGCCGTTCGACGTGATCGTGCTCAGCGGCTCGGTCGCGCTGCTGCCGCAGGCGCTGCTCGCGCAGCTCAAGGTGGGCGGCCGGCTGGCCACCATCGTCGGCGAGGACCCCGTGATGCGCGCCACCATCGTCACACGCGTGGGCGAGAACGACTGGCGCACGCTGCAGCCGTGGGACACGCTGGCGCCGCGTCTGATGAACTTCCCCGAGCCGGCCGCCTTTGTGTTCTGAACCGGCCACCGTCGTCGATTTTCCTGGAGCTCGCATCATGATTCCCGAAGTCAGCCCTGCCCAATGGTCCGACTGGCTGCTGGCGGCGCGGGCACACGGCCAGCCCGTGCTGCTCGACGTGCGTGAACCGCTGGAATTGGAGACCGCCAGCGTGCGGCCGGCCGACTTTGCGCTGGTGACGATCCCGATGGGCGAGATACCAGCGCGCCTGGCCGAGCTGGACCCGGCGCAGCCGGTGGCCTGCCTGTGCCACCACGGCGCCCGCAGCCTGCGCGTTGCCACATTCCTGGCGCAAAACGGGTTCGAACACGTGGTCAACATCACGGGCGGCATCGACGCCTGGTCGCAGCAGCACGACGCGACCGTGCCGCGTTACTGAGCGCCGCGCTACCAACCCCGCTCGGCCCCCTTATCGCGCCAGGAGCGCCACCACGGCATCCGCCGTCTTGTCGGCGGCGCCCCGGTGCGCTGCAGCAAATCCGGTAGCGTGCCCGGACATGGCGGCCTGACCCGGCGCGTCGCCAGCCAAGGTCACGGCGGCTTGCAGCGCCTGCGCCATGGTATCGGCGCGGATCGCGGCGCCGGCGGCCTCCGCCAGCCGCGCTGCCTGCGCAAAATTGAAGGTCGAGGGCCCCATCACCACGGGGCAGCCGCAGGCCGCCGCCTCGATCAGGTTCTGCCCGCCGAACGGCTCGAAGCTGCCTCCCAGCAGCGCCACGTCGGCCAGGCCGTAGTACAGCGCCATCTCGCCCAGCGAGTCGCCGAGCCAGAGGTCGGCGGCCTGCGGTTGCGACGCCCAGGCACTGCGTCGCGACACGCCAAAACCGTGCTGCTTGACCAACGCGGCCACTTCGTCGAAGCGCTGCGGATGCCGCGGCACGATCAGCCATTGCACTTCGTTGACTATTGATTTGGTAGCGCCATTCGCAGATCCTTCATCGGCTTGAGCCCGGAATGATTGAAGATTCTGGAGAAACTGCAGCTCCTCGCCTTCGCGCGAACTGGCCAGCAAAATCACGGGGCGCCCGCACGCGGCGCGCCACGCCCGGCCCTGCGCGATTTGCGCCGCGTCGGGTTGCGCGTCGAACTTGAGGTTGCCGAACACGGCGCGCACCGGCGCGCCGAGTTGCCTAAAGCGCTGCGCGCCGATCTCCGTCTGGGCCCAGATGGCGGCCAGCGACTGGTAAGCCGGCTTGGCGATCCAGGCCAGGCGCAGAGCGCTGTGCAGCGATTTCTCGCTCAATCGCGCATTCGCCAAGACCAATGGCACGCCAGCCTGCCGGCAAGCTGCCGCCAGGTTCGGCCAGACCTCGGTCTCCAGCAGCACGCCGATGCGCGGGTTGAAATGGCTCAAGAACCGCTTCA
>DATNBD010000054.1:0-2311 GCA_035572155.1 Rhodoferax sp.
GACGGCCTGCTGTTCTCCGGCGACCATGTGCTCAACGGCAGCACCACGGTGGTGGATCCGCCCGACGGCGACATGACCGCGTACCTCGATTCGCTGGACCTCCTGAGCGCCGCCTGCGACACGCACGGCATCGAATTCATCCTGCCGGCGCATGGCTACGTGCTGGGCCCGGCCAAGGGCGCCATCGAATGGCTCAAGGCGCATCGGCTGCGGCGCGAGGCCAAGGTCATCGCCGCGATGCGCGCCAGACCGCAAGGCACGCTGGATGACTGGGTGGCGCTGGCCTACGACGATGTACCGCCACGCATGTGGCCCGTGGCAGCACGCTCGCTGCTGGCGCACGTGGAGCGCGTGCGTTCGCTGCCACCGAGCAACGACTGAGCCACGCGAGAAGCCGCTGCAGGAGCGCAGCGTCAGGCACCGAACAGCCGACCGCGCGCCGCCTGCGTGATGGCGGCCACGCAGGGATGCGTGATGCGCCGCTCCACCGACACCGCAAAAAATTCCTCCACCAGTTCGCTCGAACGCCCGATCACCTCGACGCCGTACTGCGCCACTGTCTCCTGCTCCAGCACGGCGGGTGACATGAACACGCCACGCCCTTCGCGGCCGAACGCGGTCATCAGCGCCCCGTCGTCGAATTCACCGACCACGCGCGGACGGATCTGGTGCTGCGCGAGCCAGCCCTCTAACTGCTGGCGCACCGACGAGGCCACGCCCTGGATCAGCATGGGGGCATCATCCAGGCATTGCGGAAAGGCCCCCTTGAGTCGCGCCTTGAGCGCTGGGGCGCAGAAAAAACTCATGGTCGTGGTGCCCAGCGCATGGTTGAACGCCTTCACGCTCATGCGCCGGGACAGCGGCTCGTCGGCAATCACCAGGTCGAGGCGGTGCAGCGCGAGCTGGGCCAGCAGGTCCGGGAACTTGCCCTCGTTGCCGATCAGCCGCACCGGCCCGGCCACGGACAGCGCCGGCTCCAGCAGCCGGTACGCAACCGATTTGGCCACCGAATCGGCCACTCCAACGCGAAATTCCAGCGCCGGCTTGCCGCGGTGGGTCTGGCGCAGCGCGCCCTCGAGCTCGGCGCCCAGCGCAAAGATCTGGTCGGCATAGCCCAGCGCCAGCCGGCCCTCATCGGTCAGCGCCAACTGGCGTCCATTCTTGCGGAACAGCTTGCGCCCCAGCCACTCCTCCAGCAGCTTGATCTGGCCGGACAGGGTCTGCGGCGTGGTGTGCAGTTGCTCACCCGCGCGCATGATGCCGCCGGCCCGGGCGGTGACCCAGAAATAGTGCAGATGTTTGAAATTCACGCAAATCCCCTTCGCGAACAGGTTCGAGTTTAATTTTATTATTCGTTTTTTTCGAATAATTATTATTAAAAATACGAATTTACACGAAGTAATCGATCGCCTAAAGTAAGTCTCGTCACATCCTTCGTGACGCTCAAAGGAGTACCGTCATGCGTCTGAGCACCAAAGGGCGATTTGCCGTTACCGCCATGATCGACGTGGGCCTGCGTGAAAACACCGGCCCCGTGTCGTTGGCCGATATCGCGGTGCGCCACCAGATCTCGCTGTCCTACCTCGAACAAGTGTTCAGCCGGTTGCGCCAATGCGGCCTCGTGGAGAGCACGCGCGGGCCCGGCGGCGGCTATTCGCTGGCGCGCGGCGCCGAGGCCATCAGTGTGGCCGACATCGTGGGCGCCGTCGAGGGCCGCCGCGGCGCCGATGACGCGCCCGCGAATGCGCGGCAACCCGCAGCAGCCGCGGCCATGACGGCCGAACTCTGGGCCACGTTGAGCGCGCAGATGACGGCGCACATGCAATCCATCAGCCTGCGCTCCCTGATCAGCGAGCAGCGCGCCAAGGGCGTGCAGATAGAGTCGCGGCCGGCGCGGCGCGGCGTGTACGTGAAGCCGCCGCCCGAGCCCGTGCGAACGAAGGCGCCCAACTCGGTGTTCGCGCTGGGCGGCACCGTGCTGGCGGGGCGCTGATCCCGCGCCCGGCAGCCGCGGGGAAAAAAGTGTGAAGCCCGCCGATAAGCCGGATTCTGTGCGCCGGCGCTTTCTTGCGAAAACCCCGGCGTGACCGCCATTACTCTGGGCCGGGGGTCGCCCACCCGGCTCGGTGCTACCTACCCGCCAGCTCTGCGGAGCCACATCAACGCTGGCCTACTTGGTATTGCTGCGCGTAGAGATTGCCCGTTTCACCCGGACTGAACCGGCTCGTCTCTGTTGCTCTGATCCTCACCTCGCGGTGGACAGGTGTTACCTGCTACGCTGCCCTGTGCAGTCCGGACGTTCCTCCAGTGC